>NZ_JBFAKV010000007.1:0-187869 GCF_040655895.1 Streptomyces sp. NPDC050264
GCGAGGCGCGCGTGGTCCTTCAGGGCCGCCTTCGCCAGCACGTCGGCGGCGGGTCACCGAGCGGACGCGACCGCGGCTTTCCGTGGTTCAGCTGTCCAGGCCGATGGAGAACGCCGCCTCCAGGTCGTGCTGGGAGTACGTGCGGAACGCCACATGCGTGTCCGTCCCCTCGACCCCCTGGATCTTGCTGATCCGGCCGGGGATGACGTCCGCCAGGTCGTCGTGCCGGGCCACCCTGACCATGGCGATCAAGTCGTACGTGCCGGTGACGGAGAAGACCTCGCTGACGCTCTCCAGGGCCGCGATCGACTCGGCGATCTCGGGGATCCGGTCCACGCTGGTCTTGATGAGCACGATCGCGGTGATCACGGCTGGCTGTCTCCCTCGGTGGCCGTGGCTGGGGCTGCTCTCACCTTAGCCCGGCCTCTGTACCTCACCCACGCGTAGAGGAAGCCGAGCGAGAAGCCGACCAGGTGGGCGAGGTACGCGACGCCGGGCCCCTGGCTGTCCTGCCCCGCCGCCACCCACTGCAGCGCCACCCAGAACGGCAGCACCACCCACGCGGGGAAGCGCAGCGGCAGGAAGAGGAGGAAGGGGAGCAGGCTCGTCACGCGTGCGTCGGGGAACAGGTACAGGAACGCGCCGAGCAGCGCCGAGATCGCCCCCGATGCGCCGACCAGCGTCTGCTCGGAGCCGGCGTGCGCGATGGCGTAGCCGAGGAGTGCCAGGTAGCCGCTGACCAGGTAGAAGAGCGCGTACTGCAGGGGGCCCATGCGTTCTTCGACCATCGCCCCGAAGACGTAGAGGAAGAGCATGTTGCCCAGCAGGTGCACCCAGCTGCCGTGCACGAACAGAGCTGTGGCCGGGGTGAGTGCGGCGCGGGGTGATCCGGTGAAGAGTTCGGCGGGGAGCACGCCCCACCGCTCGAAGTAGGCGGTCTGCGCGGAAAGAAGGTGGTCACCGGTGCCGTACGACGGGTTGAACCCGGAGCAGGGGGAAAGGACGAAGACCACGCAGCAGACGGCGATGATTCCGTACGTGACCGGTGCGGGATGCCCTCTGAGGAATGAGGTCACTTTGCCGATCGCGTCGCGTCCGTTGCCGATCATGGGAGAGAGCATGACGCAAGGCGGGGAGCGGGCGGTGGACGGCAGGCCGTAGGGTTACGGGCAATAAAGCACGCACCACGTATCACGGAAAGCGCACGTGCCGAGGGCCGTGCTCGAAGGAAGAGGCGACAGTCCGATGACGGTTCCCCTGCCGACCGCCGCCACCCGCTGGCGCTGCACGCTCTGCGGCAATCTCACGCGGTTCGACGTGACCCGCTCCTCGAAGGTCGTCGAGTACCTCCACCTCGACCTGGCCGGTGAGCCGAAGGTCGAGGAACGCGACGTGGTCAGTGAGACCATCGAGTCGGTGCGCTGCCGTTGGTGCAACGCGGTGGATCAGGTGGAACTCGTGGACAGGCCGGGCGCCGACTCCTGAGGGAGCGGCCCCCCAGTGACTTTGAGGTGACGGATGGTGGAGAGCACTGGCGGGGAGGCCGGGGACGGCGGCGCCGCCGAGGTGCTCGACCGGCCGTTGCCCGAAGGCGTACGGCGGCGGGTCGTGCAGATCGTCTCGGACGGCTTCGGCGGTCTGACGGTCGGTGAGCTGCCGCCCCAGTTGCGGCAGTATGCGCGGTTCACCCCGACTCGGCGGGTGAAGTTCGCGGGCAACGCCATGGCCGCCGCCGTGGAGAGCGAGACGTTGTTCCGGCAGCGGATCGCGGAGCGGTTCCGGGACGCGCAGCCCGAACTCTGCGGCGCGCTCGACGCCGGTTCGCCGCCGCCCGCAGCCGACCCGCTGGACGTCGCCGCGGCCGCGTACGTGCTGCGGCCCGTGGGCTGGGTGAAGCTGGTCGCCGCCGCCGGCGAGGAGGCCCAGCGGGCCGACGCCGAGCGGGTCGACGAGGAGACCCGGGCCGAACTGCAGTCGCTGCGCGACCGGCTGGCCGAGGCGCAGGCCCACACCAAGGCCGAGACGGAACGATTGCGCGCCGAGCTCGACGCCGCCAGGCGCGAGACCGACGCCGTGCACCGCAAGCTGCGGGCCGCACTCAGCGATGTGAAGCGCGGCGAGGCGGCCGTGCGCAAGGCGCAGAACGAGGCCGAGACGGTCCGGGCCGAGGGGCAGGCCCAGGTGTCCGCCGCGGAGAGCGAGGCGCGCCGGGTCAAGGCGCGGCTCGGCGAGGCCGAGGCGGCCCTCGAAGCGTCGCGCAGGGCGGCCCGCGAAGGACGCAGCGTCGAGGACATGCGCGTACGCCTGCTGCTCGACACCGTCCTGGACGCCGCCCAGGGGCTGCGCAGGGAGCTGGCGCTGCCGCCCGTGTCCGCGCGGCCCGCGGACTCCGTGGACGCCGTGGAGCCGGGCAGGATGACGCCCAAGGACATCGCGGCGCGCGCCCTGCACGAGCACGACCCCGCCATCCTCGACCAGTTGCTCGCGCTGCCCCAGGCTCATCTCGTGGTCGACGGCTACAACGTGACGAAGACCGGCTATCCGACGATGCCGCTGGAGAAGCAGCGGCTCCGGCTGCTCGGCTCCCTCTCGCAGCTCGCCGCGCAGACCGGGGCCGAGGTGACCTGTGTCTTCGACGGGGCCGAGCTGGCCGCGCCCGTGCTGCTCGCGCCGCCGCGCGGGGTGCGGGTGCTGTTCTCCAAGGCGGGCGTCACCGCCGACGAGCTGATCCGTCAACTGGTGCGCGCGGAGCCGTCGGGCCGGCCCGTGATCGTGGTGTCGACGGACCGCGAGGTGGCCGACGGCATCGCGAAGGCGGGCGCGCGTCCGGTCGCGTCCGTCATGCTCCTGAAGCGGCTTTCGCGCGGTTGATGCCATCTGATACCCACTGCGTTGCATACGCCACATGGGTAACGTCCGTTCCGTATGCCCGAATTGGCGAAACCTTCACGCAACGTAGTGTCGAACGGGCATCACTGCACGTGAGTTGAGTGCAAAGAATGCAGTCGGTGACTGAGATTTTTCTCGTCAGGATTTGAACTGATCACAAGAAGGTCACTAGGGTCAGGCCTCGAACCTCCGCTCGGGTGATCACTCTCATGAGGTGAGTGACGGTGGAGGGACACCGCCCACCGGGTGTTCGTGGGCGGCTGGAGGAAGAAGGAGCTCGCCTTCGTGGCGTCCCACCGTCGACCCAAGCAGCCGAGCCGCACCCGTGTGACCGTGCTCACCGCGACCGCCGCCGCTGCCGTGGCTCTCACTTCGCAGGCGGCCAACGCCGCGCCGAAGCCCGACAAGAGCGAGGTCAAGGCCAAGGTCGACAAGCTCTACGAAGAGGCGGAGAAGGCCACCGACCTCTACAACGGGGCCAAGGAGAAGCAGCAGAAGCTCGAGAAGGAGATCGGCGAGCTCCAGGACAAGGTCGCCCGCGGCCAGGAGGACCTGAACGAGCTGCGCACGGGCCTCGGTTCGCTCGCCAGCCAGCAGTACCGCTCCGGCGGTATCGACCCCTCCGTCCAGCTCTTCCTCTCCGCGGACCCGGACGACTACCTCGACAAGGCGTCCACGCTCGACTCGCTCAGCGCCCAGCAGCTCGAGTCGCTCAAGAAGGTCCAGGACAAGCAGCGCACGCTCGCCCAGGAGCGGGCCGAGGCCTCCGAGAAGCTCAAGGACCTCGCCGACACCCGCACCGAACTCGGCAAGAAGAAGAAGGAAGTCCAGAGCAAGCTCGGCTCCGCGCAGAAGCTGCTCAACTCCCTGACCGCCGCCGAGCGGCAGAAGATGGCCGACGCCGAGGCCCGCGCCAGCCGCGGCTCCGCCGGCCGCGTCGACCTCGGCAGCGAGGTGCCCGCCTCCCAGCGCGGCGGAGCCGCCCTGAGCGCCGCAGCCACCCAGATCGGCAAGGCCTACGTCTCCGGCGGCACGGGCCCCAACTCCTACGACTGCTCGGGCCTCACGCAGTGGGCGTACGCGCAGGCCGGTGTCTCCCTGACCCGGACGACGTACACGCAGCAGAACGACGGCGTCAAGATAGGCATGAGCCAGCTCAAGCCCGGTGACCTCGTCTTCTTCAACAGCCTCGCGCACGTGGGTCTCTACGCGGGCAACGGCCAGGTGCTGCACGCCCCGCACCCCGGCGCCGTCGTCCGCTACGAGTCGATGAGCACGATCGGGTCGTTCCAGTTCGGCGTCCGCATCTGATCCTCGTACCAAAGGCTCAACACGCTCCAGAAACGCGCCCTTTCGAGCGAATTCCGGAGCCCTCTGCTGACCCCACGCCCCGCCCATGACCTGCGTCATAGGCGGGGCGTCGCGTTGCGTGCCCCCCGAACGGTCGTTGGCCAGGCGGTAGTCGCGCGACTACTGTCGGCGCGCATTCCCCGATCATGGGGAGCGCCAGCGCAATCGCCAGCGGAAGGGAGAGCGGCTACTCGTGGGGTCTCATCGCCGCACTGTGCACTCCGGTCTCTCGGGTCTCGACCGGAGCACGCGCGTAACCGTCCTGACCGTGGCCGCCGCTTCGGCGGCAGCCACCCTCGGCGCCGCTCAGGCGGGCGCCGCGCCGCAGGACAGGCCGGCCGACACCAAGGCCGAGGTGGACCGCCTGTACGACCAGGCGGAGACCGCCACCGAGGCCTTCAACAAGGCCGACGAGCGGGCCGACAAGCTCCGCGCCGAACTCACCTCCTCCCAGGACCAGGTGGCCCGGGGGCAGGAGCGGATCAACAAGATGCGCCACGCCCTCGGCATGGTGGCCGGGGCCCAGTACCGCTCCGGCGGCATGGACCCCTCGCTCGCCCTGATGTTCTCCTCCGACCCGGACGCCTATCTCGACCGGGCCAGCACCCTCAACCGGATCAGCGCCCGCCAGGCCGGCGACCTGGCCGAACTGCAGGGCGCCCAGCGGGAGCTGGCCCAGCGGCGCGCCGAGGCGCAGCGCCGGCTCGCGGAGCTGGACAAGAGCCGCAAGGCCGTCGCCCGGCACAAGCGCAGTGTCGAGTCGAAGCTGGCCAAGGCGCGGCGGCTGCTCAACTCGATGCCGGACACCGACCGCGCCGCGTACGAGCGGGCCTCGCGCGGCGGTGAGCGCCCCGACCTGGCGGGCGCGGGCCCCGCGTCCTCGGCCCGGGCGGCCGCCGCGCTCGCCGCGGCCCAGTCGGCGCTCGGCAAGCCGTACGTCTGGGGCGCCAACGGGCCCACCGCGTTCGACTGTTCGGGCCTCATGCAGTGGTCGTACGGGCAGGCCGGGGTCGGCCTGCCGCGCACCTCGCAGGCCCAGCGGTACGCGGGGCAGCAGGTCCCGCTCTCCCAGGCGCGCCCCGGCGACCTGGTCGCGTACGGGTCCGACGCCCACCACATCGGCATCTACGCGGGCAACGGCCAGGTCATCCACGCGCCCTACCCCGGCGCCCCGGTGCGCTACGACCCGGTCGGCATGATGCCGGTCTCCTCGGTGACCCGGGTCTGAGGCCCACCTGCCCGCGCGGGACGCCGTACGATCTGGATGATGGCTGGTCGACGGGGTGCGGTGCGCAGGGCGGGGTGCTTCGTGGCGCTCGGCGCCCTGCTCGCCGGGGTGTCCGGGTGCGTGTCGGACACCGCGCCGACGGACTCCCGTTCGGCCGCCGTGCAGCGCGTCCTGGACCGCCGCGCGGCCGCCGTCCTGGACGGGGACTCCACCGCGTACCGGGCGACCGGTGGCGCCGACCCCTATCTGCTGCTCGATCTCGCCGCGGTCCCGCTCGACTCCTGGGCGTACAAGCTGACGAGCCTGGACGGTTCCGGGTCCCGGGTCAGTGCCGCGGCCGAGCTGCGCTACCGCGTCGACGGGTACGACAAGGCGCCCGTCGTCGCCGAGCGGACGCTGACGCTGCAGCGCACGGGTGAGCGCTGGCGCGTCGTCGAGGACGCGCCCGCTGAGAAGTCCGGGCAGCAGCTGTGGGAGCAGGGCAAGGTCACCGCGGTGAAGGGCGCGCACAGCCTCGTGCTCGGCGTCGGGCAGCAGCCGTCCGTGCTGCGGTCGTACGCCGCTCTCGCCGACGAGGCGGTGCCCGCGGTGACGGACGCCTGGGGAGACGGCTGGGCGCGCAAGGTCGTCGTCGTGGTCCCCAAGTCCCTCGAGGGGATGGGCAAATTGCTGGGGGCGCCCGCCTCCGGCTACCAGGGCATCGCGGCCGTCACGACGGGCGAGGCGGGCGGCTCGGGCACCGCGCCCGCGGACCGGGTGATCATCAACCCCGAGGCGTACGGCGTGCTCGGCGCCTTCGGCAAGCAGGTCGTCCTCACCCACGAGACCGCGCACGTCGCCACCCGCACCGTGACCTCGGCGGCGACCCCGCTGTGGCTGTCGGAGGGGTACGCGGACTGGACGGGCTACCGGAGCACGGACCGCGCCCCCGAGCAGGCCGCCCCCGAGCTGCAGCGTGCCGTGCAGGAGGGCACCGCCCCCACCACGCTGCCCGAGGACGCCGACTTCGGATTCACCGGCGACTCGAGCAAGCTGGCGCGGGCGTACGAGAGCGGCTGGCTGGCCTGCCGGATGATCGCCGACCGCTGGGGCGAGGCGGAACTCAACGCGTTCTACACCGCCGTCGGCGGCCACAAACAGCGGGCCGGAGCCGTGGAAGGCGCCCTGCGGAGCGTCCTCGGCATCGACGAGAACGACTTCGTGGCGCGCTGGCGGGAGTACGTCCGGTCCGAACTGGGCTGAGCCGCCGTCAGGAGGACCTGGTCGCGTCGCTGAGGCCCGCGGGGGCGGGCTGAGCGGGGACCGGGGTGTGCGTGGCGCGGCGCGGCTCGGTCACCGTCGCGCGCCACAGCCGGCCACAGGCGCTCAGGGTGGCGGCGACGAGCAGCCCGTTGCGGACCAGGAGGAGGGTGAGGCCGAGGGAGTCGCTGGCCACCACGTGCGAGAACCAGAGAGGGAACTCCAGGAACGTCACGAACGTCGCGGCGAGCACCAGCCACACCGGAAGCGTCATCCGGCTGTCGCGGAACAACAGACACACGGCCGCCAGACCGACCAGCCACAGCATGTACTGCGGACTGATCACCCGGCTCGTCGTCGTGAACAGCAGCACCGCCGTCAGCGCCGCGTCGGCGAGCGTGCCCGACTGCCAGGCGCGCGCCCGCAGCCGCCACAGCACCAGCCAGCCGAAGGCGAGCGCGGTCAGCCCCTGCGCGAGGACGCTGACCACATCCACGTACGGGCCGAGGAACTCGACCGAGCCGTAGTTCAGTTGGACCGTGCCCGACCAGCCGAACCGGCGCGCCACGTGGAAGACCAGAGCGCCCAGCGACTCGACCTCCGTGCCCCGGTCCCGCTGGAACGTCAGGAAGGCGAACGCGCCCGGCATCGCTACGGCGAAGGTGACCGCGAGCCCGCCCGCCGTCAGCGCCGCGGCACCCCACGACTCGCGGGTGTCGCGGCCGCGCCGGAAGCCGACCAGCAGCAGCGCCGGCCACACCTTGAGCATCGCGCCCAGCGCGGCCATGACACCCGCGGCCTTCGGATGCCGGGCCGCCGCGAGCAGCGCCGCCACCGCGACGGCCGTGACCATCACGTCGTAGCGCGCGTACACCGTCTGCCCGAGCAGCGGCAGCCCCGCCACCCACACCCACACTCCGCGCCGCGAATGACCCCGCCGGTCGGCGACGTACAGGAGCATCAGGAAGACGACCGCGTCCGCCAGGAACGCCATCAGGAAGAACGCCGACGTATAGGGGAGGAACGGGAGCAGCGCGGGGGAGAGGATCGCCACCGCGGCGGCCGGCGGGTACTGCCACGTGACGTCGTCCAGCGGGAACGTTCCGGTGCGCAGAACGTCGAACCAGCCCTGGTAGATCACGGAGACGTCGCTGGTGACGTCGGGGCCCGGCACGACGAGCACCTTGAAGACACACAGCAGCAACAACGTCCTGGTCAGGGCCCAGCCGACAAGGACCGCTGCGGGATTTCGCGTCTTCATTCGAACCATCATGCCGGGAGGAAGTGTGTGGTGGCCATGGACCGAGGCGGCGTGGCGCGTTCCGTGGGGTGGGTTCGGTACTGTCAGCGGCGATGCACAAGACAAACAAGACGCTGGTCGTGACCAACGACTTCCCGCCCCGGCCCGGCGGCATCCAGGCCTTCCTGCACAACATGGCGCTGCGCCTGGACCCTGAGCGGCTCGTCGTCTACGCGTCCACGTGGAAGCGCGGCCGGGAAGGCGCCGAGGCGACCGCCGCCTTTGACGCGGAACAGCCGTTCACCGTCGTACGCGACCGTACGACGATGCTCCTGCCGACCCCGGGCGTGACCCGGCGCGCGGTGGGCCTCTTGCAGGAGCACGGCTGTACGTCGGTCTGGTTCGGGGCGGCCGCACCGCTCGGCCTGATGGCGCCGGCGCTGCGCAGGGCGGGCGCGCGGCGAATCGTCGCGACGACCCACGGGCACGAGGCCGGCTGGGCCCAACTCCCCGCCTCCCGGAGCCTGTTGCGCCGGATCGGCGAGTCGACGGACACGATCACGTACTTGGGCGAGTACACGCGCTCACGGATCGCGGCGGCGCTGACGCCCGCGGCGGCCGGCCGGATGGTCCAACTCCCGCCCGGGGTCGACGAGAAGACGTTCCACCCGGGTTCCGGCGGCGACCTGGTGCGGGCCCGCCTCGGCCTCTCGCAGCGCCCCGTAGTCGTGTGCGTCTCGCGTCTCGTCCCGCGCAAGGGCCAGGACACGCTGATCCTCTCGATGCCGCGGATCCTGGCGGCCGTACCGGACGCGGTGCTGTTGATCGTGGGCGGCGGCCCGTACGAGAAGGACCTCCGCAAGCTGGCCGAGGAGACCGGGGTCGCGGACTCCGTGCGCTTCACGGGCGCCGTGCCGTGGGCGGAACTGCCCGCGCACTACGGGGCCGGTGACGTGTTCGCCATGCCGTGCCGGACGCGCCGCGGCGGCCTGGACGTCGAGGGCCTCGGCATCGTCTATCTGGAGGCTTCCGCCACGGGGCTGCCGGTGGTGGCCGGTGACTCCGGCGGCGCGCCGGACGCGGTCCTCGACGGGGAGACCGGCTGGGTCGTCCGTGGCGGCGTCCCCGAGGAGGCCGCGGATCGCATCGTGGCGCTTCTGGGCGACCCGGAGCTGCGTCGCCGGATGGGGGAGCGGGGGCGTTCTTGGGTGGAGGAGCGGTGGCGGTGGGATCTGCTGGCGGAGAGGTTGCGGGGGTTGTTGTAGCGCGTGGGCGTCGCCGGGTGCGGCTCTCGTCGTGGCTGGTCGCGCAGTTCCCCGCGCCCCTGAGGTGCGCACTTCGTGCGCCACCTCATAGGCGCGTGGAGCCCCCCTGGAGCTGCGGCGAAGCCGCATGCTCCAGGGGGAACTGCGCGAGAAGCCCCGCCGGGCCGCAGCCGCGCGACCAGGGGTTCACCCACGGCGAGTGGGCTCACCCGCGCACGCCCCGTCACCACAGGTCCAGCGGCGCGGAAGCGGCCTCAGCCCCGGTAGATCGCTTCGACCTCGTCCGCGTAATCCTTGGCCACGACATTCCGCTTCAGCTTCAGCGAGGGCGTCAGGTGGCCCGAGTCCTCCGTGAACTGGGCGCCCAGGATGCGGAACTTGCGGACCGACTCCGCCTTGGAGACCGCCGCGTTGCCGTCGTCCACGGCCGTCTGGATCGCGGCGAGCAGGTCCACGTCGTCGCGCAGGGACGCCACCGTGGAATCCGCCGGCTTGTCGTGGTCGGCGGCCCACTTGCCGAGGAACTCCTCGTCGATGGTGACGAGCGCCCCGACGAACGGCCTGCCGTCGCCGACGACCATGCACTCCGCGACGAGGGCATGCGCGCGGATGCGGTCCTCGATGACGGCGGGAGCGACGTTCTTGCCGCCCGCCGTGACGATGATCTCCTTCTTGCGGCCGGTGATGCGCAGGTAGCCGTCCTCGTCGAGCGTGCCGATGTCGCCGGTGTGGAACCAGCCGTCGGCGAGGGCCTCTTCGGTCGCGCCCTCGTTGTTCCAGTACCCGGTGAACAGGTGCTCGCCGTGGAGGAGGACCTCGCCGTCGTCGGCGATACGGACCACCGAGCCCGGCAGCGGCTGGCCGACCGTGCCGATCTTCTGCCGGTCCCACGGGTTGAAGGCGGTGGCGGCGCAGGACTCGGTCAGGCCGTACCCCTCCAGGACCGTGAAGCCGATGCCGCGGAAGAAGTGCCCGAGGCGCTCGCCCAGCGGGGCGCCGCCCGAGATCGCGTACTCCCCGCGGCCGCCGAGCACCGCGCGCAGTTTGCTGTAGACCAGCTTGTCGAACGTCTTGTACTTGAGCTTCAGCGCGAGCGACGGGCCCTTCGGGGTGTCGAGCGCGCGGCTGTACTCGATCGCCGTGTCGGCGGCCTTGTCGAAGATCTTGCCCTTGCCGTCGGCCTGCGCCTTGGCCCGCGCCGAGTTGTAGACCTTCTCGAAGACGCGCGGCACGCCCAGGATCAACGTCGGCCGGAACGCGGCGAGTTCATCGGTGAGGTGCTTGATGTCGGGCGCGTGGCCCAGCTTGATCGGGGCCATCAGCGAGGCCACCTCGACGAGCCGGCCGAAGACGTGCGCGACCGGGAGGAAGAGGAGCACCGAGCACTCGCCCGTGCGGAACAGGGGCTTCAGGCGCTCCACCACGTTGCCGCACTCCGCGAAGAAACTGCGGTGCGTCAGCACACAGCCCTTGGGGCGGCCGGTGGTGCCGGAGGTGTAGACGATCGTCGCCGGGTCGTCGGCCCTGGCCACGCCGCTGCGCTCGTCCACCGTCTCGTCGGGGACCTCGGCGCCGGTGCGGTTCAGCTCCTCGACGCCGCCCGCCTCGATCTGCCAGACGTGCCGCAGCGCCGGCAGCCGGTCGCGCACGGAGGCGACGGAGGCGGCGTGGACGTCCGACTCGACGAGGATCCCGACGGCCCCGGAGTCGCTGAGGATCCACTGGACCTGCTCGGCCGAGCTCGTCTCGTAGACCGGGACGGTGATCGCGCCGGCGCTCCAGATCGCGAAGTCGAGGAGTGTCCACTCGTACCGTGTGCGGGACATGAGGGCGACCCGGTCGCCCGGTCGCACGTCGGAGGCGATGAGGCCCTTGGCGGCGGCCCGTACCTCGGCGAGGAACTGGACGGACGTGACGTCCGTCCAGGTGCCGCCGACCTTGCGGCCGATGACGGCGACGTCCGGATGCTGCGCGGCGTTTCTGCGGACGATGTCGGTCAGGTTGCCGTCCGCAGGGACCTCGTACAAAGCCGGAAGGCTGAACTCGCGCAAGACTGCTGCTCCTCATAAGGCGCCGGCGCCACGACTCTGTGTGCTGCGTCGGTGCGGTCCAAGATCGGGCAGGTGCTCAGGACCTCGTCGATCGATCCGTTGATCGAAATGATGGAACCGAGCACGACTGGACTGCCCGGACGTTACCCACCAGTACTGCTTTTTCGGTAGGGGGTCCAGACCAGATGTTCGCTGCGTCACACGTCAGGGCGGTGCTTTGCGCACAGTAGTCCACCCGCTTCCCGTCTAGGAAGTAACCGCAGGTCCGGTGGCCTCTACCCACCTTCCGTCCATCGTCCTAGGGTGATCGCATGCGCGTACATGTAGTCAGCGATGTGCACGGAAACTCCACCGACCTCGCACGGGCCGGTGACGGTGCCGACGCCCTCGTCTGTCTCGGTGACCTGGTCCTCTTTCTCGACTACGCCGACCACTCGCGCGGCATTTTTCCCGATCTGTTCGGAGTGGAGAACGCCGACCGCCTCGTCGAACTGCGCACCGCCCGCCGTTTCGACGAGGCGCGGGCGCTGGGGACGAAGCTATGGGCGGGCATCGACCGACGGCCCGCCATCGAAAAGGCGGTGCGCAAGCAGTACGCGGAGCTGTTCGCGGCCTTCCCCTCTCCTACGTACGCCACCTACGGCAACGTCGACATGCCGCAGTTGTGGAGTGAGTACGCGGGCCCCGGCACCACCGTGCTCGACGGGGAGCGGGTCGAGATCGGCGGCCGGACCTTCGGCTTCGTCGGGGGCGGCCTGCGCACCCCGATGCGCACCCCGTACGAGATCGACGACGAGGAGTACGCCGCCAAGATCGAGGCCGTCGGCGAGGTCGACGTGTTGTGCACCCACATTCCGCCGGAGGTCCCGGAGCTGGTGTACGACACGGTGGCGCGGCGCTTCGAGCGCGGCAGCCGGGCGGTCCTGGAGGCCATCCGCCGCACCCGGCCCCGCTATTCGCTCTTCGGCCACGTCCACCAGCCGCTCGCCCGGCGCATGCGGATCGGCTCCACGGAGTGCGTGAATGTCGGCCACTTCGCCAGCGCGGGCCGGCCCTGGGCCCTGGAGTGGTGACGGCGGGGCCGCCCATGCGCGATAGCCTGCACGCGAGACACACGCATGCACGCCGGACCGCATCTGGAGGAGCCACCGCGATGGCGGAACACACCAGCTCGAGCATCACGATCGAGGCGGCACCGGCCGATGTCATGGGGGTGATCGCCGACTTCGCCCGCTATCCGGACTGGACGGGCGAGGTGAAGGAGTCCGAGGTCCTCGCGACGGACGACGCCGGCCGCGCCGAGCAGGTCCGCCTCGTCATGGACGCCGGCGCGATCAAGGACGACCAGACCCTCAAGTACACCTGGGCGGGGGCCAACGAGGTGTCCTGGACCCTCGTCAAGTCCCAGATGCTGCGCTCGCTCGACGGGTCGTACGTGCTGAGGCCGGCGGGCGCCGGGACCGAGGTCACGTACTCGCTGACCGTCGACGTGAAGATCCCGATGCTCGGAATGATCAAGCGCAAGGCCGAGAAGGTCATCATCGACCGGGCGCTGGCCGGCCTGAAGAAGCGCGTGGAGTCCGGTAAGTAATTCGTCCGGCGCCGAGGAGCGGGGTCCGGGGCGCGGCCCCGTGACCTCGGCACAGTAGCCTCGGGATCCATGCGCACCCTTCTCGTCACCGGCCCCGGTGGCGCCGGCCGGACCACCATCGCCGCCGCCACCGCTCTGCGGGCCGCGGCGGACGGCCTGCGCACGCGGCTGATCACCGGCGCCCCGGCGGGCGCGGTGGATGATCTTCCCGGGGTCGACGTCACCCGGCTCGCCCCGGCCGACGGGTTCCGGGACGATCTGCTCGCTCTGCAGGACCGGGCCGGTTCCGCGCTCGACCTGCTCGGCGCCGCCCGGCTCGACGCCGACGAGCTCACCCCGCTGCCCGGCAGCGACGAACTCGCCCTGCTGCGCGCCCTGCGGGACAGCCCCGAAGGCCCCCACGACCTGGTCGTCGTCGATCTGCCGCCCGCCCCGCACGCCGTCGCCGTCCTCGCCCTGCCCGAACAGCTGCGCCGCTACCTGCGCCGCCTGCTGCCCGCCGAACGCCAGGCGGCCCGCGCCCTGCGGCCCGTCCTCGGCCGACTCGCGGGCGTGCCGATGCCCGCCGAGTGGCTGTACGAGAGCGCGGCCCGCTGGGACGCCGAACTCGCCGCCACCCAGGCCGTGATCGACGCCGACACCACCCTCGTACGCCTCGTCGCCGAACCCACCCCGGCCGCCGCCGAGACCCTGCGCACCACCGGTACCGGGCTCGCCCTGCACGGCCTGCGCACCGAGGCGCTGATCGCCAACCGGATGTATCCCGACGGGTCCACCGACCCGTGGCTGGCCGACGCCGCGGCCCGGCAGCGCAAGGTCGTCGCCCAGTGGCAGGACACGTACGAGATACGCCACATCGGCCGTGACCCGCGCGGCACCGATCTCGCCGCCCTCGACGTGCCGCTGCCCGGTGCCCCCGCGCCCCGCACCCCCTGGCCCGTCGAGGACCACCTCGCCGACGACGGTGTGCTGGTCTGGCGGATCCCGCTGCCCGGCGCCGTGCGCGAGGAGCTCACGCTGATCCGGCGGGGCGACGAGATCGTCATCGGCGCGGGAACGTTCCGCCGCATCGTCCCGCTGCCCTCCGCGCCCCGCCGCTGCACCGTCGCCGGAGCCGGGCTCGCCGACGGCGAACTGCGCGTGCGGTTCGCGCCCGATCCGGATCTGTGGCCGCAGACCCGGTGAAGGGCCCGCACCCGTTCGGGTAACGTCGAAGAAGTCAGCGCTTCAGCATCTTTTCAGCTCTCCGCAGGAGTCAGCCGCCATGAGCGACGCCACAGAGCAGCCCGCACCCCAGGTCGACGCCGACGCCTGGGAGCAGGCCTGCGCCGAGGATCTCGCGGCGGAGAAGGCCCGCCGCCGGGCCGAGTACGGGCCACCGCCCGGCTCGGCCGCCGAGGAACTGCGCAAGCTCGTCGACGCCGTCGCCGACAAGCTGTCCGGGCTGTCCGGATCGCAGGCCCCGTTCCTGGGGGCCGTCGCGCAGGGCACCGCCGAGCAGGTCGCCAAGCAGGTCGTCCGCCAGGCCAGGTCCGTCGTCGAGCCGGTCATCGAGCGCAACTCCGACGTCTTCGACCACCTCGCCGCCGCGGGCTCCGAACTGCTCGCCGCCTACCGGTCCGCCGTCGAGACCCAGGAGCGCCGCTGGACCCAGCGCTCCCACGAGCCCAAGCCCCCCATGGCCCCCACGGACCCCAAGGCCCCCACGGACGAAGGCCCCGACGGGGAACACATCGACCTGGACTGAAGCCCGCTCGGGTACGGTGGGCGCTAGCGGGGCTCGACCGAACTGAGGGATTCATGGGACTCACCATCGGCGTCGATATCGGCGGCACGAAGATCGCGGCCGGCGTGGTGGACGAGGAGGGCAACATCCTCTCCACGTTCAAGGTGCCGACGCCTTCCACGTCTGACGGGATCGTGGACGCGATCGCCTCGGCCGTGGAAGGTGCCAGGGCCGGGCACGAGATCGTGGGCGTGGGCATCGGCGCCGCCGGCTACGTCAACCGGCAGCGGTCCACGGTGTACTTCGCGCCGAACATCGACTGGCGTCAGGAACCGCTGAAGGAGAAGGTCGAGCAGCGCGTCGGCCTGCCCGTGGTCGTGGAGAACGACGCGAACGCGGCAGCCTGGGGCGAGTACAAGTTCGGGGCCGGCAAGGGCCACCGCAACGTCATCTGCATCACGCTCGGCACCGGCCTCGGCGGCGGCATCATCATCGGCAACAAACTGCGCCGGGGTCACTTCGGCGTGGCCGCCGAGTTCGGCCACATCCGCATGGTGCCGGACGGCCTGCTGTGCGGCTGCGGCTCCCAGGGCTGCTGGGAGCAGTACGCCTCCGGGCGCGCCCTGGTCCGCTACGCCAAGCAGCGGGCGAACGCGACGCCGGAGAACGCCGAGTACCTGCTGTCACTCGGCGACGGCTCCCCGGAGGGCATCGAGGGCAAGCACATCTCGATGGCCGCCCGTCAGGGCGACCTCGTCGCGGTGGACTCCTACCGCGAGCTGGCCCGCTGGGCCGGCGCGGGCCTGGCCGACCTCGCCTCGCTCTTCGACCCCTCGGCGTTCATCGTCGGCGGCGGTCTGTCGGACGAGGGCGAGCTGGTCCTCGACCCGATCCGCAAGTCGTACAAGCGCTGGCTCGTCGGCGGGAACTGGCGGCCGGTGGCCGACGTCATCGCGGCCCAGCTCGGCAACAAGGCGGGCATGGTCGGCGCGGCCGACCTGGCACGTGAGCCCGACCCGGTGATGTGAGACCGGTGCGCAGAAGGTGCCCGTCGTTCCCCCCGGGAGCGGCGGGCACCGGCGTATCTTGATCGTCATGGACTCCGGCTCCCTCCCCAACTCCCTTACCGCGGAAGACGGTTCGGCCGTCATCCGCGTCCTGAGCTACAACATCCGCTCGATGCGCGACAGCCCGGTCGCCCTCGCCCGCGTCATGAAGGCCTGCGCCCCCGACCTGGTCCTGATCCAGGAGGCGCCGCGCTTCTTCCGCTGGCGCAAGAAGCTCGCCCGGCTCGCCCGCGCCGCCGACCTGGTCATCCTCTCCGGCGGCGGCAGCGCGGCGGGCCCGGCCCTGCTGTGCTCGCTGCGGGCCACGGTGGAGCGGACGGAGGACGTGCTGCTGCCGCTCACGCCCGGGCTGCACCGGCGCGGCCTCGCCACCGCCGTCGTACGGTTCGGGGGAGCGCGGCTCGGCGTCGTCAGCTGCCACTTGAGCCTGCAGAAGGACGAGCGGTACGCGCAGGGCGGGATGCTGCTCGACCGGATCGAGGAGTTGGGCGTCGAGCACGCCGTCGTCGGCGGCGACCTCAACGAGCGCCCCGACGGACGCACGTTCCGCCGACTGGCCACCACCCTGAACGACGCCTGGGCGGCCCGCCCCTGGGGCAGCGAATACACCTCGACCCCGGCCGATCCCCATCAGCGCATCGACGCGATCCTCGCCACCAAGGGCATCGAGATCCTCGGCTGCGGCGTCCCGCCGGACCTGCCCGCGGACGACCTGAGGGCGGCCACGGACCATCTGCCGGTCCTGGCCGCCCTCAGAATTCCTGCCATGTAGAGGTCAGACCACGGCGCCGCGCCCCGGGTCGTCGTCCTCGTCCTCGCCCGACTGCATCCGCGCCACCAGTGTGGCGAAGCCGCCCAGGAAGCCGCCGACGCAGACCGTCGTCAGCCACCACGTCATCGACCAGCCGAGCAGCACGGAGACGAGCAGCAGCACCGGGCCGCCGATCACGGCCAGCCACGCGAACCTGGCCGTCACGTCCGTCTCCGGCAGCGGCGGCGGCTCGGGCGGCACGAAGTGGCCCTCGTCGTCCTCGTCGAAGTCGCTCTCGGCCGGCTCCGGCACCGTGTGGTCACGGGGGCCCGGGGCGGCGGCGACGCCCGGGGCGAAGGAGACCGACGAGCCGAGCGGCCCCTTGGCGTCCTTCTTCGGCCGCTCGCCCGGCTCGTCGGGCTCGGCCGGCTTGTCGGGGTCCCGCGACGGCGTCGTATTGGTCTCCGGGTCCAGGAGCGCCAGATCCTCCACCGACTTGAACGGCTTCGCGCCCGGCGGGTCCGGCGGCTCCTCCCCGTACCCGGCGACGATCTGCGCCCACACGGCGTCCTCGTCGACCGGGAACGCCGCGCCCGGCTCCTCCGCCTCCCGCGGCGGCTGCCCGGCGCCGGCACCCGCGCCGGTCCCGGTCACCTCGGGCTCGCGGCCCTCGCCGCCGTCCGGGCTGTCGGGGCTCTCGGGCTCCCGCCGATCCTGCTCAGCCACCGCTGGCCGTCCCTTCCGCGCCCGCACCGGGGCTGGTCACACCCTCGCCGGGGGTCTTGCCGACACTGGGAGCGAGCCGGTCGATGAACGCATGGCTCTCCTCGAAGATCCGGCCCGCGTCATGGTCCAACGTCGCGACGTGGTAGCTCTGTTCCAGCAGGATCTCCGTGACGTCCGTGGAGGAGATCCGGCTCAGCACGCGGGCCGAGTCGGCGGGCGGCACCACATGGTCCTGGGTGCTGTGCAGCACCATCACCGGCTGGGTCACCTGCGGCAGTTCACGGTCCACGAGCCGGAAGAACGCGCGCAGTTGGTGCGCGGAGTGCAGCGGCACCCGGCCGTAGCCGATCTCCTCCGAGCCCTCCTTGGCGATGTCGCTGGCGATGCCCTTGACCGTAGGGACGAAGTGCCGCGCCACCGGAAGGGCGTGCGCGGCCAGGCCGTGCACCTTGTTCCCCGGGTTGACCAGGACGAGGCCCGCCACCTGGTCGCCGTGCCGGGCCGCGAGGCGCAGGGCGAGCGCGCCGCCCATCGACAGGCCGGCGACGAACACCTGCGAGCAGCGCTCCGTGAGGTCGCGCAGGGCGCGGTCCACCTCGGCGTACCAGTCCTGCCAGCCGGTGACCGCCATGTCCTCCCAACGGGTGCCGTGCCCGGGCAGCAGCGGGAGGGAGACGGTCAGTCCGCGCCCGGCCAGATACTCCGCCCAGGGCCGCATCGACTGCGGCGATCCGGTGAAGCCGTGACAGAGGAGGACGCCGACCTCGCCGCCTTCGTGGCGGTACGGCTCGGCTCCAGGAAGGACCGGCACCTTCGGTCTCCAGTTCGTGAAAGGGGCTACTGGACGGGGAAGCAGCGGGGAGCAGCGGGACGTGAACTTCACCGTACGCGACCGGACTGACACCGACCAGGGTCGTCGGGCCCCTGAGCGGCCCCGCGGGTTAAGGTCTGATCCGGACTAAGGAAGGCAGTGGGTTGATCTACGGCGCAATGAAGGTGGCCATCGGGGGGCCGCTGAAGCTCGGCTTCAGGCCGTGGGTGGAGGGCATGGAGAACATCCCCGCCGAAGGGGCCGCGATCCTGGCCAGCAACCACCTCTCCTTCTCCGACTCGTTCTTCCTGCCCGCTGTCCTCGACCGCAAGGTCACCTTCATCGCGAAGGCCGAGTACTTCACCACGCCCGGGGTGAAGGGCAAGTTGACGGCCGCCTTCTTCAAGGGCGTCGGCCAGCTGCCCGTGGACCGCTCCGGTTCACGTGGCGCGGGCGAGGCCGCCATCAAGAGCGGCATCGATGTCCTGGAGCGCGGCGAGCTGTTCGGCATCTACCCCGAGGGCACGCGGTCCCCGGACGGGCGGCTGTACCGCGGCAAGCCCGGCGGCCTGGCCCGCGTGGCACTGGCCACCGGCGCGCCCGTCATCCCGGTCGCCATGATCGACACGGAGAAGATCCAGCCGCCGGGCAAGGTGATGCCGAAGTTCATGCGCCCCGGCATCCGCATCGGCAAGCCGCTGGACTTCAGCCGCTACCAGGGCATGGAGAACGACCGGTTCGTGCTGCGGGCGGTGACCGACGAGGTCATGTACGAAATCATGAAGCTTTCCGGCCAGGAGTACGTCGACGTGTACGCGACGGCCGCCAAGCGGCAGATCGCTGACGCGGCAAAGGCCGAAAAGGCGGCGAAGGCCGCCAAGGCAGAGCTGGAGAAGGCCGAGAAGGCCGAGAGAGAAGCACAGTAGGAGCGGGGCGGCGCCTAGCCGTACCGCCCCGAGGCACCGGGGGAACGGGGGCGGGGGACATGGGGAGCACGGCCGGACGCGAGCGGGTCGTACGGATGTCGGTCGAGCAGCCGCTGTGGCGTGCCCTGAGGGGCTACCGCCTGCTCACCATGGTCTACGCGATCGGGCTCTTCGCCTCCGCGTACGAGGTGTACGAGCGTCCCTGGGTCGCCGTCGCCTACTTCGCCGTCATGGCCGTGTGGACCGTGGCGACCCTGCCGCAGGTGTCGGGCGCCCGGCGCTGCACGAAGCGGTTCCTCACCGCCGACCTGGCGATCGCGGTCGCCGGCATCCTGCTGTCGCCGGTCGCGGGCCACGAGCGCGCGGTCACCGGCGGTTCCACGCTGCCGTCGATATGGACGGCGGGCGCGGTCCTCGCCTGGGCGCTCAAGGGCGGCTGGCGCTGGGCGGCCTCCGCGTCCCTGCTCGTCGGCGCCGCCAACGTGATCCAGCGCGGCGGCCTGAGCCGCAGCACCCTGCACAACGTGCTGCTGGTCTGCATCGCCTCCATCGCCATCGGCTACGTCGTCGAGGTGGCCCGCGCCTCCGAGCGCACCCTCGCCCGCGCCCTGGAGATCGAGGCCGCCACCCGGGAGCGGGAACGCCTGGCCCGCGACATCCACGACAACGTCCTCCAGGTCCTCGCCATGGTGCAGCGGCGCGGCAACGCCCTGGGCGGTGAGGCCGCCGAGATCGGCCGGATGGCGGGCGAGCAGGAGGTCGCGCTGCGCACCCTGGTCGCCGGGGGCCTGATGCCGGCGTCCCGCGCCTCGGAGGACGCCGCACAGGGCGCCGTCGTCCGCGCCGTCGACGAACCGGACCGCGCCGGGTTCGCGGACGATGCCGGCGCGGACGACGCGGAACCCCGCGATCTGCGGCCCCTGCTCGCCGGGCACGCGAGCGCGCGGGTCACCTTCGCCGAGCCGGGCGCCCCCGTCCTGATGCCGCCCGCGGCCGCCCGCGAACTGGCCGCCGCCGTCAGCGCCGCCCTGGACAACGTCCGGCGCCACGCGGGGGAGGACGCGCACGCCTGGATTTTGGTCGAGGACGATCCGGACGCGGTGATCGTGACCGTACGGGACGACGGGCCCGGCATCCCGGAGGGCCGGCTCGCCCAGGCCGAGGGCGAGGGCAGGCTCGGCGTGGCCCTGTCCATCCGGGGCCGGCTGCGCGACATCGGCGGCACCGCCGAACTGGTCTCGGTACCCGGCCAGGGCGCCGAGGTCGAGCTGAACGTACCCAAGAAGAAGTGACCGCACGAAGAAGTGACTGCAAGAAATGCACGTCATGGGGGAAGGCAGGACCGGAGCGATGAGCGAACAGCAGACCGACGGCGGACGGGCCGCGATCAAGGTCATGGTGGTCGACGATCACCCGATGTGGCGCGACGCCGTCGCCCGCGACCTGGCCGCGGCCGGTTTCGAGGTCGTCGCCACGGCGGGCGACGGCGAGCAGGCGGTGCGCCGCGCCCGCGCCACGGGCCCCGAGGTCCTCGTCCTCGACCTGAACCTGCCGGCCAAGCCCGGTGTCCAGGTCTGCAAGGAACTCGTCGGCGCCGACCCGGCGTTGCGGGTCCTGGTCCTCTCGGCCAGCGGCGAGCACGCCGACGTGCTGGAGGCGGTCAAGTCCGGCGCCACCGGCTATCTGCTGAAGTCCGCGTCCACCGAGGAACTGGTCGACGCGGTGCGCCGCACGGCCGTCGGCGACCCGGTGTTCACGCCGGGCCTCGCCGGGCTCGTCCTCGGTGAGTACCGGCGCCTCGCCTCCGAGCCCGCCCCGGCGGCCGACACCGACGGGCCGAAGGCGCCCCAGCTCACCGACCGGGAGACCGAGGTGCTGCGACTTGTCGCCAAGGGACTGAGCTACAAGCAGATCGCCGAGCGTCTGGTCATCTCGCACCGCACGGTGCAGAACCATGTGCAGAACACCCTCGGAAAGCTCCAGCTCCACAACCGTGTGGAGCTCGTGCGGTACGCGATCGAGCGCGGCCTCGACGACGCCTGACGCCGCGAGGCGGAGGGGCGCGCGTCGGACAACTTGCGCCTCCCGCCCAGGAATTGACCATCCGTCCCCTCCAGAAGTGACCTGGATCACCATTAGCGTGGCTCGTGAACGGTTCACTTCAGTGGCGAAGGGACTTTTCCATGCGAGCCAGAAAGATCGGAGTACTGACCGGAGGCGGCGACTGCCCCGGGCTCAACGCCGTCATCCGGGGCGTCGTCCGCAAGGGCGTGCAGGAGTACGGCTATGACTTCGTCGGCTTCCGGGACGGCTGGCGCGGTCCTCTCGAGAACGACAGCGTGCGGCTCGACATCCCCGCGGTGCGCGGCATCCTGCCCCGCGGCGGCACCATCCTCGGCTCCTCGCGCACCAACCCCCTCAAGGTGGAGAACGGCATCCGCCGCGTCAAGGAGAACCTCGCCAAGGAGGAGGTCGAGGCCCTCATCGTGATCGGCGGCGAGGACACCCTGGGCGTCGCCGCCCGCCTCGCCGACGAGTACGGCGTCCAGGTCGTCGGCGTACCGAAGACCATCGACAACGACCTCTCCGGCACCGACTACACCTTCGGTTTCAACACGGCCGTCGGCATCGCCACCGAGGCGATCGACCGCCTGCACACCACCGCCGAGTCCCATATGCGCGTCCTGGTCGTCGAGGTCATGGGCCGGCACGCGGGCTGGATCGCCCTGCACTCGGGCCTGGCAGGCGGCGCCAACGTCATCCTCATCCCCGAGCAGCGCTTCGACATCGAGCAGGTCTGCGCCTGGGTCACCTCCCGCTTCACGTCGTCGTACGCGCCGATCGTCGTGGTCGCCGAGGGCGCGATGCCCCGCGACGGCGACCTGGTCCTCAAGGACGAGTCGCTGGACTCCTTCGGGCACGTCCGCCTCTCCGGCGTCGGCGAATGGCTCGCGAAACAGATCGAGAAGCGCACCGGCAAGGAGGCCCGCACCACGGTCCTCGGCCACGTCCAGCGCGGCGGCACCCCCTCGGCCTTCGACCGGTGGCTCGCCACCCGCTTCGGCCTGCACGCGATCGAGGCGGTCCGCGACGGGGACTTCGGCAAGATGGTCGCGCTGCGCGGCACGGACATCGTCCGCGTGCCCATCGCGGAGGCGACGGCCCGCCTGAAGACAGTCGATCCCGCCCTGTACGAGGAGGTGGGGGTCTTCTTCGGCTGAGGCCCCGGGGCGCCGCACCGGACCCCGCTCCCCGAACGCCGGAGGGGCTGGTTCGTCCGGGGTGCCGTCCCATCCGGCCCTACATACACTCGCGCCATGGAGATCCTCGCGTTCGGCGTGCAATCCGACGAGAAGCCCCTCATCGAGAAGGCCTTCGAGGGCCACCACGAGGTCCGCTGCCTGGACGTCTTCCTCAACGAGGACACCGCCCCCATCGCGGCCGGCTACGAGATCATCTCCACCAGCGTCAACGCGACCCTGAACAACCGTGTGCTGCAGAGCCTCGCGGCCGGCGGCACGCAGATGATCGCCCAGCGCTCCACCGGCTTCAACAACATCGACCTGGAGGTCGCCGAGCGCCTCGGGCTCACGGTCGCGCGGGTCTCGTACTACTCGCCGTACTCGGTCGCCGAGTTCGCCTGGACCCTCGCGATGGCCGTCAACCGGCGCATCGTCCGGGCCAGCAACCGCACGCGCGACTTCGACTTCCGCCTCGACGGACTGCTGGGCCGGGACATGCGCGGCCGGACCGTCGGCGTCCTCGGCACCGGCAAGATCGGCGAGGCCTTCACCCGCATCGCCCACGGTTTCGGCATGAACCTGCTCGGCTGGGACGTCGCCGAGAACCCCGACTGCGCAGCCCTCGGCATGAAGTACGTCGACAAGGACCAGCTCTTCGCCGAGGCCGACCTGATCAGCCTGCACGTCCCGCTGATGCCGGCCACCGAGCACATCGTCGACGCCGCCGCCCTGCGCGCGATGAAGGACGACGTGATCCTCATCAACTCCAGCCGCGGCGGCCTCGTCGACACCAAGGCCCTCGTCGCCGAACTGCGCGAGGGCCGCTTCACGGGCGTCGGCCTCGACGTGTACGAGGCCGAGGCGGGCCTGTTCTTCCTCGACAAGTCCCTGGAGATCGTCGACGACGACACCCTGGCCCGCCTCGTCACGTTCCCGAACGTCCTGGTCACCTCGCACCAGGCGTACTACACCGTGGACGCCGTCGGACAGATCATCGACACCACGGTGCGCAACGTCCTGGACTACCGGGCCGGCCGCCGCTCCGAGAACGTGCTGGTCCCGGCGGAAGCGCCGGCACCCTCGGCCAGCTGAGCGAGCAGTTCCCGTACGATCCCGGCGCCGCGCAGCGACAGCACCGACTCCGGATGGAACTGCACCCCGGCGAAACCGGGACCGCGCACGGCGTGCACCTCCCCGTTCGCCGCGTCCCGGCTGACCTCGACGTCGTGCGCGGCCAGTTCCACCGCGGCGTCGTCGTCGCAGCGGGCCACGAAACTGTTGTAGAACCCGACGGTCTCGGGCCGCCCGAACAGCTCGATGCCGGCCTGCGCCCCCTGGTACGGCACGTCCTTGCGGACGATGTCCAGGCCCAGCTCGGCCGCGATCAGCTCGTGCCCGAGGCAGACACCGAGCACGCCGTACGTGTGCCTGCCGATCACCTCGGCCGCCAGCGACCGCAGGAACCGCATCTTCGGATCGGCGAGGTCGGACGGGTCGCCGGGGCCCGGCCCGAGCACGAGGGGCCCCTCGTGCGCGAGAACGGCCTCCCGCAGCCCGTCCTCGTCGTAGCGCCGCACCGACACGTCGAGCCCCGACGAGCGCAGCACGTGCGCCAGCATCGCGGTGAAGGTGTCCTCGCCGTCGACGACCAGCGCGTGCCCGCTCAGCCCGCCGCTGTGCCGGTCGTGGTCCTGCATCCGCAGCCAGAACGGCGCGAGGGCCGCGCGGCGCCCGTCCAGGGCCGCCCGCACGCGCGGGTCGTCGGCCAGCGCGGGCCGCGTGCCCTCCTCGCGCGGGCGGCCGGGGCGTACCCCCAGCGCGGCCAGCACCCCGGCGGCCTTCGCGTGCGTCTCGGCGACCTCGCCCGCCGGGTCCGAGCCGCGGACCAGGGTCGCGCCGACCGGCACCCGCAGGCGCCCGGCCGCGTCGATGTCGGCGGTCCGGATGAGGATGGGGGAGTCCAGGGTCTGCGCGCCGCCCGAGTCCCGGCCGATGAGCGCGAGGGCGCCGGCGTAGTACCCGCGGCCACCCACTTCGTGGCGCTCGATGACCCGGCAGGCGTTCTGCACGGGCGAGCCGGTGACGGTCGCCGCGAACATCGTCTCCTTCAGCACCTCGCGCACATCGAGGCTCGACTTCCCCCTCAACTCGTATTCGGTGTGCGCGAGATGAGCCATTTCCTTCAGCCGCGGCCCGACGACGACACCGCCCATGTCACCGACGGTGCACATCATCTTCAGCTCCTCGTCGACGACCATCGACAGCTCCTCGATCTCCTTTCCGTCGGCGAGGAAGTCCAGCAGGTCGTCGGGGGTGGGCCCGGCGGCGGGATAGCGGTACGTCCCACTGATGGGGTTCATGACGACGGTGCCGCCCGACATCCGCACATGCACCTCGGGGCTCGCGCCGACCAGCGTCCGCCCGCCCGTCTCCCGCCGCCGCCCTTCCGAGGAAGTCCCTTCGGTCCCTTTTTGGTTCCCCGTGTGCACGACGAACGTCCAGTACGCGCCCCGCTCACCGTCGAGCAGCCGCCGGAACAGCGCGAGCGCGTCTCTGCGGGAGAACCCCGGGATCTCGCCCTCGTACGTCCTGCGGATCACGAAGTTCGCGCCCTCGCCCTGCCCGATCTCCTCGCGCAGGACGCGGCCGACGATGTCGGCGTACGCCTCGTCGTCGACGTCGAAGCCACCGCCCCGGACGTCGACGTCATGCCGCGGGAGCTGCTCCAGCGCCTCGGCGAGCGGAATCTCGTACGACTCCTCGGGCGTGAGGACCGCGAGGGGGGTGCCGTCGTCGCGGACGTCGAAGCCGCGCTCCCTGATCTGCCGGAAGGGGACGAGAGCCAGGCCCTCCGGGATGTCCGCGAGCCGTTCGTACGTGCCGACCGGGCCGATCAGGACCTCGACGGTGTCGTGGTCGTGGCCGGGTGCACGGCGGCGCAACAGGGCGAAGGGGCGGTCGTCGGCGAGCAGTGCCGAGAGCTGCATGGTCGGTTCCTCTTCCCGGGATCCCGTGGATCCCGAAGATCAGTCGGAGAGGAACGGCCCGGTCCCGAAAACACTGAAGGCCGCCCCTCGGGCGGCCTTCGCGAAGTCTGGATACGCGCAGTCAGTGGGCCGCCGGATGTGCGGTCCACCACCAGGTGCGGGTCAGAAACTGCGCGAGCATGGGCGCAACCGTACCCGAAGCCCCGGCTCATGCGTGGCGTGCGCCTCTCATCCGTTCCGATCCGTCTCAAAAGATGAGCGGGGGGATGGACGCCCGATCCGAACCCGTAATGTTGGCGAGGTGACCGTGAACGCTAAGACCAGCGCCAGCGCTGGCAACACCTGGCGAGACCTGCCCGCGGCGCAGCAGCCCGAGTACCCCGATGCCGAGGCTCTGCGCGATGTGATCGCGGACCTCGAGTCGTATCCGCCGCTCGTCTTCGCGGGCGAGTGCGACCAGCTGCGCGCCCGACTGGCGGCCGTCGCCAAGGGAGAGGCGTTCCTCCTCCAGGGCGGCGACTGTGCCGAGGCCTTCGACGCCGTCTCCGCAGATCACATCCGGAACAAGCTGAAGACCCTGCTCCAGATGGGCGCCGTGCTCACGTACGCCGCCTCGGTGCCGGTCGTGAAGATCGGCCGGATCGCCGGCCAGTACTCCAAGCCGCGCTCCAAGCCGACCGAGACCCGCGACGGCCTGACGCTGCCGACCTACCGCGGCGACTCCGTCAACGGCTTCGAGTTCACCGAGGCCGCCCGCATCCCGGACCCCGAGCGCCTGAAGCGGATGTACAACGCGTCCGCCTCGACGCTCAACCTGGTGCGCGCCTTCACCACCGGTGGCTACGCCGACCTGCGCCAGGTGCACGCCTGGAACCAGGACTTCGTGAAGTCGTCCCCGTCCGGCCAGCGCTACGAGCAGCTCGCCCGCGAGATCGACAACGCGCTGAACTTCATGCGCGCCTGCGGCACCGACCCGGCCGAGTTCCAGACGGTCGAGTTCTACGCCTCCCACGAGGCGCTGCTGCTCGACTACGAGTCGGCGCTGACCCGGATCGACTCGCGTACGGGCAACCTGTACGACGTCTCGGGCCACATGGTCTGGATCGGCGAGCGCACCCGTCAGCTCGACGGCGCCCACATCGAGTTCGCCTCGAAGATCCGCAACCCGATCGGCATCAAGCTCGGCCCGACGACGACGGCCGAGGAAGCGCTGCAGTACATCGAGCGCCTCGACCCGGACCGCGAGCCGGGCCGGCTGACCTTCATCGTCCGCATGGGCGCCGACAAGGTCCGGGACAAGCTGCCCGAGCTGGTCGAGAAGGTCACCGCCTCCGGCGCGACCGTCGCCTGGATCACCGACCCGATGCACGGCAACACGTACGAGGCGGCCTCGGGCCACAAGACCCGCCGCTTCGACGACGTGCTCGACGAGGTCAAGGGCTTCTTCGAGGTCCACAAGGAGCTCGGCACGCACCCGGGCGGCATCCACGTCGAGCTCACCGGTGACGATGTCACCGAGTGCGTGGGCGGCGGCGACGAGATCTTCGTCGACGACCTGCACCAGCGCTACGAGACGGCCTGCGACCCGCGCCTGAACCGCAGCCAGTCCCTGGACCTGGCGTTCCTGGTGGCGGAGATGTACCGCGACCAGTGACGATCGTCCGCATCGCGGTCGTTCGCATCGCGTGAGTGCCGTGGGGCGCGGATCACAGGGATCCGCGCCCCACGGCACTTTTGTGCTTCAGGCCCGGCGGGTAAGGTTAGGTTAGCCTCACCGATTAATCGGGACGGCAACACCTATGAGTCCCGACCGGGAGGTGAACCCGCGTGTACGTCTGCAACTGCTTCGGTGTGACCGAAGAGCAGGTGAAGCGGCACGCGGAGGGCGGCGCCGGCACTCCCCGCCAGATCGCGTCGGCCTGCAAGGCCGGCACGGACTGCGGCTCATGCGTACGCCGCATCCAGGCGCTGCTCGGGCGGGGATCCTGCCCTCGGCGTGAACCGGGCGAGCGCGTCGAGCAGGTCGCGCGGATCGAGCACGATGAGCAGGGCGATGCCGTGGCCTTCCCGGAAGCCGCCTAGCTGTCCGGCTGTTCGATCTGCTGGGACAGGTAGAGCGCTTCACCGAGCTTCTCGATCAGCTCAAGCTGGGTGTCGAGATAGTCGATGTGGTGCTCCTCGTCCTCCAGGATCTCCTCGAAGATCCGGGCCGACGTCACATCGCCCTTGCCCCGCATGACGTCGATGCCGCGCCTGAGGCGGTCGATCGCCTCGACCTCCACCTGCCGGTCGGCCTGGAACATCTCGGTGACCGTCTGGCCGACCCGTACATGGAAAAGCCGCTGGTAGTTCGGCAGAGCATCGAGAAAGAGGATCCGTTCCGTCAGCTTGTCCGCGTGCTTCATCTCGTCGATGGACTCGGCACGGGTGTACTTCGCGAGCTTGGTCCAGCCATTGTTGTCCTGGATCCGGTAGTGGAGCCAGTACTGATTGATGGCCGTCAGCTCGCCCGTGAGCTGCTCGTTGAGGAATTCGATGACCTCGGGGTCGCCCTGCATCGCAGAGGCTCCTTCCGCGTGGTGGACTCGGCAGGTTTCGCGCATCCTCGCACCGGCGCCGAAACGCGTCCAGTAAGTGCACGCTTAGTACGAGTTGCCCGAATCGTTGAATGGTGGCGGCCCGCCGACACGCGCATGGTCATGGCCAGTGCCCGGGGTCTGTCAGGATGGAGGCATGGGTCATCCGGTGGGTAGCGCGTCTGGGGGAGCAGTGCAGCCGGAGCTACCGCCCGGGCAGCGTCTGCAGCGCGGCTGGCCGGTCACGCACTACGGCCCCGTACCCAAGTTCCGGCCCGAGCGCTGGGAGTTCAGGGTCTTCGGCGCCACCGCCGACGGTGAGAAGCACTGCTGGAACCACGAGGAGTTCTCGGCGCTGCCGTACGCGAGCGTGGTGGGCGATCTGCACTGCGTCACGAAGTTCAGCATGCTCGCCGCCGAGTGGGGCGGCGTGCTCGCCTCCACGATCCTGGAACTGGCGCCGCCGGACCCCGCCGTCACGCACGTGATGGTCTGGGCCGAGTACGGGTTCAGCTCCAATCTGCGGCTGTCCGACTTCACCGCCGACCGCACCGTCTTCGCCACCCACAAGGGCGGCGAACTGCTCACCGCCGAGCACGGGTTCCCGCTGCGCCTCGTCGTGCCCCATCTGTACGCCTGGAAAGGGCCGAAGTGGGTGCGCGGGGTCGAGTACATGACCGCGGACCGGCGGGGGTTCTGGGAGGAGCGCGGGTACCACAATGTGGGTGACCCGTGGCGTGAGCAGCGGTACTCGTATCAGGAAGTGCCCGGGGAAGGGCCCGAGCTCTAGCTCTTCGGCATCGAGGTCCCGGCCCTGCCGGCGTCAGTGGTAGGCGTGCACCACCGCGTGGCCCTTGCCCCGGCCGATCATCCAGCGGTTGACCGGGGTCGTGACGACGAAGGCGATCGCCAGTGACGCGGCCAGTGAGCCCCAGAACAACGCGTCCGAGAGCTGTGCGTCCATCGCGCTCGGCCACAGGACGATGACGCCGTTGTCGATCAGCTCCATCACCGCGATGGACAGTGTGTCCGCGGCGAGCGCGACCCGGAACGCCGTCTTGAAGCCGACGCCGGCCTTCAGGACGCTGCGCAGGGTCAGCGAGTAACCGAAGACGAACGCGAGCACGATCGCCAGGATCGTCGTCGGCAGGTTGCCCCAGGCGAGCGCGGTGCCGATCACCATGCCGAGGATCTCGCCGATGGCGCAGCCCGTGAGGCAGTGCAGTGTTGCCTGGGCGGCTGTGGACCAGGTGACCTTGCCGGGGGTGTGGGTGTGGGTGCCGATACCGGTGGTGGTGTCGTGTGTGGGGTGCTCGTGTTCCATGGTTCCCCCGGTGGGTGGTGACGGGTCCTGTCGTTGCGGGAACCGTATACCCCCATGGGGTATTCCAGAAGGGTTTCAGATCGCGGCCCGGAGCTCTTTGAGGCGGGCGATGTCCGCCGCGTTGCCTTCCTTGCCGCCCGGCGTCTCGATGATCAGCGGGACGTTCTCGGTCGCCGGGTGGCTCATCAGCTCCTGGAAGGGTTCGGCCCCGATGTGGCCCGAGCCGATGTTCTCGTGGCGGTCCTTGTGGGCGCCCACGACGTCCTTGGAGTCGTTGGCGTGGATCAGCTTGAGGCGGCCCTCGCCGATCGTGTCCACGAGGAGGTCGAGGGTCTGCTTCACGCCGCCCGGGCCCGCGAGGTCGTGACCGGCCGCGTAGATGTGGCAGGTGTCCAGGCAGACGCCCAGCTTGGGATGGCGGTCGAGGGCGTCGAAGTACGGGCCGAAGTCCCAGGTGCGCGAGCACAGGGACGCGCCCTGGCCCGCGGTCGACTCCAGGAGGAGGAACGGGTCGTCGTCGTGGGTCAGTTCGTCGAGCAGGGGGAGCAGGTGCTCACGGACCTGGGCGAGGGCCACGGCCCGGTCGCGGCCGCCGGTCGCGGAGCCGGTGTGCACGACGACGCCCAGGGCACCGATGGCGCGGGCGCGGCGCAGGGAGTGCCGCAGCGACTCGACGCTCTTCTCTGCGGTGGCCTCGGTGTGCGAACCGAAGTTGATCAGGTACGGGGCATGGACGTAGGCCGGAATGTTCTCTGCGGCGCAATGGGCGCGGAACCGGTCGTCCTGCTGGGGGTTGCCGGGGGGTGTGGCCCAGCCTCGGGGGTTGGCCACGAAGACCTGTACCGTCTCGGCCTTGACGTCCTCGGCGTAGGAGAGCCCTATGGAGGCGAGGCCGCCGGCGACGGGGATGTGGCCGCCGATGGGGTTGCGGGTGCGGATGTTGCTGTTCACCCGGTCCAGGGTGTCATGGGTCCGGGGGTGTGCCATGAAGGGAGGGTGGCCGTCCGGGCGTGCGTCGGCGGCCATGCGTTTCGCTTCGGTAGGTGTCGGGGTGGGCCCAGTGCCGCTCGGGGTAGGTCCGTGCTCGCCATCTTGATGGCCTCGCCCATTGCTTCGGCCGGCGCTGCCGCGTGCCGCTGTGCTGGGCGCGCACATACCGCGACCGGCCCCTCCCGTCTCGTACGTGTCTGAACGCCGGCCCACCCCGGCGGTTGAGGAGTGGGGCTAGCGGATCGTGATTTTGATGGTGGAGCCCTTGGGGGCTTCGTCGCCGCCCTCGACGGACTGGCTCTTCACCGTGTCGCCGAAGAGGCCCAGGATGCCGCGGTCGTCGTCGACTTCGAACCCGGCTCCCTCCAGCTTGGCGTGGGCGTCGTCGACGCTCATGCCCGTGACGTCCGGGACCTCGACCATCGGGGGGCCCTTGGAGATCGTCAGCCGTACCGTGTCGCCCTCGGCGAGTTGGCCCTCGCCGGGGGACTGGCGGGCCACGTCGCCCTTGTCCTCGTCGGAGTTGACCCGCTCCGTATTGATCTCCGCCTTCAGGCCCGCCTCCTCGAGTTCGGACACGGCGTCGTCCTCGGACTCGCCCGTGACGTCGGGGACGTCTACCGGCGCGCCCTTGGAGACGACCAGAGCGATCGCGGAACCGGAGTTGCGGGTCTCGCCCGCCTCCGGGTCCGTGCTGATCACGGAGCCCTTGGAAACGTCTTCGCTGAACGCCTTGGTGATCATGCCCGGCTGCAGGCCGCGGTTCTTCAGGTCGCTCTTCGCCGTCGCGAGGGGCGTGCCCTCGAGGTCGGGGACCTTGACCGTCTTCGGGCCCTTGGACACCGTCAGGTTCACCGTGCCGTCGTCACGGATGCGGGCGTTCGCCTCCGGGTCCGTGTCCATGACGGTGCCGCGCTTGTACGTGTCGCTGTACTTGTACGTGGTCCTGCCGCCCGGCCGGAGGCCCGCCTCGTCGAGACGCTGCTTCGCCTGCGCCTCTGTCTTGGCCAGCAGGCGCGGGACCTCGGTGAACTGGCCCGAGTTGATGTACCAGACGCCCGCGCCGACACCGAGGACCAGGAGGATCGCCGCGATGATCGCGAACGTTCCGCCCCGCGGACGGCCGCCCCTGCGGCGCGCGGGGGCGGGAGCCGGTGGTGCCGGTGGCGGTGTCCGCAGGATGCTCGTGCGGTTGAGCCGGTCCTCTTCCGCCGGCAGCGGGAGCTGCACCGCGCGCGGGATCACGCTCGTACGGTCGTCCGCACCCGCGTGTTCCATGTCCCGGGCCTGCGGCGGTGCCGCGTCCAACTGGGCCTCGGTCAGCGCGGATCGGGCTTCCCGTACGTGGGCGAGGAGCGCCACGGCGTCGTGCGGGCGGACCTGCACGGCGCGGGCGGTGGCCGACGCGACCAGCTCGTCGAGGGCGAAGGGGAGTCCGGGTACGGCCGCGGAGGGTGGCGGGACGTCCTCGTTGAGGTGCTTGTAGAGGACCTGGGCCGGGGTGTCGCCGGAGTGCGGTTTGCCGCCCGTCAGCATCTCGTAGAGGACCACTCCGCACGCGTAGACGTCCACGGCGGGTGTCGTCGTGCCGTCCTCGATCTGCTCAGGCGCCAGGTACGAGACCGTGCCGAGGACCGTGCCCGTGGTGTTCGTGACCGTGTCCACCGCGCGGACCAGGCCGAAGTCCGCGACCTTCACCCGGCCGTCGTCCCCTATCAGGACGTTCTCCGGCTTCATGTCGCGGTGCACGAAGCCCGCGCGGTGCGCCGCTCCGAGCGCGGCGAGCACCGGCTCCAGGATGTCCAGGGCCGCCCGGGGCCTCAGCGCACCGCGGTCGCGCAGGACGTCACGGAGCGTGCAGCCCGCGATGTACTCCATCGCCAGGTAGACGTACGCGCCCTCGGCCCCCTGGTCGAAGACGCCCACGACGTTCGGGTGCGAGAGACGGGCCACCGACTTCGCCTCGCGGATGAAACGCTCGACGAACGTCGCGTCCGCCGCCAGCGAAGGGTGCATCACCTTGAGCGCGAGGACGCGGTCGAGGCGAGTGTCCACGGCCCGGTAGACCGTGGCCATCCCGCCGACCGCGATGCGGGCGTCGATGCGGTACCGGCCGTCGAGCACATGCCCGAGCAACGGGTCCTGAAGGGTCGTGTCCACGCAAGGGAGTCTACGAGGAGTGACGGACAGGGCCCGCGCCCGCTGCGGGACCGGGCCCGTACTGCAGCAGAGCTGTGACCCTGTCAGAAGGCCGGGCGCTCGGGGTCGAGGTGGGCCCGGCCCTGTGTGGGCGAGGAGGCCTCGGCGAAGTGGCGCTTGGGTATGCGGCCCGCGCGGTACGCGAGCCGGCCCGCCTCCACCGCGTGCCGCATGCCCTCGGCCATGAGTACCGGCTCCTGGGCCCGGGTCACCGCCGAGGCGAGCATCACACCCGCGCAGCCCAGCTCCATGGCGAGGGCCACGTCGGAGGCGGTCCCCGCGCCCGCGTCCAGGATCACCGGCACGCGCGCGTGCTCGACGATCAGCTGGAAGTTGTGCGGGTTGCGGATGCCGAGCCCGGAGCCGATGGGGGAGCCGAGCGGCATGATCGCCGCGCAGCCCACGTCCTCCAGTCTGCGGGCCAGGACCGGGTCGTCGTTGGTGTAGGGCAGCACGGTGAAGCCGTCGTCGACCAGGGTCTCGGCGGCGTCCAGGGTCTCGATCGGGTCGGGCAGGAGTGTGCGCTCGTCGGCGATCACTTCGAGCTTGACGAGGTTCGTGCCGAGCGCCTCGCGCGCGAGGCGGGCCGTGAGGACCGCTTCTCCCGCCGTGAAGCAGCCCGCTGTGTTGGGCAGCACCTGGATGTTGAGTTTTTCCAGGACGGACAGGACCGAGCCGTGCACCGTCGCGTTCACGCGGCGCATCGCCACGGTGGTGAGTTCGGTGCCGGAGGCGGTCAGGGCGCGTTCCAGGATGTCGAGGCTCGGGGCACCTCCCGTGCCCATGATGAGGCGCGAGGAGTAGGTGGTGCCCGCGAGGACGAAAGCGTCGTCGGCCATGGCGGGTCAGCCTCCTTGTACGGCGGTGAGGACTTCGACGCGGTCGCCTTCGGAGAGCGCCGTCGCGGACCACTGGGTACGCGGGACGACGGTCTCGTTGAGGGCGGCGGCGACGCCGGAGTGGGCCGTGGTGAGTGTGGTGACGAGCGCTTCGAGGGTGGTCTCGGTGGTCACCGCGCGCGGCTCACCGTTGACGGATACGTTCATGCGGGCTGCTCCAAGGAGGCGCTGTTGCTGCGTTCGGAGAACCGCCCGGGAGTGAACGGCCGGGCCTCTTCCGGGAGTTCGCCGGTGGTCAGGACCTGCGCCATGGCGTCGCCGGTGACCGGCGTGAGCAGGACGCCGTTGCGGTAGTGGCCGGTGGCCAGGAGGAGGCCCGGCAGGGTCGTCGGGCCGAGGAGCGGGGCGTTGTCGGGCGAGCCGGGGCGCAGGCCCGCGCAGGTCTCCGTCAGGGGCAGTTCCGTGATGCCGGGGACGAGTTCGTGCGCGTCCCTCAGGAGTTCGTAGACCCCGCCCGCCGTGACCGTGGTGTCCCAGCCGAGCTCCTCGCTGGTGGCGCCCACGACGAGTTCGCCGTTGACGCGCGGCACCAGGTAGAGGTGGCTGCCGCGGACGACCGCGCGGACCGTGCGGCTCAGGAACGGCGCGTACTGCCGGGGCACCGTCAGCCGCAGGACCTGGCCCTTGACCGGGCGGACGGGCGGCACCACCTCGTCCGGGACCCCGGCGAGGCGACCACTGAGGCTGCCCGCCGCGAGCACGACCTGGTCGGCCGCGAGTTCGGTGCCGTCGGCGAGGACCACGCCGCGCGCCCGGTCCCGTACGACAGAGAGCCGCTCGGCCCGGGCCCGATGGAAGTCCACGCCCGCCCGCTCGCAGGCCGTCACAAGAGCACCCGCGAGCCTTCTCGGGTCGATCTGGTGGTCGCCGTCGACCCGCAGGCCCCCGCGCACGCCCGGCGCGAGCATCGGCTCCAGACGGCGGCAGTCGCGGCCCGACAGCCACTCGGACTCCAGGCCCGACTTCGTCTGCAGCGCGTGCAGTTCACGCAAGTGCGCCCGGTCGTCCGCGTCCAGCGCGACCGCCAGCGTGCCGCACGCGCGGTAGCCGAGGTCCTGCCCCGAGGCCTCGGACAGCTCGGCCGCGAACCGCGGATAGCGGCGCGCGGACTCGACGTTCAGACCGAGCAAGGTCTCTTCGCCGTAATGGAGTTCGGTGACCGCGGCCAGCATGCCGGCCGCCACCCGGGCGGCCCCGCCACCCGGCTCGGGATCCACCACCGCGACGGACAGACCGCGCTGCGCGGCCCTCCACGCGGTGACCAGACCGATGATTCCGCCCCCGACGACCAGGACATCGGTGGCTTTGAGCGGAGTACGCGACATGGGCGTCCAGCCCCTCCCTTCGCCGGCATGACCCGGATCAGGTTCGTACGGTCGGAGGCCGCTGCAGCCTCCCTCTCAGCCCGCTGCGTACGGGCTCCCGCGAGTGCTTTACGTCGGCCACCCTAACGCGTGCGCGCGACCCTCAGTAGGGGAGCCCGCGCCCATGGCCCGTGGCCCGGCGGCGTTTGATCTCTAAACCGGTGACACGTGTGCAGGACGTCACGGCGCGGGAGTGGTCCGCGCCGCTGACTGGCGCAAGATCAGGTGCCTAAGGTGATCCTGTGAGCGAGCAGCGGAGCGGTAACGGGACACCCACAGGGCAGCGGCACGTCGTCATCGTCGGCGCGGGAATGGCCGGCGTGCAGACCGCCGTGGCTTTGCGCGAACAGGGATTCTCCGGCGCCGTCACGCTGCTCGGCGCGGAACCGCACCAGCCCTACGACCGGCCGCCGCTGTCCAAGGCCGTGCTGCTCGGCAAGGCCGACGGCTCCGCGTTCGACGTGGACTTCGAGGCGCTCGGCGTCACCCTGCAGGTGGGTCGCGAGGTCACGGGGGTGCGCCCCGGGGACCACGCGCTGGACACGGCCGAGGGAGCCGTCCCCTACGACGTGCTGGTCGTCGCCACCGGCGCCGAACCGATCCGGCTGCCTGGCGCGGACGCCGTTCCTGGCGTCCACGTGCTGCGCACCCTCGACGACGCCGAGCGGCTGCGGACCGTCCTCTCCGGGCAGCGCGACGTGGTGGTCGTGGGCGCCGGGTGGATCGGCGCCGAGTTCGCCACCGCCGCCCGCGAGGCCGGCTGCCGCGTCACCGTCGTGGAGGCGGCCGAGCGGCCGCTCGTCGGGGCGCTGCCCGCCGAGGTCGCGGCGCCCATGACTGCCTGGTACGCGGACGCGGGGGTCCAACTGCGCACGCGCGCACGTGTGGAGCGCGTCGAACCGGGGGCCGTGGTCCTCGACGACGGGACGCGGCTGCCCGCCGAAGCGGTCGTCGTCGGTATCGGGGCCCGCCCGGCCACCCGCTGGCTGGACGGCTCCGGCATCGACCTGGGCGACCACGGCGAAGTGGTCGCGGACGCGAGCCTGCGGACCTCCGTGCCCGACGTGTACGCCGTGGGTGACTGCTCGTCCTTCCCCTCGCGTCGCTACGCAGAGCGCCTGATGGTCCACCACTGGGACAACGCGCTGCAGGGGCCGCGCACGGTCGCGGCGAACATCATCGGTGAGACACCGGCGGTGTACGACCCGGTGCCCTACTTCTGGTCCGAGCAGTTCGGCCGCTTCGTGCAGTACGCGGGCCATCACGGTGCCGCCGACGCGACGGTGTGGCGCGGCGATCCGGCCGGCGCGGCATGGTCGGTGTGCTGGCTGCGCGAGGGCGCCCTGGTGGCGGTACTGGCCGTCGGCAAGCCCCGCGACCTGGCGCAGGGTCGCAAACTCATCGAGGCGGGCACCCCGCTGGATCCGGACCGGCTGGCCGACCCCGCCCGCCCCCTGAAGTCCGCCCTGGCCTCCTGATCCGCCGCCCGGACTGCGGAAACACCTGGTCAGCCCGCCCCGGCTTCCGACTGTCAGTCCGGGATGGCACGCTTGTCCCGTGACCGAGATTGACGCAAAGATCGATGCTCTCGTCCCCGACTGGCTCACCCTTCCCGACATCGCCGAGCAATTCGGCATCGAGGTGACGCGTGTGCGACAGCTGGTGAAGGAGGGCCAGGTGATCGCCGTACGCCGTGGTGAGAACAGGGCGCTGCACGTGCCTGCCGCCTTCATCGACGGCGACAAGATCGTCAAGGGCCTCACCGGCACCCTGACGCTCCTGAGGGACGACGGCTTCAGCGACGTGGAGATGCTGGAGTGGCTCTTCACCCCCGACCCGAGCCTGCCGGGCACGCCCGCCCAGGCCCTCAGCGAGAATCGCGGCACGGAGGTGAAGCGTCGCGCCCAGGCGCTCGCCGTCTGACCTGACAACCGTCCGGCGTGCGCACCACGGCCCTCGTGGTGCGCACGCCATCGCCATCGACAACGGGGGATTTCCCATGGCCGACCCGAAGCGCGAGCAACTCGCCGATGCCCGGCTCTACCTGTGCACCGACGCCCGCAAGCGCCAGGGAGACCTGCCGGAGTTCCTCGACGCCGTGCTCTCCGGCGGCGTGGACATCGTGCAGCTGCGCGACAAGGGCATGGAGGCCGGTGAGGAGCTGGAGCACCTCGCCGTGTTCGCCGAGGCGGCCCGCCGCCACGGCAAGCTCTTCGCGGTGAACGACCGGGCGGACGTCGCGCACGCCGCCGGCTCGGACGTGCTGCACCTGGGCCAGGGCGACCTGCCCGTCCCCGCGGCCCGCGCCCTCCTCGGCGAGGACGTCCTCATCGGCCGCTCCACGCACGCCGACGCGGAGGCCTCGGCCGCCGCCGTCCAGGAGGGCGTGGACTACTTCTGCACCGGCCCCTGCTGGCCGACCCCGACCAAGCCCGGCCGCCACGCACCCGGCCTCGACCTGGTACGCCACACCGCGGGCCTCGGCACCGACCGCCCCTGGTTCGCCATCGGCGGCATCGACCTGGGGAACCTGGACGAGGTACTGGCGGCCGGCGCCCGCCGTGTCGTCGTCGTCCGCGCCATCACGGAGGCCGACAATCCGGCCGCGGCGGCGGCCGAGTTCGCCAAGCGCCTGCGCTCGATATGACCCCCCGAAGGCCCCCGGGAAGCGGTGCTCCGTCCGGTTGTCCGCAAGGTGGACGGAGATTAGGGGCTACCGGATTCCGTCAGTAACCTGCCCGTATGGCCCTTGGCACCGCTTCCACCAGGACTGATCGAGCCCGCACCGTGCGCGACATGCTCGCCGCCGGAAAGACGACGTACTCGTTCGAGTTCTCCGCGCCGAAAACGGAGAAGGGCGAGCGCAACCTGTGGAACGCGCTGCGCAGGGTCGAGGCCGTCGCGCCCGACTTCGTCTCCGTGACGTACGGCGCGGGCGGGTCCACGCGCGCGGGCACGGTCAAGGAGACCCAGCAGATCGTCGCTGACACGACGCTGACGCCGGTCGCCCACATCACCGCCGTCGAGCACTCGGTCGCCGAACTGCGCAACATCATCGGCCAGTACGCCGACGCCGGGATCCGGAACATGCTCGCGGTCCGCGGAGACCCGCCGGGCGACCCCATGGCCGACTGGATCTCGCACCCCGAGGGGCTGACGTACGCGGCCGAACTCGTCGAGCTGATCAAGGAGTCGGGGGACTTCTGTGTCGGCGTCGCCGCGTTCCCCGCGATGCATCCGCGCTCCGCCGAGTGGGACACCGACGTGCGGCACTTCGTCGACAAGTGCCGGGCGGGCGCCGACTACGCGATCACGCAGATGTTCTTCTACCCGGAGGAGTACCTGCGGCTGCGCGACCGGGTCGCCGCGGCGGGCTGCGAGACGCCCATCATCCCGGAATGCATGCCGGTGACGAGCGTGCGCATGCTCGAACGCCTGCCGAAGCTGAGCAACGCCGACTTCCCTCCGGCGCTGAAAGAGCGGATCCTCACAGCGAAAGACGATCCAGCCGCTGTACGCTCCATTGGCATCGAGTTCGCGACGGAGTTCTGCGCGAAGCTGCTTGACGAAGGTGTCCCGGGTCTGCACTTCATTACGCTCAACAACTCCACTGCGACGCTGGAAATCTACGAAAACCTGGGCCTGCACGAACAGCGGGCCTGATGGGCCGTACCCGCAAGGGGATACGGCCGTACGAGAGGGGCGTACATGGGCTGGGCGGTCCTCTACATCGCGTTCGGACTGGTGGCACTCTGGCTGCTGGGTGAGGTGCTGCTGCAGTACAAGGCGCGCCTGCGCTGGCGCCTGCTCGCGTTCGTGGGTTTCCTCGGGGTGGTCCTCGGCGTCCTGATGCCCTCGGTGCTCGTCATCGCGGCCGGCGCCATCGCCTTCGCGATCGGCCAGACGTACGTCACGCTGTCGTTCCGCCGCGGCTTCGCCTCGGGCTGGGCTCTCAAGAACGGCCCGGGCGGCGCGGCGGAGAGCGGCAGCAAGCGCCGCAAGAGGGGGACGCCCCGCCAGGACCCGACGATCGAGGTCTCCGACCTGGAGTACGAGCAGGGGGCGCAGGAGCAGGAGTACGCGCCGGTGCCGGAGTCCCCGGCCGAGGCCACCGCGGTGTACGCCACCACCGAGCCGATGCCCGACGACACCGGCCAGTACGGCGTCTACAGCGACGCCGCGTACGCCCAGGCGACCCAGGCCCAGGACAACCAGGGCTACGGCTACGACAACGGGTCCTACGGCTACGACCAGCAGAACTACGGCTACGACACCGGCCAGCAGCCGTACGCGGCGCCCTACTCGGACCCCTACATCGGGACCCAGACGTACCCGGCGCAGCCGCAGTACGGCGACCCGTACGCCGCCGACCAGCAGCAGTACGGCGACCCGTACGCGGCGGCGAACTACGGCACGGACACGCCCCCGGGCGGTGTCTGGGTGCCGCAGCAGCGCGGCGGTGACGAGCAGCAGCAGGGCTACGGCGGTGAACTGCCGCCCGAGCAGCCCTATCCGACGTATCCGCAGCACGACCCGAACACCGGGTACGACACGGGCTACAACGAGCAGCAGTACCGGTACTGAGGTGTCCCGCGGCTCACTGCGAGCCGCGGAACTCCGGGCCCTCCACGATCAGACCCGCCACCAGCGCCCCCGACATGCCCGCGTGCGGCAGCCCGCCGCCGGGATGCGACCAGCCGCCCACCGCGAAGAGGCCCGGCAGCTCCGTGCCGTTCGCCGGATGCAGCAGCCTGCCCCCCGCGGCGGCCAGTGCGGGCGCGGGCACGGCCCCGCCCGCCGCACCGGTCGCCTCGGCGATGTCCTGAGGCGTACGGATCTCGTGCCACAGGAGACGGTCGCGGAGGTCCGGCACGGCACGCTCGGTCGCCGCGAGGACCGCTTCCACGTCGGCTTCGTCCACGCGCGCGTGGGGCGGCACCGTCACGGTGACGGTCACCGCCTCGTGCCCGGCGTCCGGAACGTGGGCCGGGTCGCCGGTCCGCAGCACCGCCACCGTCGGTCTACCGGGCCGTGGACCGTCGTCGAACAGCCACGCCAACTCGGCGTCCCGGTCCGCCCCGTGCACCACGGTCCGGTGCGGCGTGCCCTCGGGGCGGGCCCCGCGCAGCGCCAGGTGGACCGTGAGCCGGCTGGGTACCGCCGACTCGGACGGTGCGGGCACCTCACCCCGCACCGTCTGCCCCGGCAGCAGCCCGTCGAGCACACCCGGAGCGACGCCCGCCACCACGAAGGCGGCGTCGTGGAAGGTGCCGTCGGCCAGCTCGACGCCCGCGGCGCGGCCGTCCTTCACCACGATCCGGCTCACGGCCGCGTCGAACACGAACTCCACACCGCGCCGCAGGCAGCGCGCGTACACCGCGTCCGCGAGCGCCCGCAGGCCACCGCTGACCGCCCACGTCCCGAAGGTCTGCTCCATGTACGGCAGCACGGCAGCGCTCGCCGGTGCCGTACGAGGATCGAGACCGTACGCCAGCGCGTACTGCTCGAGCAGGGCCACCAGACGCGGGTCCCCGCCCAGCTCGAACGTGCCGACCCCGGCGAGCGTCGTCGCCGTGCGGTCCCTGCCCAGCAGGCGCCGCCGGACCACGGCCGGGTACGGCTCGCGGTCGGCGAGCACCCGCCAGTTCGGCCACAGCGGCTCCTCCAGCAGTGGGCGCCGCGAGCGGTCCCAGGCCTCCCGCGCCCGGTTCATGAACGCCGACCAGCGCTCGCCCGCACCCGCGCCGACGGCCGCGTCCAGCGCCTCGGCGACCCCCGCGCGCCGTGCGTTCGGCAGGTCCGTCGTCGTGCCGTCCGCGAAGACGTGCCGTACGGCGGGCTCGACCTGGGTGAGGCCGACGAGGTCCTCCAGGGGCTCCTTGCCCGTCTTCACGAACAGGTCGCGGTAGACCGCGGGCAGGGGGAGCAGCCCCGGCCCCGTGTCGAACGTGAAGCCGTCGCGCTCGAACCGGCCGACCGCGCCGCCGTACGTCGACGCGCGCTCGAAGACCACCGGCCGGTGGCCCGCGACGGCCAGCCGGGCGGCGGCCGCCATGGCGCCGAGACCCGCGCCGATCACCGCAATTCGTGCCATGCCTGGGACTTTAGCGGCCGTCACTGACACCGCCGCCCGCAGGTCACGGGGGCGGCGGAACCTCCCGGGCGAGACGCTTCTCCTCGCGCCGCTGGGCGCGCCTGCGCAGGAAGCGGCGGATGCGCCGGACGAGGAGGAACAGCATCAGCAGGCCGAGGACCAGCAGCACCGCCGCGATGATCGCGGCCGCCTGCGGATGGAACATCGCGAACGTCACGACGCCGCCGACCCCGAGGTCCTCGGCGGTGCTGATCACGAAATTCGACACCGGCTCGGGCGACGTGTTGACCGCCATCCGGGTGCCGGCCTTGACGGTGTGGCTGGCCAGAGCCGTGGAACCGCCGATCGCGCCCGCCGCCAGATCGGACAGCGACCCGCTCTGTCCGGCGAGCAGCGCCCCGACGACCGCGCCCGACACCGGCCGGATCACGGTGTGCACGGTGTCCCAGGCCGAGTCCACGTAGGGGATCTTGTCGGCGACGGCCTCGCACAGGAAGAGCACGCCGGCCACGATCAGGACGTCCGGGCGCTGCAGCGACTCGGGGACCTCGTCGGTCAGCCCGGTCGCGCCGAAGATGCCGAGCAGCAGGACCACCGCGTACGCGTTGATGCCGCTCGCCCAGCCACTGGTGAAGACCAGGGGGAGTACGGACACATGCAAGATCGTAACCAGTCGAGGACTCTCCGTGCCTGGGGTTGAACACGCACGCCTGAGTATCCGTACCTATGGAGTGAGATGAGTAGGTACACGGATGGGCCGCGACCTGCGCAGACGGAAGAGTGGTGGTCACGGAGAGGGGCGCTGCTCCGGTACCGCCGACACGGGGCGGCGGAACGCTGCGGCGCCTTTGGCCGCTCCTCTCGCCCGCAAGGGTGAGAGCGAGGCACGGGGGACCCGGGAGACCGAACGGGGTCCAACGGGGGAAACGGGGGATGCGCCGGTCCGGTGAGGCCTGAGTACGACCACAGGCCTTGCCGGACCGGCGCTCACGTATGCGGCGCGTTCTCCGCCTCAGCCGCGGGTCACGCCTTACGGGTCAGCGCCGGGGCGCCGGCCACGCGTCCCTGGAGCAGCAGTGACAGCGCGGCGTGCACATCGTCCAGCGAGCGCTCCGGCTGGAACGCCTGCCAGTCGAGCGCGGCCACGAGGACCATGCCCACCAGGGCGGCCGCCGTGAGCGGGACGTCGATCTCGTCGCTCAGCTCTCCGTTCGCCACCGCGTCGCGCAGCACGCCCTCGACGACCGCCACCGCCTCCTGGCGGACCACGGCGAGGGTGGACTGCCAGGCACGGTTGGTGCGCCACAGTTCGGCCACGTAGAGCTGGGTGAAGGCCGGGTACTCGTCGATGAAGACGAGACCGGCGTGGATCATCGCGTCCAGGGCGTCGACCTTGCTGCCGCCCTTTTCGTCCGCCTTCTGTGCCGCGTCCCGCAAGGAGGTGGTCAAAAGCCCGACCCCGTGCCGCAGCAGCTCCTCGAAGAGGACCGACTTACTGGCGAAGTTGTAGTAGACGGTGCCCTTCGCGACTCCGGCGCGCTCGGCGATCTCGTCGACCGTCGTCGCGGAGAAACCCTGCTCCGCGATGAGCGTGACAGCGGCCTCGTAGAGCTTCTGTCGGGTGGCCTGGCGCCGTGTGCTGCTTTCCATGCCCCCGATTCTCACAGGAGGGCTCGGGGGCGCGCTCACAGGCTCAGCTCCGGGTGCAGCCGGTCGAGTGTCCACACCTGCTTGCGCCTGGCCGTCCAGGCGGTGAGCGCGAGGGCGCCCGCCGTGAAGGCCGACAGCACCACGCACGCCTGCCACACAGGACCGAGCCCGCCGCCGGATATCAGCCGCCGCAGGGCCTCGACCACGTAGCTCATGGGCAGGTACGGGTGGATCGCGCTGAAGAAGCCGGGGCTCGTCTGCACGGGATAGGTGCCGCCCGCCGATGTCAGCTGCAGCATGAGGAAGGCGAGGACGAGGATGCGGCCCGCCGCCCCGAAGCAGGCGTTCAGCCACTGCACGATGGCCGCGAAGCACGCCGTGACCAGGCACAGGAAGCCGACCGTCCCGGCCGCGTGCAGCATCTGCAGCCCGAGCGCCCAGTGCAGTACGGACATCAGGGCGGCCACCTGAAGGAGACCGAGGGCGGCGACGGGGAGCCACCCCGCGAAGGCCACGCGCCATGAAGAGGCGCCTGCGGCGAGCGCCCGCCGGTTGAGCGGCTGGATCAGCATGTAGGCGACCATCGCGCCCACCCACAGGGAGAGCGGAATGAAATACGGGGCGAACCCCGTCCCGTAGTTGGGCGCCTTGTGCAGCGCCTGGGAGGCGAGCTTCACCGGGTCGGCCATCACTTCGGTGCGCTGATCGCGGTCCTTCTTGTCGTAATCGGGGATCTTCTGTACGCCGTCGTGCAGTCCGCCCGCCAGCTTCTCCGAGCCGTCGGCCAGCTTGAACATGCCGCCGTTGAGGTCGTTCGCCCCGGTCTTCAACTTGCCCACACCGGTGTCGAGATCGGTGGAACCGGTCTTCGCCGTGCCGAGTCCTGTATGCAGCTTCTCCGCGCCCGTGGCGACCTGGCCCGCGCCCTTGTTGAGCTTGTTGATCTGGGCGACCGCGTTCTCGACATCCTTGTCGAGCGTCGGGGCGCGCTGGGCGAGCGCCTCCGACTGCTTCTGGAGTGTCGCCAAGTGGCTGTCCATGAGGCCCAGGTCGCCGTGCTCGTCCTGGATGAGCGTATTCAGGTCGTCCGAGACGGTGGCGACATCCGCGGCCGCCGACTTGGCCTTCTTCAGATCCGGGCAGGCCGGGTCGTCGAGCACCGCCTTCTCGCAGCGCCGCTCGTAGACCGCGGCCAGGATGTCGGATCCCGCGTGGGCGCCCTTGCGGGCGGCGGGCGCGAGCTTCACCAGGTCGTCGAGGTTCTGCCGGACGCCCTTCGCGGAGTCGGCGACGAGCCGTGCCGTGTCGCCGATCTGCTTCTTGTTGTCCTTGAGGAAGGGGCGTACCTGGTCCGCGGCCCCGTTGACCTTGTCCGCGAGAGTCTGGGTGCCGTCGGAGACCTGTCGGGACCCCGTCTCCAGATCGGCGGCTCCCGTGTCCAGCTTCTTCAGGCCGCTCGCCAGGTCTCCGCTGCCCTTCTTGGCGTCCTTCAAGCCGTCGGCCAGGTCCTTCGAGCCCTTCTTGGCCTTGCCGATGCCGCCCTCCAGGTCATCCGCGCCCTTCGCGGCCTTCTTGGTCGCGTCATGGATGTCCGAGAAGGAGATGAAGATCTTGTCGAGGAAGGACCGCGACGCGTTCGTGGACGCGGCGGAGCGCACCTCGGAGAAGACCGTCCGGGAGATCTGTCCGACGATGTAGTTGTTCGCGTCGTTCGTGCGCACCTGAAGGGCGCCGGTCTCCGGGGTGTCCCCGGAGCTGGACGCGACCCGCTTGCTGAAGTTCTCGGGCATCGTCAGCGACAGGTAGTACGTGCCGTCCTCCACTCCCTGTTCGGCCTGAGCCGTGCTGACCTCGTGCCACTGGAAGGTGTCGCTGTCGTACAGCCCCTTGGTGATGTCGTCGCCCGCGTTGATCTTCTTGCCGGCGGCGGATGCGCCCTTGTCATCGTTGACGAGCGCGACGGGAATCTTGTCGAGCCGCCCGTACGGATCCCAGAAGGACCACAGGTACAGGGCTCCGTAGAGCAGCGGCAGCAGCAGAAGTGCGACGAGCGCGGCGCGCGGCAGTTTTCCCCTGCCGAAGCGCTTGAGCTCAAGCGCGGCCAGCTTCGGCGAGCGCATCGGCCGTCTCCTTGTCGGTGTCGGTCGGGGCGGAGGTGCCCGGGTGGACGGTCGATACGACAACGGCGTCGAGGCCGGCCGGCGCCTGGCTGCACACGGCGACGACCGTGGTGCCCGCCGCGGCGATGGCCTTCAACTGGTCCCAGATCTGGGCCCGTTCGGTGTCCGCGAGCTTCATGTCGGTGTCGTCGATGCCGACCAGGAGGGGCCGGCCGATGAGCGCGAGTGCGAGGGAGAGACGCAGCGCCTCGATCCGCTCCAGGTCGCGTACGGCCGTGCGGGTGCCCTTCGGCAGGGCCTCGCGGTCCAGGCCCGCGGCGGCCAGCGCGGTCTCGATCCGCAGCTTGGCCTCGCTCGCGCGCTCGGAGCGGGGGCGCAGCAGTCCGCGCAGCGAACCGTCGAACCGCCGCCGCAGCAGCTCCCGTTCCCGCAGGTGCTCGGCGACGGTGAGCGCCGGATCGAGATCGGTCACGCCCGGCACCTGGGCGAGCGCGCTCACGCGCCGCACGGCGGCCATCTGCCGCGGCAGCCGGAACCCGCCGACGGCCGCCGTCCCCTCGGCGGAGCGCATGCGTCCCGTCAGCGCGAGCAGCAGACAGGTGCGTCCGCTGCCGGAGGGCCCCTCGACCGCGACGATCGATCCGGGCGCCGCGTCGACATCGACATCGCGGAACACCCAGCCGCGCGGGCCCTTCACCCCGAACCCCGCGGCGGTGACCGCGGCTCCGTCCTTCGGACCGTCCATGGACCGGTTTCCCCTCGGCGACTCTTCTGGTGGCGGCTGATCGTGACTCTTTTAGACTGACCAGTCAGTGCAAAAACTAACCCGAACCCTCGATCGAAGCAAAAGGCCAGGTCAGAGCCGATTGTCAGTGGCGTCCCGCACCATGGGCACATACGGCCACTGCGCCGTCACACAGACGACAGGAGGTTCGTCATGGCCAGGTACCCCGCAGCCGCCGCACGCAGCCGCGCCACCACCGGCCCTGCCCCCTCACTGACCGGACCGGCGAGCGACATCCACCCCGTGCAGCGCCGCGCGGGCGCCCCGCCCGCCGCCCTCGATCTGCTCGCCCAGGCCCGCGCCGGACTCGAGGAGGCGTCCGTCCTCGAGACGCCGAACGAGCGGTACGCGACCGCCCACCTCGCCGCCCTGCGCACCGCCGCGGCCGTGCTGGCCGCCCGCGGCCGGCCCGAGTCGACGCCCAAGCGCCGCGCCAGAATCCGCAGCGCCTGGGAAGTGCTCCCCGAGATAGCGCCCGAACTGGCCGAGTGGGGCGCCCTCTTCGCCGCCGGAGCCACCCGCCGGGCGCGCGCGGAGGCAGGCATCCGCGGCGCGGCCGCCGCCCGCGACGCCGACGACCTGCTGCGCGACGTGGCGATGTTCCTGCGCCTCGTCGAGCGCATGCTCGTCCTGCAGCCGGTACTGCCCCGGCCACGCCAGGAGGACGACGACCGCGTACCGGAGCGGGAGGCGCCCGACGTGGGATGAGCAGCGCTTGCGGCGCCGTACACGGATGGCATGGCCGCTCGTCCGCGCCCATTAGGGTGGAGGCGCCCGAACCTGTTCACGCCGAGGAGTCAGCTGCCGTGTCGGACCCGATGCGCCCCCCCGTCTCCCACCCCCGAACGACGTCGCCGCACTCCGACCCCTCGCGTTCCCGAGCCTCCCTGCGTACCGCCGTGGTCTGGGAGGTCCTCAAGGACGCGCTCGACCGCCGGGCCAAGCTCATGGGGAGCCAGGCGCTGGACGTCCTCGACACCGGAGGCGGCAGCGGCAACTTCGCGGTGCCGGCCGCCCGCCTCGGCCACCGCGTCACCGTCGTCGACCCCAGCCCGAACGCGCTGTTCGCACTTGAGCGCCGGGCCGCCGAGGCCGGCGTGGCCGACCGGGTGCGCGGCGTCCAGGGCGACGTCTCGGGCCTGTTCGACGTCGTCGAGCGCGACGCGTACGACGCGGTCCTGTGCCACGGCGTCCTGGAGTACGTCGAGGAACCGGCGGAGGGCGTGCGCAACGCGGTGGGCGCGCTGCGCTCCGGCGGCGTGCTCAGCCTGCTCGCCGCGGGTCTCGGCGGCGCCGTCCTCGCGCGGGCCCTGGCCGGCCACTTCAAGGAGGCCCGGCAGGCGCTCGACGACCCGGCGGGCCGCTGGGGCGAGGGCGACCCCGTACCCAGGCGCTTCACCGCCGAGCAGCTCTCCCGGCTGGTCGGCGACGCGGGCGTGGACGTCGGCGCGGTACACGGGGTGCGGGTCTTCGCCGACCTCGTTCCGGGCGTCCTCGTGGACACCGAACCGGGTGCTTTCCAGGAGCTCCTGAAGCTGGAGGCGGCCGCCGCCGAACTGCCCGCCTTCCACGCCGTGGCGACGCAGTTGCACGTGCTCGGCGCGAAGCGGGCGGCGGACGAGACCTGACCCACGGCGACCATCTGCCGCTGATCAGCGACGCAGCGGCAGATGGAGTACGCCACAGGCCCCCCGATCGGGCGCCTGTCGCCGTATGATCGGGGGAGACCGTCCGGCATGACGGGTCGGCCGCTGGGGAATGACGCCTAGTGAGCCGGAGCGGCGTGGCGCGGTCCGGAATGGTGAAGTTGGCGTAGAGGGGCGGGTTTCACGGGGGCGATTCCCTGCCTATCCTGAAGGGGACCCCCGGTCGCCCCGGCGACTGCACGATGAGGAGGACTCCGTGCCGCTCTCGGAGCACGAGCAGCGAATGCTCGAGCAGATGGAGCGAGCGTTGTACGCCGAAGATCCCAAGTTCGCGACAGCGCTTGAGGGAAGCGGGCTGCGTACATATACCCGACGTCGGGTCTACCAGGCAGTCGCGGGCTTCCTGGTGGGTATCGCGCTCCTCATGGCAGGTATGGTCGCGCAGCAGATCTGGATCAGTGTGGTGGGGTTCCTCGTCATGCTGGGGTGTGCGGTGCTCGCCGTCACAGGTTGGCGCAAGGCGCCCAAGCCGGGCGAACAGCCGGCGGGAGCGGTGCCAGGCGCACCGGCCGCCCGACGGCAGAGCAAACCGAAGCGCTCGATGATGGACCGGATCGAGCAGCGCTGGCAGCGTCGCCGCGACGAGCAGGGTGGCGGCCGCTGAGCGGCTTCGCCGCGGCAGCCAGGAGTACTCACGTGCGTGAAGGGTGACCGCCTTGGGCGGTCACCCTTTCTGCGTAAGGGCCCCTGACCGGATGAAGGCTCCGGCCACCGTGAGGGTGGCCGGAGCCTTCGGGGCTCAGCCCTCCTGGTTCGATGGGCGGGAGCGGGAGTGCCTCTCCAGCGCCGACGCCCAACGGGCCCGCAGCCGCGCGGTGAACGACTCCCAGCGGTGCGAGAGGGCCCATGCCACCCGAACGGCCGAGCGCGGCGCGAGCGTCGCGCGCAGCCGCGTCATACGGCCCGCCTTCGCGTGCAGCCCGCCGTACAGCCGCCGCACGTCCTCGCCGAGGCCCGGCACGGGCACCGGCCGGGGCGCGTACAGCACCTGCTCCACCGCCGCCGCCACCCGGTGAAGGGCCTCCGCGGCCGGCGCGTCGAGCTGCCCGACCCGCACGATCCGGGCCGCCGCCTTCCGCGGGGTCTCGGCGTCGTCCGGCCCGATGCCGAGGTCCCACGCGGTGTCCGTCACCTCACGCCAGGCCTCCAGCGTGCGCGCGGCGGCATCGGCTTCCGTGCGGCCGGCGCAACCGAGCCGCCGCGCCCTGACGCGCTTGCGCCACAGCATCGGCAGCAGCGGCACCACAAGGATCAGCAGCGCGGCCAGGGTCACCAGCAGGATCATGCCGAGCGGCGGGCCGTCGTCCGTCGAGCCGCCCGCGGCCGCCGGGGCCGTGTTGCCGCAGCTGCCGTCCTTGCGCTGCGCCAACGAGCAGCTCTCCGACGACGAGGGCTGGGCGGCCGAAGGAGCCGAGGAGGCGGACGCGCTCGGCGCGGCCGGGTTGCTCGGATTGCCCGCCGGGGTGTTGTCCTGCGTGTACTCCGGGACCGTGCCGCGGTTCGGCGTCGGCTCGAAGCGGGTCCACCCCACGCCCTCGAAGTACAGCTCCGGCCAGGCGTGCGCGTCGCGCAGGCCCACCGAGTACCTGCCGTCACCCGCGGGCGCGCCGGGCGTGAAGCCGACCGCGACACGCGCCGGGATGCCCAGCGTGCGGGCCATCGCCGCCATCGAGAAGGAGAAGTGGACGCAGAAGCCCTCCTTCTGCTTCAGGAAGCGGGCGATGGCGGCGGAACCGCTGCCGGCCTGCACCTCGGTGTTGTACGTGAAGCCGCCGTTGACCGCGAAGTAGTCCTGCAGCTTGACCGCACGCTCATAGTTGTTCGCCGCGCCCGCCGTGACCCGCAGGGCGGTCGAGCGCACCACGTCCGGCAGCGAGTCCGGCACCTTCGTGAACTCGCGCGAAAGGTCCTTCGGCGGTGCCCCCGCGTTGGCCAGCTGCTCGGCCGTCGGCTGCACGATCAGGCTGGTGACCTTGTACGACTTCCCGCGCGTCGTCTGCCCGTGGTCGCCCACCAGGGTCCGGCCGACCTGCTCGAACCGCCAGCGCCCGTCGATCGACACCTTCGTCGCGGGATACGGCATCGGCAGCCAGTCCTGCGCGTACCAGTCGGCCGCCGAGATACGGGTCGTGATCTCCGTCCTGCCGATGTCCGCGCCGAGCCCCGGCGGACCCGGCAGTGTGGACGGCACATCGGTGATGCTGCGGACCGAGGGGCGCCAGGTCGTGCCGTCGAACTCGTCGAGCGCGACGATCCGCAGATACATGTCGGACGTCCGCTCGGCGTTCGTCCGGTACGACATCACCGTCCGGTCCTCCGGCTGGTTCAGGCTGTTCTGCAGCGAGACCAGCGGGTTCACGGCGGAGATGGTGCCGCCGCCCCCCGAACCGTTGCCCACACCGGAACCGGTGGAGCCGAGGAGACCGCCGTCGAGGGCGGGCAGCGCGAGCGGTACGACCAGGGCGATGCCCAGTGCGAGGACGCCGATGCGGCGGCCGGTGCGGACCGGGGCGAGCGCGCCGCCCCCGCCGCCGCGGCTGTCCGCGCCGGGCGTCCCGGCGGGCGGGCGCCCGGTGCCGCCGAACACCCGGCCCCACTGCGAGAGCCGGTCCCGGCTCTCGGCGAGCAGCAGCAGAAGGTAGCCGCCGGCCGCGCACAGGAACCACAGCCAGTCGGTCCCGCCGTCGGAGAGCCCCGCGGCGACCGAGTACAGCGCGAGCAGCGGAAGTCCGGCCGGGGCCGCGCTGCGGAACGTGACCGCGAGCGTGTCCACCAGGAGCCCGATCACCAGCGTGCCGCCGACCAGCATCAGCCGGATGCCGTCGGAGAGCGGCGCCGGGATCATGTACCGGCCGACGTCGTCACCGCCGGCCTGGAGCAGCGTCCCGAAGTGCCGGAAGGCGTCCGGGCCGGGAACGATCGCACCGAGCGCCTGGTCGTGTGCGAAGACGAGGGTGAGCAGCAGCAGGGAGACCAGGGCCTGGGCGGCGACGGTCAGCGGTCGCGCGAGCGGGACCCTGCGGGTCGCCGCGCCCACAGCGGCCTGGATCACCAGCAGGATCGCGGCCTGCATGATCCAGGTCGACCTCTCGACGAGGGGGAGCAGCGCACACGAGGCCAGGAACGTGGCCAGGGTCGCGCAGACCGACAGACGGGCACCGCCGCTCATGACCAACCCCCTGGGGTGCTCGGGGCCGATGTCCCCGCCCGCTCCCGGTCCGCCTGCTGCCACATCTCCACGACGGACGCGCCGGGCGGCACGACCACCGCGGTCCAGCCCGCCTCCTGCAGCATGCGCAGCCGCTCGGCGCACTGCTGCGAGACGGCTGCCCCCGGGCCCTGGATCCACCAGGCGCTGTCCAGGAGGAAGGCGACCGCGCCGCCACTGCGCTGACGCATCTTGGCGGCCACCGCGGCCTGTTCCTCGTCCAGGTCGCCGAAGAAGGCGACCAGTAGTCCTTCGTTGCCCCCGCGCAGGACGTCGTAGGCCGGTGAGAGCGCGTACGCGTCGGAGTGGTCGACGACGGCGAGCGTGTCCATCATCAGGCCCGCCGCGTCCGCCGATTCCTGACTGGCGCCCGCGAACCCGTCCGTGCCCTCGCCCGGCACCGCGCTGCCGGTGTCCGTCAACAGCCGCACGGAGAAGCCCCGTTCGAGCATGTGCACCAGGGCGGAGGCCGCGCCGGACACCGCCCATTCGAAGGCGGAGTCGGGGCCCGCGCCCTGGAAGGCCGCACCGCGCGTGTCGAGCAGCACCGTGCAGCGGGCCCGCTGCGGCTGCTCCTCGCGGCGCACCATCAGCTCGCCGTAGCGTGCCGTCGAGCGCCAGTGGACGCGGCGCAGGTCGTCGCCGTACCGGTACTCGCGGGGGATCACGTCGTCGTCGCCGGCCAGCGCCAGCGATCGCTGCCGCCCGTCCCCGTAGCCCTTTGCCTCACCGGAGAGCCGCACCGGCGGCAGCGGCTCCACGCGCGGGATCACCGTCAGGGTGTCGTGCGTGGAGAAGGACCGGGTCAGCTCGCACATGCCGAAGGGGTCCGTGAGCCGCAGTTGCAGCGGCCCCAGCGGATAGCGGCCGCGCAGGTCCGAGCGGACCCGGTAGGACACCTCGCGGCGGCCGCCCGCCTCGACGCGGTCGAGGACGAAGCGGGGCCGCGGACCGAGCACGTACGGCACCCGGTCCTGGAGCATCAACAGGCCGGTGGGCAGCCGCGAGATGTTGTCCATCCGCAGATGTACGCGCGCCTCGGAACCGGCGGGCACGCGCGCGGGGGCGAGGCGGCGGCTGCCCGCGACCCTGTAGCGGGTGCGGTACAGGACGCCCGCGCAGACCAGCGGCAGGGCCGCGAGCAGCAGACCGACCCGGAGCAGATCGCTCTGTCCCAGGACGTACGCGCAGATCGCCGCGGCGATACCGGCGGCCAGGAACGAGCGGCCACGCGTGGTCAGCCCGGCGAGTGCGGTGCGCAGGCCGCTCTTGTCGCCCTTGTCGTTCGTCGCGCCGTCGCCGTCCGTGAAGCCGCCCCCGGGGTCCGCCGCGTAGTGCCCCCCTGCCGCCATCACAGCCTCCGGGCGCCGGGCGGCTGCTGGCCGTACATGGGAGGAGTCGAGTGGTAGCCCTGCGCGGTGCGGGTGTCGGCCGCCGGGACCGGGATGTGCTGCAGGATGTCGAGGACGACCTGCTCGGCCGTCCGCCGGTTCAACTGAGCCTGTGCGGTGGGCAGCAGACGGTGCGCCAGCACCGCGACGGCCAGGGCCTGCACATCGTCCGGCAGCGCGTACTCCCGGCCGCTGAGCGCCGCCGAGGCCTTGGCCGCCCGCAGCAGGTGCAGCGTCGCCCGGGGTGACGCGCCGAGTCTGAGATCCGGGTGGGTGCGCGTGGCGGCCACCAGGTCGACCGCGTAGCGCCGTACGGCGTCGGCGACATGGACCGTGCGCACGGCGTCGACCAGCTTCACGATGTCGTGGGCGTGCGCCACCGGCTGCAGATCGTCCAGGGGCGAGGCGCCACCGTGGATGTCCAGCATCTGCAGCTCGGCCTCCGGGCTCGGGTAGCCGATGGAGACACGGGCCATGAAGCGGTCGCGCTGGGCCTCGGGGAGGGGGTAGGTGCCCTCCATCTCGACCGGGTTCTGCGTGGCCACGACCATGAAGGGGCTCGGCAGTTCGTACGTCGTGCCGTCGATGGTGACCTGGCGCTCCTCCATGGACTCCAGGAGCGCGGACTGGGTCTTGGGCGACGCGCGGTTGATCTCGTCGCCGATCACGATCTGCGCGAAGATCGCACCCGGCTTGAACTCGAAGTCCCGGCGCTGCTGGTCCCAGATGGACACACCGGTGATGTCCGAGGGCAGCAGGTCGGGCGTGAACTGAATGCGGCGCACCGAGCAGTCGATGGACCGCGCCAGCGCCTTGGCGAGCATCGTCTTGCCGACGCCCGGCACATCCTCGATGAGCAGGTGCCCCTCGGCGAGCAGCACCGTCAGCGAAAGCCGTACGACCTCTGGCTTGCCCTCGATCACACCCTCCACCGACCTGCGGACACGCTCCGCAGTGGTGGTCAGATCAGTGAGGCTCGCTCGATCGTCATAGGTCGTCACCCGGCCCTCCTCGGCCCGTACTTTCCCGGGCCGACGCTCTGTGACGCGGACCGGCCCACCCCGAAACACGGACACCACGCGCGAAAAGTTCCGTCGCTCGCGCGAGGTGCCACACCCGCATTCTTGTTGGCGTTACCTGTTCGTGTCACTCGCCTGTGGATAACTGGCCGCGATATGTCGGGGCTTACGACCTTTTGAGGGCATGCCCGTAGCCGCGTTCTCGGTTCAATGGGGGGTCAGTGGGGCTGAATCTCCCGCAACAGGCCCGACTTCACATCGAAGACGAAGCCGCGCACGTCGTCGGTGTGCGGGATGAACGGCGAGGTCCGCACCTTCTGGATGGACTGGCGCACGTCCTGGTCGACGTCCCGGAACCCCTCGACGGCCCAGGTCGGGCGCTGTCCGACCTCCAGCTCCAGCTCGTGCCGGAACTCCTCGCTGAGTCCTTCCAGGCCGCAGCCGCTGTGGTGGATGAGGACCACACTGCGGGTGCCGAGCGCGCGCTGACTGATCGTGAGCGAGCGGATCACGTCGTCGGTGACGACGCCACCCGCGTTGCGAATGGTGTGGCAGTCGCCGAGCTCCAGGCCGAGCGCGGCGTGCAGGTCGAGGCGCGCGTCCATGCACGCGACGACGGCGACGCGCAACACGGGGCGCGCGTCCATGCCGGGGTCGCTGAAGGCGGCGGCGTACCGCTCGTTCGCCTCGACCAGGCGGTCGGTCACGGTGCCGTCGTCGGATATGGCGTCTTCGGACGGCCGGGATGCGGAAGTCGTCATGGTGACGACGGTAATGTGCGCGGACCTCTCCGGCCTGCTGTGAGAGGGGACAAAGAACGTGATCGAGCCTTGTTGTGAGCTAACCCACAGGGGTGTGCGGACCGCGGCCGAACGGGTGAAACGACGGGATATGCGGCCCTGGGCCGACGCGCTCCGCGACGCGCAGGCCGGTTGATTGACCGAAGGGCGCCGTGGACTAAAGTGACGCCGAACCCCATTAACGAAGCAACACGGAGATCCCGGCGCTGCCGGACGCTCCCCGCGTGCGCGGCGCGTACGTACGGCTCGGCCTCCTCCCGCTCCGGTCGGCCGGCGTCACTTCCCCGGCGCCGACGGACCACCATCCCCTTCATGAGCGGGCGGGGACCCGGCAGTGCGTACGGCCGCCCGCCGGACCTGAGAGGGCCCTTTGAGTCAGCGACATGTTCCGGTGATGCTCCAGCGCTGCCTGGACCTGTTGGCCCCGGCACTCGCCCAGCCGGGAGCCGTCGTCGTCGACTGCACGCTCGGTCTCGGCGGCCACAGTGAGGCCCTGCTCGCCACGTTCCCCTCGTGCCACCTCGTCGCCCTCGACCGCGACAAGGAAGCGCTGCGCCTGTCCGGCGAGCGTCTCGCCCGCTTCGGCGACCGGGCCACCCTCGTGCACGCCGTCTACGACGAACTGCCCGAGGTTCTCGACCGGTTGGAGATCCCCCGCGTCCAGGGCGTCCTGTTCGACCTCGGTGTCTCCTCCATGCAGCTCGACGAGGCCGACCGCGGCTTCGCCTACGCGCAGGACGCGCCGCTCGACATGCGCATGGACCAGACGACGGGGATGAGCGCCGCCGAGGTCCTCAACACGTACGCGCCCGGCGAACTGGTGCGGATCCTGCGCCAGTACGGCGAGGAGAAGCAGGCCAAGCGCATCGTCTCGGCCGTCGTACGGGAGCGCGAGAAGGAACCGTTCAGCAACAGCGCCCGGCTCGTCGAACTGATCCGCGACTCCCTCCCGCAGGCCGCCAAGCGCACCGGCGGCAACCCGGCCAAGCGCACCTTCCAGGCCCTGCGCATCGAGGTCAACGGCGAGCTGAGCGTTCTGGAGCGGGCCGTCCCGGCCGCCGTGCGGGCGCTCGCGGCCGGCGGCCGGATCGCCGTCCTGTCGTACCACTCGCTCGAGGACCGGCTGGTCAAGCAGGTGTTCGCGGCCGGCGCCGCCACCACGGCGCCGCCCGGCCTGCCCGTCGTCCCCGAGCGCTACCAGCCCCGGCTCAAGTTGCTCACCCGCGGTGCCGAACTCCCCACGGAGGAAGAGGTCGCCGAGAACCGCCGGGCGGCCCCGGCACGGCTGCGGGGTGCGCAGCGCATCCGCGAGGAGATCACCGAGTGAGGCACGCGCGCGTGGAGAGGTGGTCATGACCGCCAGGAGCGGCTCGAAAGACACGAGGGACTCCAAGGGGCCCAAGGGGTCCAAGAAGTCCACCAGGGGCTCCGCGCGCGAACCACGCGGGAGAGCCGCCCGGCTGGCGCGGCTCCTCCCGGTCGCCCCGTCCGGCGGCGCCCAGGCCGCCCGCGCCCCGTTCGTCCTCCTCGTCGTGCTGCTGCTCGGCGGCGGGCTCATCACGCTGCTGATGCTCAACTCGTCGCTCAACGAAGGATCGTTCAAGCTCAGCAGGCTCAAGAAGCAGACCACCGAGCTGACCGACGACGAGCAGCAGCTCCAGCGCGACGTCGACTCCTACTCGGCGCCCGACGCCCTCCAGCGCCGCGCCCGTGAACTCGGCATGGTCGCGGGCGGCGACCCCGCGTTCCTCAGCCCGAACGGCACCGTCCGCGGGATGCCGAGCCCGGCCGCACTGCCCGCGCCGACGGGTCAGCAGGCGCCCCCGCCGCCCGAGATGATCGGTGCGTCCCCGAGCACCCCGGCCGCCTCGCCCACCGCGGCGCCGTCGACGACACCCACCGCATCGCCCACCGCCTCGCCGCCCGAACAGCCGGCTTCGGCCGCCTCGGCGACGCCCACGGACCCCGCTCCTTCGAACTCCGGCAGGTGACGCCATGACCGACAGGGAGCCCCCGCGCCGCCGCGTGCCAGGACCCGCGCGCCCCGCCAGAACGGGCCGGCCCGCGCAGCGGCGCCCGGGACCAGGCGCGCGCCCCGCTGTACGGCGCCCGCGCCCCGCGCCCGCCAAGTCCGGCACTCCACTGCGCCTGGGCAGTCCGCGGCCCCGGCTGCGGATGGTGAGCCTGGGCCTCACGCTCGTCCTCATGGTCTTCGTCGTCCGTCTCCTCCAGGTGCAGGGCGTCGACGCGAGCGCGTACGCGGCCAAGGCCGAGCTGAATCGCTACGTCAGCCACACCATCGCCGCCGAGCGCGGCGGCATCACCGACCGCAGCGGGGTCGCGCTGGCGGCGAGCGTGGACGCGTACGACATCACCGCGGACCCGACGATGTTCACCGAGAAGATCACCAAGGTGAAGGACGCGCCCGAGCAGGCGGCGGCGCTCCTGTCACCGATCGTCGGGATCGACGCGGACGCCCTCGCCAAGAAGCTGGAGACCAAGAAGACGCGGTACGTGCGGCTCGCCGCGCGGCAGACACCGCAGGTCTGGAAGCAGATCAAGGACCTCAGGTCGACGCTGAACGACAAGGCGAACGCCGAGGGCCGCGAGGCGAGCGTCCTGTCCGGCGTCCTCGCCGACCCCAGCAGCAAGCGCGTGTACCCCAATGGAGACCTCGCCGCCGGGATACTGGGCTGGGTCAACGCCGACGGCAAGGGCGGCGGCGGCGTCGAGCAGCAGCTCAACAAGGAGCTGTCCGGCAAGGCGGGCAAGATCCGCTACGCCCAGTCCGGCGGCCAGCAGGTACCGACCGCCGGCAGCACCGAGCAGCCCGCGGTGGCCGGTTCCGACGTGGAGCTGACCATCGACCGTGACATCCAGTGGGCCGCGCAGGACGCGATCACCGAGCAGGTGAAGAAGTCCGGGGCCGACCGCGGCTACGTGATAGTGCAGGACACGCAGACCGGCGAGGTCCTGGCCATGGCGAACGCGCCCGGCTTCGACCCGAACGACCTGTCGCAGGCCAACGCCACGGCCCTGGGCAACGCCTCGCTGCAGGACGCGTACGAGCCCGGCTCCACCGCCAAGGTCATGTCGATGGCGGCGATCCTGGAGGAGAACGCGGCCACGCCGCTGACCCACGTCACCGTGCCCAACCGGCTGCACCGCGGCGACCGGCTCTTCCAGGACGACATCGACCACCCGACCTGGCACCTCACGCTCAACGGCGTGCTCGCCAAGTCCAGCAACATCGGCACGATCCTGGCGACCGGCCAGCTCGGCTCCACGCAACCGAAGGCCAACCAGACCCTCTACTCGTACCTGCGCAAGTTCGGCATCGGGCGGCAGAGCGGTCTCGGCTTCCCCGGCGAGACCTCCGGCATCCTCGCGGCGGCGGACAAGTGGTCGACGTCGCAGCAGTACACGATCCCGTTCGGACAGGGCTTCTCCATCAACGCCATGCAGGCGGCCTCCGTGTACTCGACCATCGCCAACGGCGGCGTACGGATCGAACCGACCCTGGTGCGCGGCGCGAAGGGCGCCGACGGCCGGTTCACGCCCGCGCCCAGGCCCAAGGAGACCCGCGTCGTCAGCACGAAGACGGCGAAGACGGTCGCGCGGATGCTGGAGTCCGTGGTCGACGACGAGGAAGGCACGGGCACGAAGGCCCGGATCCCCGGCTACCGCGTCGCCGGTAAGACGGGCACCGCCAACCGCGTGGATCCGGCCACCGGCCGCTACAAGGGGTACACGTCGTCGTTCGCCGGGTTCGCGCCCGCCGACAAGCCGCGCGTCACCGTCTACTGCGCCATCCAGAACGCCACAAAGGGGAGTTACTTCGGCGGCCAGATCTGCGGCCCCATCTACAAGCAGGTCATGGAGTTCGCCCTGAAGACCCTCCAAGTCCCGCCCACGGGCGCCAAGTCCGCGCGACTGCCCGTCACTTTCCAGCCATGACAGCCTGCCCGCCATGACGGCCGTGCCGCGCCGTGACCATGATCACTTCCACCCAGTGACGACACCTTGAAGAGCCCGTGACAACCATCACCTCGGATTCCGGGAACCACCGGACACCACGCCCCTCGCTTCGCTCAGCGGGGGGTGCGCCCGGTACGCTCACCGCCGTGCCACACGCTGATCAGTCCCAAACCACCCAGAAGGGCGCACCCGTGACATACCCCGGGCCGCCGCGACCGGTCGAGGTCTCCGCCACACCCCTCGCGGAACTGGCCGATCAGCTGGGTGTCCCGACACCCACGGCCGACGCGGCGATCACTGTCTCCGGCATCACCCACGACTCCCGTGCGGTACGCCCCGGCGACCTGTACGCGGCCCTCCCCGGCGCCCGCGCGCACGGCGCCGACTACGCCGCGCAGGCCGCCACCCTCGGCGCCGTCGCCGCCCTCACCGATCCGGCGGGCGCCGAACGCGTCCAGGACGCAGGGCTCCTGCCGCTCGTCGTGGAGAACCCACGCGGCAGCATGGGCGAGCTGGCCGCCACGATCTACGGCCACCCGGGCAGGGATCTGCTCCAGCTCGGCATCACCGGCACGTCCGGCAAGACCACCACCGCGTACCTCGTGGAGGGCGGTCTGAAGGAGGTCCGTTCGACGGGCCTCATCGGAACGGTCGAGATGCGGATCGGCGACGAGCGCATCAAGTCCGAGCGCACCACCCCCGAAGCCACCGACCTCCAGGCCCTGTTCGCGGTCATGCGCGAGCGCGGCGTCGAGGCCGTCGCCATGGAGGTCTCCAGCCACGCCCTCGTGCTCGGCCGGGTCGACGGCTGCGTCTTCGACGTCGCCGTCTTCAACAACCTCAGCCCGGAGCACATGGAGTTCCACTCCGGCATGGAGGACTACTTCCAGGCCAAGGCACAGCTGTTCACGCGCGCACGCAGCAGGCTGGGCGTCGTGAACTTCGACGACGAGTACGGACGCCGGCTCATCGACGAGTCCGAGGTCCCCGTCGTCACGTTCTCGGCCGAGGGCCACCCCGACGCCGACTGGCGCGCCGAGGACGTCGAAGTGGGGCCGCTGGGCTCGACGTTGACCGTCATCGGCCCCAAGGGCGAGCGGATCGCCGCCAGGGCGCCGCTGCCGGGCGCCTTCAACGTGGCGAACACCCTCGCCGCGATCGTCACCCTCGCCGTCGCCGGGATCGACCCCCAGACCGCGGCCGACGGCGTCGCCGCGGTGCCCGGGGTGCCCGGCCGCCTGGAGCGGGTGGATGCCGGCCAGAAGTACCTCGCCGTCGTCGACTACGCGCACAAGACCGACGCGGTCGAGTCCGTCCTGAAGGCGCTGCGCAAGGTCACCGAGAACAAGCTGCACATCGTGCTCGGCTGCGGCGGCGACCGGGACAGGACCAAGCGGATGCCGATGGGCGCCGCGGCGGCCCGGTTCGCCGACACGGCCATCCTCACCTCCGACAACCCGCGCTCCGAGGACCCCCTCGCGATCCTCGCCACGATGCTCGCGGGCGCCGCCGACGTACCGGCGCACGAGCGCGGCGACGTCGCCGTCTTCGAGGACCGGGCCGCCGCCATCGCCGCGGCCGTCGCCCGGGCCGAGCCCGGCGACACGGTGCTCGTCGCGGGCAAGGGTCACGAGCAGGGCCAGGACATCGCCGGGGTGGTGCGTCCCTTCGACGACCGCCTGGTGCTTCGCGAAGCCATCGAGCAAACCCAGGGATGAAGTTGTGATCGCCCTCTCCCTCGCCGAGATCGCCTCAGTCGTCGGCGGGCAGACGTACGACATACCGGATGAGCGGGTCCGGGTCACCGGGCCGGTCGTCATCGACTCGCGCAAGGTCGAGCCCGGCAGCCTGTTCGCGGCATTCGCGGGTGAACACGTGGACGGCCACGACTACGCGGCCGACGTGATCGCCGCGGGCGCCGTCGCTGTGCTGGCCGCGCGACCCGTCGGGGTGCCCGCCGTCGTCGTCGACGACGTACAGGCGGCGCTCGGCGCGCTCGCCCGGCACGTCGTCGAGCGGCTCGGCGCGACTCTGGTCGCGCTGACCGGCTCGGCCGGCAAGACCAGCACCAAGGACCTGATCGCCCAGGTGCTGCGCAGCAAGGCCCCCACGGTCTTCACGCCAGGCTCCTTCAACAACGAGATCGGCCTGCCGCTGACCGCGCTGTCCGCCACCGACGAGACGAAGTTCCTCGTCCTGGAGATGGGCGCTCGCGGCAAGGGCCACATTCAGTACCTGACGGGCCTGACGCCCCCCCGGGTCGGCGTCGTCCTCAACGTGGGGACCGCGCACATCGGGGAGTTCGGCGGCCGCGCGCAGATCGCGGAAGCGAAGGGTGAGCTGGTCGAGGCGCTGCCCGCCGACGGCACCGCGATCCTCAACGCGGACGACCCGCTGGTACGGGCCATGTCCTCCCGTACGAAGGCGAAGGTGCTGCTCTTCGGAGAAGCCCCGGAAGCCGACGTACGTGCCGAGAATGTCCGGCTCACGGAGAACGGACAGCCGGCCTTCAGCCTTCACACACCCACCGGGTGCAGCGAAGTGACCTTGCGCCTGTACGGTGAGCACCACGTGTCGAACGCGCTCGCCGCGGCCGCCGTCGCCCACGACCTTGGCATGTCCGTGAAGGAGATCGCGCTCGCGCTCTCCGAAGCGGGCTCCCTGTCCCGCTGGCGGATGGAGGTCACCGAGCGTCCGGACGGCGTCACGATCGTCAACGACGCCTACAACGCGAACCCCGAGTCCATGAGAGCGGCCCTGCGCGCGCTCGTGGCCATGGGCCGGGGGCGGCGTACGTGGGCGGTGCTCGGGCACATGGCCGAGCTCGGCGACGCGTCGCTGACCGAGCACGACGCGGTCGGACGGCTGGCCGTCCGGCTCAACGTCAGCAAGCTCGTGGCAGTCGGGGGCAGGGAAGCGTCCTGGTTGCGACTGGGCGCCTATAACGAGGGTTCGTGGGGTGAGGAGTCGGTGCACGTGTCCGACGCACAGGCGGCTGTCGACCTGTTGCGCAGCGAGCTGCGCCCGGGTGACGTCGTGCTCGTGAAGGCCTCCAGGTCGGTGGGCCTGGAGAGCGTGGCACAGGCGCTGCTCGAGGGCGAGGTCGATGCCCGATGATGAAGCAGATCCTCTTCGCGGGCGTGATCGGGCTCTTTCTGACCCTGATCGGAACGCCCCTGCTCATCAAGCTCCTTGCGCGCAAGGGCTATGGGCAGTACATCCGTGACGACGGCCCGCGCGAGCACCACGCCAAGCGCGGTACGCCGACCATGGGTGGTATCGCCTTCATCCTGGCGACCCTCATCGCGTACTTCCTGAGCAAGCTGATCACCGGCGCGACCCCGACCCTGTCGGGCCTGCTCGTGCTCGGTCTGATGGCCGGTATGGGCCTGGTCGGCTTCCTCGACGACTACATCAAGATCGTGAAGCGGCGTTCGCTCGGGCTGCGGGCCAAGGCGAAGATGGCCGGCCAGCTGACCGTCGGTATCGCCTTCGCGGTGCTGTCCCTGCAGTTCGCGGATGCCCGCGGCCAGACCCCGGCCTCCACCCGGCTCTCCTTCGTGGAGGACTTCGGCTGGACGATCGGCCCCGTGCTCTTCGTGGTCTGGGCGCTGTTCATGATCCTCGCGATGTCGAACGGCGTGAACCTGACCGACGGCCTCGACGGCCTCGCCACCGGCGCCTCCGTGATGGTCTTCGGCGCCTACACCTTCATCGGCGTCTGGCAGTTCCAGGAGTCCTGCGCCAACGCGCAGACCCTCACCAACCCGGGCGCCTGTTTCGAAGTCAGAGACCCACTCGACCTGGCAGTCGTCGCGTCAGCATTGATGGGCGCCTGCTTCGGCTTCCTGTGGTGGAACACCTCGCCCGCCAAGATCTTCATGGGTGACACGGGCTCGCTCGCCCTCGGTGGCGCCCTCGCCGGTCTCGCGATCTGCTCGCGCACCGAGATGCTGCTGGCGCTGCTCGGCGGCCTGTTCGTGATGATCACGATGTCCGTCGTCATCCAGGTCGGCTCCTTCAAGATGACCGGCAAGCGGGTCTTCCGAATGGCGCCACTCCAGCACCACTTCGAACTGAAGGGGTGGTCCGAAGTCCTTGTGGTGGTCCGCTTCTGGATCATCCAGGGCATGTGCGTGATCGTCGGACTCGGCCTCTTCTACGCGGGATGGGCAGCAAAGAAGTGACATCTGGTCAGGGCTCCTGGCAGGGAATGAGCATCACCGTCGCCGGTCTCGGCGTGAGCGGCCTCAGCGCCGCCCGCGCCCTGGCCGGCCTCGGCGCGTCGGTGACCGTCGTGGACGGCGGCGAGAGCCCTGCCCACCGCGAAAAGGCCGTCCTTCTTAAGGAAGAAGGCATCTCCGTACGCCTCGGGGATGCGGCCACGCTGCCCGAGGGCACGGAACTGGTCGTCACGTCCCCGGGCTGGAAGCCCTCATCGCCGCTGTTCGCGGCGGCCGCGGCAGCGGGCGTCGACGTCGTCGGTGACGTGGAGATCGCCTGGCGGCTGCGCGGCCCGGACGCGGCGCCCTGGCTCGCCATCACCGGCACGAACGGCAAGACCACCACGACGCAGATGCTCGCGTCGATCCTCCAGGCGGCAGGCCTGCGCACGGCCGCCGTCGGCAACATCGGTACCCCGATCGTCGACGTCGTCCTCGAAGGCGACGACGCGTACGACGTGTTCGCCGTGGAGCTGTCCTCGTACCAGCTGCACTGGGCGCCCTCGCTGCGCGCCCACTCCGGGGCTGTCCTGAACCTGGCACCCGACCACCTCGACTGGCACGGCTCCATGGAGGCGTACGCCGCCGACAAGGGCCGTATCTACGAAGGCAATCAGGTCGCCTGCGTCTACAACACCGCGGACAAGGCCACCGAACGCCTGGTCCGCGGGGCCGACGTCGAGGAGGGCTGCCGCGCCATCGGCTTCACGCTCGGCACACCGGGACCGTCCGAACTCGGCGTCGTCGAGGGCATCCTGGTCGACCGGGCCTTCGTCGAGGACCGGCAGCAGCGCGCCCAAGAGCTGGCCGAGGTCTCCGACGTGCACCCGCCGGCCCCGCACAACATCGCCAACGCCCTCGCGGCGGCCGCCCTCGCCCGCGCCTTCGGCGTGCAGCCGGCCGCCGTACGGGACGGGCTGCGCGACTTCACGCCCGACGCACACCGCATCGCGCACGTCGCCGATGTCGCCGAGGTCGCCTACGTCGACGACTCCAAGGCCACCAACACCCATGCCGCGCAGGCCTCGTTGGCGGCCTACGAGTCGATCGTGTGGATCGCCGGCGGGCTCGCCAAGGGCGCGACCTTCGACGAGCTGGTCACGGGCGCGGCGGAGCGGCTGCGCGGCGTCGTCCTGATCGGTGCCGACCGTGCCCTGATCCGCGAAGCCCTGGAGCGACACGCCCCGGAAGTACCGGTCGTCGACCTCGACCGGACCGACACTGGGGCGATGTCCGCGGCGGTCCAGGAGGCGGCGCGGCTCGCCCGCCCGGGGGACACCGTGCTGATGGCCCCGGCCTGTGCGTCGATGGACATGTTCACGAACTACAACAAGCGTGGCGACGCGTTCGCGGAAGCGGTCCGCGGACTCGGCGCCACCGGCGTCTGACGGTACCTTCGGGTGCCCACGCCGGGCACCCTCGGGAGGGGAACGTGGCAGCGCACCAGCGAAGGCCGAGCCGGCCGTACGGCCTACCGTGGGGGAGCGGCAATGGCCGGTAGCAGCGCCCGCACCACCAAGCGCCCCTCGGCCCCGCCGAGAAGGACCAGCCGCGTCTACCGGGCGCGCGCCAACCCGCTGGGCCGGCTCTACGCGCAGGGCCGCCGGGCCTGGGACCGGCCCCTCACCGCGTACTACCTGATCCTCGGGTCCGCGCTGCTCATCACGGGCCTCGGCCTGGTGATGGTCTACTCGGCGTCGATGATCACGGCCCTGCAGATGGGCCTCTCCAGCTCGTACTTCTTCCGCAAGCAGTTCGTCGCGGCCGTCATCGGCTCGATCCTGCTCGTGGTCGCGATGCGCATGCCGGTGAAGCTGCACCGCGCCCTCGCGTACCCGATCCTCGCCGTCAGCGTCTTCCTGATGATCCTGGTGCAGGTGCCGGGGATAGGGGTGTCGATCAACGGCAACCAGAACTGGATCTCGCTCGGCGGCCCGTTCATGCTGCAGCCCAGTGAGTTCGGGAAGCTGGCGCTGATCCTGTGGGGCGCCGATCTGCTGGCGCGCAAGCACGACAAGCGGCTGCTGAACCAGTGGAAGCACATGCTGGTGCCGCTGGTCCCGATGGCGTTCCTGCTGCTCGGCCTGATCATGCTCGGCGGCGACATGGGCACGGCGATCCTGCTGACGGCCATCCTCTTCGGCCTGCTGTGGCTGGCGGGCGCCCCCACGCGGCTCTTCGTGGGCGTCCTGTCCGTGGCCGGCGCGATCGGCATCATGCTCATCAAGACCAGCCCGAACCGGATGGCGCGGCTCGCGTGCCTGGGCCGCGCCGACGCGGGCCCCGACGACATGTGCTGGCAGGGACTGCACGGCATCTACGCCCTCGCCTCCGGCGGATTCTTCGGTTCCGGCCTCGGCGCGAGTGTGGAAAAATGGGGTCAACTTCCCGAAGCGCACACCGACTTCATCTTCGCCATCACCGGTGAGGAACTGGGCCTGTCGGGGACGCTGTCGGTGCTCGCCCTCTTCGCGGCTCTAGGCTATGCGGGTATCCGCGTGGCCGGACGCACGGAGGACCCCTTCGTGAGATATGCCGCGGGAGGCGTGACGACCTGGATCACGGCGCAGGCCGTGGTCAACATCGGTGCGGTGCTCGGCCTGTTGCCGATCGCCGGAGTCCCGCTCCCGCTGTTCTCGTACGGGGGGTCCGCTCTGCTGCCGACCATGTTCGCCGTAGGCCTTCTCCTCGCGTTCGCGCGGGACGAGCCGGCGGCGCGGGCGGCCCTCGCCATGCGGCAGCCTCGGGTGAGATGGAACACGATGCGACGGCGCGCCACGGCGCGTACGTCCGGAGAGCGGTGAATTTCGGTGCATGTCGTACTCGCCGGTGGGGGGACCGCCGGCCACATCGAGCCGGCGCTCGCCCTCGCGGACGCCCTGCGCAGGCAGGACCCGACCGTGGGGATCACGGCGCTCGGCACGGAGCGCGGCCTGGAGACCCGTCTCGTACCGGAGCGCGGCTACGACCTGGGGCTGATCCCCGCCGTACCGCTGCCACGCAAACCCACCCCTGAACTGATCACCGTGCCGGGACGGCTGCGCGGCACCATCAAGGCCGCCGAGCAGATCCTGGAGCGCACCAAGGCCGACGCCGTGGTCGGCTTCGGTGGATATGTCGCGCTGCCCGGCTACTTGGCCGCCAAGCGGCTCGGCGTCCCGATCATCGTGCACGAGGCCAACGCCCGGCCCGGCCTCGCCAACAAGATCGGATCGCGGTACGCGGCAGGGGTCGCCGTCTCCACGCCGGACAGCAAGCTGCGCGGCGCCCGCTACATCGGCATCCCGCTGCGCCGCACCATCGCCATGCTCGACCGGGCCGCGGTACGCCCCGAGGGCCGCGCCGCGTTCGGCCTCGACCCGAACCTGCCGACCCTGCTCGTCTCCGGCGGCTCGCAGGGCGCCCGCCACCTGAACGAGGTCGTGCAGCGCGTCGCGCCGCTGCTCCAGCGGTCCGGTATCCAGATCCTGCACGTGGTCGGCCCGAAGAACGAACTGCCGCAGGTTCAGCAGATGCCGGGTATGCCCCCGTACATCCCGGTACCGTACGTGGACCGGATGGACCTCGCGTACGCCGCGGCCGACATGATGCTGTGCCGTGCGGGCGCGATGACCGTCGCCGAACTCTCCGCCGTCGGGCTCCCGGCCGCCTACGTCCCGCTGCCCATCGGCAACGGGGAGCAGCGGCTGAACGCCCAGCCGGTGGTCAAGGCCGGCGGCGGTGTGCTGGTCGACGACGCGGAGCTGACCCCGGAATGGGTCCAGGGCAACGTCCTGCCCGTGCTCGCCGACCCGCACCGTCTGTACGAGATGTCCCGGGCCGCCTCGGAGTTCGGCCGCAGGGACGCCGACGACCTGCTCGTCGCGATGGTGTACGAGGCGATCAACTCACGCCGATAGGGGCGTACGACACAGAGGCAGGGCAGCGTGGCCGGACCGACCACCGCGGACCGCGGCGAACGAGACGAAGCCGAGGCGTCCGAATCCGGCCCGCCCCCTGCACCCCGCCGACTGCGGAAGCCGAGCGTCCGGGCCCTCGTCGTGACCGGAGTGCTGCTGCTCCTGATCGTGGCGGGCGGCAGCTGGCTGCTGTACGGGTCGAAGTGGTTGCGCGTGGAGCGCGTCACGGCCTCGGGGACGGACGTCCTCACGCCGGCGCAGGTGCGCGAGGCCGCGGCGGTACCGGTCGGCGCCCCCATGGTCTCCGTCGACACGGACGCCATCAAGGACCGGATCCGCCGGAAACTGCCCCGGATCGACTCGGTCGACGTAGTCCGGTCCTGGCCGCACGGAATCGGTCTGAAAGCGACTGAACGCAAGCCGGTTCTGATTGTCGAAGACGCCAGAAATACGGGCAAGTTCGTCGAAGTGGACCACAAAGGCGTTCGTTTCGCGACGGTCGACAAGGCGCCGAAGGGCGTTCCCCGGCTGGAATTGACACCGGATCGAGCGGGCGCGGCGGCAAGCCTGCGACGCTTCGGGGAGGACCGGCTGGTCCGCGAAACGGTCCGGGTCGCGCGGCGGCTGCCGTCGGCGGTCGCCCGCGACACCCGTACCGTCAAGGTCCGTTCGTACGACGACATCTCGCTGGAGCTCACCGGCGGACGTGTCGTCGTATGGGGAAGTGCCGAGAAGGGTGAGACGAAGGCGCGCGTACTCATGACCCTCATGAAAGCCGCGCCGAAGGCCCGGCACTTCGACGTAAGTGTTCCCACCGCCCCTGCTTCTTCGGGTAGTTGACCCATATCAGCGCAGGCCAGCACCCTGGTTGGGCAGCGCTACGGCTGATCACATAGGGTGAAAAGAAAAACGGGAGGTTCGGCGTGTTCGTTGAACGGGCGCCACTTGTCGACTTAGTGTCAGGTTCGGAAGAGTCCAGGGAACAGACACACTGGTAACCCTAAACTTCACCGTTAGGGTTCGGGTCGGCAGTCGACTAGTAGTTCGGACCGTCCCCATTCGACATCAGTCGTCGCATCGGCAGTACGCGAGGCGACGACACGTAACTCGAGGCGAGAGGCCTTCGACGTGGCAGCACCGCAGAACTACCTCGCAGTCATCAAAGTCATCGGTGTCGGCGGCGGTGGTGTCAATGCCATCAACCGGATGATCGAGGTCGGTCTCAAGGGCGTCGAGTTCATCGCCATCAACACCGACGCGCAAGCCCTGTTGATGAGCGACGCCGACGTCAAGCTCGACGTCGGCCGTGAACTCACGCGCGGACTCGGCGCCGGCGCCAACCCGGCCGTCGGCCGCAAGGCCGCAGAGGACCACCGCGAGGAGATCGAGGAGGTCCTCAAGGGGGCCGACATGGTCTTCGTCACCGCCGGCGAAGGCGGCGGCACCGGAACCGGCGGCGCACCCGTCGTCGCCAACATCGCACGCTCGCTCGGCGCCCTCACCATCGGCGTGGTCACCCGGCCGTTCACCTTCGAGGGGCGCCGCCGGGCCAACCAGGCCGAGGACGGCATCGCGGAGCTGCGCGAAGAGGTCGACACCCTCATCGTCATCCCGAACGACCGGCTCCTGTCCATCTCGGACCGCCAGGTCTCCGTCCTCGACGCCTTCAAGTCGGCGGACCAGGTCCTGCTCTCCGGTGTCCAGGGCATCACCGACCTCATCACCACGCCCGGCCTGATCAACCTCGACTTCGCCGACGTCAAGTCCGTGATGTCCGAGGCCGGTTCGGCCCTCATGGGTATCGGCTCGGCCCGCGGTGACGACCGCGCGGTGGCCGCCGCGGAGATGGCGATCTCCTCGCCGCTCCTCGAAGCGTCCATCGACGGTGCCCGCGGTGTGCTGCTCTCCATCTCCGGCGGCAGCGACCTCGGCCTCTTCGAGATCAACGAAGCGGCCCAACTGGTCAGCGAGGCCGCGCACCCCGAGGCGAACATCATCTTCGGTGCGGTCATCGACGACGCCCTCGGCGACGAGGTGCGGGTCACCGTCATCGCCGCCGGGTTCGACGGCGGACAGCCGCCGGCCAAGCGGGACACCGTGATGGGCTCCTCCTCGGCCAAGCGCGAGGAACCGACACCGGCCTCCCGTCCGGCGCCGGCCTCCGAGCCCTCGCGCCCGGCCTTCGGCAGCCTCGGCAGCGTCACGCCGCGCGAGGAGCTGAAGTCCCCGGAGCCGGTCGAGGCGGCCGCGCCGGTGCACGAGACCCCCTCGGCCCCGGTCAACCCGCCCCACGTCCCGCGGCCGTCCTACCCGGACAGCCAGGCCGAGGAGCTGGACGTCCCGGACTTCCTGAAGTGACGTTCCTGAGCCCGATGGGAATGTCGACGGAGTGATAGGACAGCCCGACGCTGTGACCTCTACGAGTGGCGCGCACTTCGCCTTCACCGACCGGTGGGGCGGGGTGAGCGCCGCTCCGTACGAGGAGCTCAATCTCGGCGGAGCGGTCGGTGACGACCGCGAAGCCGTTCTTCGTAACCGGGAGTTGGCCGCCGGGGCGCTCGGCCTCGAACCGTCCCGGGTCGTCTGGATGAACCAGGTGCACGGCCCCGACGTGGCGGTGGTGGACGGGCCCTGGGCCACGGACGCCGACATTCCGCAGGTCGACGCGCTCGTCACCACCCGGCGCCGCCTCCCCCTCGCCGTGCTCACCGCGGACTGCACCCCCGTACTGCTGGCCGACCCGGTCGCCGGTGTCGCCGCCGCCGCGCACGCGGGACGTTCGGGCATGATCGCCGGAGTCGTACCCGCCGCTGTACGGGCGATGGTGGAACTCGGCGCGGATCCCGCCCGGATCGTGGCCCGCACCGGGCCCGCGGTCTGCGGCCGGTGCTACGAGGTGCCGGAGCAGATGCGCGCCGAGGTCGCCGCGGTCGAGCCCGCGGCGTACGCCGAGACCACTTGGGGCACTCCGGCCGTCGATGTGACCGCCGGTGTGCACGCACAGCTGGAGCGGCTCGGGGTGCGCGACCGGCAGCAGTCGCCGGTGTGCACGCTGGAGTCGCACGACCACTTCTCGTACCGCCGCGACAAGGCCACCGGCCGGCTCGCGGGCTATGTCTGGCTGGACTGATACGACATGACGGACCTTCAGGGCCGTAGAGAAGAACTCGCCGCAAACCTGGCAACCGTGGAGGAACGTATCTCCGCGGCCTGTGCGGCGGCCGGCCGCAAGCGCGAGGACGTGACCCTGATCGTGGTCACCAAGACCTACCCCGCGCACGACGTCCGCATCCTCGCCGAACTCGGCGTGCTGCACGTGGCGGAGAACCGCGACCAGGACGCCGCCCCCAAGGCGGCGGAGTGCGCGGACCTCCCGCTCACCTGGCACTTCGTCGGCCAGTTGCAGACCAATAAGGTCCGTTCCGTGGTGAGTTATGCCGATCTGGTGCAGTCCGTGGATCGAGCGAAGCTCGTCACATCACTGTCCAAAGAGGCCGTGCGCGCGGAGCGCGAGCTGGGATGTCTCCTCCAGGTCGCACTCGACGCGCAGGAGGACGGCCGGGGCGAGCGAGGGGGTGTGGGCCTCGGTGGAGTAGCGGAGTTGGCCGCGCGCGTGGCCGAGGCTCCGGGGTTGCGGCTCGACGGGCTGATGACCGTCGCGCCCCTCACCGGGCCCTACGCGGGGCGGCAACAGGCGGCGTTCGAGCGCCTCATGGATTTGTCGACTGCCCTGCGCGCGGCCCATCCGGCTGCGAACATGGTCTCGGCAGGGATGAGTTCGGACCTCGAACAGGCCGTGGCGGCCGGAGCGACACATGTGCGCGTCGGTACGGCGGTACTCGGAGTCCGACCCGGGCTCGGGTAACGTCGCCAATAAGTCGGACCACAGCAGAAAATATGGTCATTCTCGCTGATGGGCGGGGAGGCCACGTGGATCGCGGGCACTTTGGTTGACGTCAGCTGATCCACCACAGAGCGGAGGACTCAGAGCATGGCCGGCGCGATGCGCAAGATGGCGGTCTACCTCGGCCTCGTGGAGGACGATGGGTACGACGGCCGGGGGTTCGACCCCGACGACGACTTCGAACCCGAGCTGGACCCGGAGCCCGAGCGTGACCGGCGACGGCACGAACCGTCGCATCAGTCACACAACTCCCGCGCCGCAGAAGCGGACGAATCGGTGCGAGTAGTGCAGCCGCCCGCACAGCGTGAGCCGGTGCGCCAGCCCGCTTCGCTCGCCGCTGAATCCGGACGTCCCGCGCGAATCGCCCCCGTGGCATCCATCACACCTGAACGTCAGAGCCTGGAGAAGAACGCACCGGTGATCATGCCCAAGGTCGTGTCCGAGCGGGAGCCCTACCGCATCACCACGCTGCACCCCCGGACCTACAACGAGGCCCGTACCATCGGGGAACACTTCCGTGAGGGCACTCCGGTGATCATGAATCTCACGGAGATGGACGACACCGACGCGAAGCGACTTGTCGACTTTGCCGCCGGTCTCGTCTTCGGTCTTCACGGCAGCATTGAGCGGGTGACCCAGAAGGTGTTCCTGTTGTCTCCTGCTAACGTCGATGTCACGGCGGAGGACAAGGCCCGTATCGCAGAGGGCGGATTCTTCAACCAGAGCTGAGACGCAGCATTAGTTCGACGACTGGCACAGTCAGTCACTGAGCACGAGACACAGGGGAGAGGGAACCGCCGACATGGGCGTGGTTTTGGATGTGGTCTACATCGCGCTGATGTGTTTCCTCATCGTGCTGATCTTCCGGCTGGTCATGGACTACGTCTTCCAGTTCGCCCGCTCGTGGCAACCCGGCAAGCCGATGGTGGTCGTTCTGGAGGCCACTTACACTGTCACTGATCCACCGCTCAAGCTTCTGCGGCGGGTCATCCCGCCGCTGCGTCTCGGGGGCGTGGCGCTCGACCTGTCCTTCTTCGTACTGATGATCATCGTCTACATCCTGATCTCCGTCGTGAGCCGGCTGTGAACGATACGGTCTTGCCGAATGCCGACGACTACGTTGAGGTGAAGAGATGCCGTTGACCCCCGAGGACGTGCGGAACAAGCAGTTCACGACCGTCCGCCTCCGAGAAGGCTATGACGAGGACGAGGTCGATGCCTTCCTCGATGAGGTCGAAGCCGAACTGACCCGCCTTCTCCGCGAGAACGAGGACCTGCGCGCCAAGCTGGCCGCTGCCACACGCGCTGCCGCGCAGAACCAGCAGCAGGGTGGTATGCGCAAGGGCCCCGGCCCCGGTGGCCCCGAGGGCCAGGGCGGTCCGCAGGACCAGCAGCAGGGACCCCCGCAGGGTATGCGCGGTCCGGGCGCCCCCGTGCCCGCCGGCATATCGGGCCCGCCGCAGCAGCAGATGGGCGGCCCCATGGGCGGTCCGCCGCAGCTGCCGAGCGGTGCCCCGCAGCTTCCGGCCGGTCCCGGTGGCCATGGCCCGCAGCAGGGTCAGGGTCCGCAGGGCCAGGGCCCGATGGGTCAGGGTCCGATGGGCCAGGGCCCCATGGGCCAAGGCCCGATGGGTCAGGGTCCGATGGGTCAGGGCCCGATGGGTCAGCCTCAGCTGAGCGGTCCGATGGGCGGCCCCATGGGCGGCCACGGCGGTCCGCAGATGCAGCAGCAGGGTCAGGGCCCCGGTGGCGACAGTGCCGCCCGTGTCCTCTCGCTGGCCCAGCAGACCGCCGACCAGGCGATCGCCGAGGCCCGCTCCGAGGCGAACAAGATCGTCGGCGAGGCGCGCAGCCGCGCCGAGGGTCTCGAGCGTGACGCCCGGTCCAAGGCCGACGCCTTGGAGCGGGACGCGCAGGAGAAGCACCGCGTCGCGATGGGCTCCCTGGAGTCCGCCCGCGCCACGCTGGAGCGCAAGGTCGAGGACCTGCGTGGCTTCGAGCGCGAGTACCGCACGCGTCTGAAGTCCTACCTGGAGTCGCAGCTGCGTCAGCTGGAGACCCAGGCCGACGACTCGCTGGCTCCGCCGCGTACCCCGGCGACCGCCTCGCTGCCGCCGTCCCCGGCGCCTTCGATGGCTCCGGCCGGTGCGGGTGCCCCGTCCTACGGCGGCAACCCGGCGATGGGCGGCCAGCCGTCCCCCGGTGGCCCGTCGTACGGCAACCAGCAGCAGATGTCGCCCGCGATGACGCAGCCGATGGCGCCGGTGCGGCCGCAGCCGCCGCAGCCGATGCAGCAGGCCCCGTCGCCGATGCGCGGGTTCCTCATCGACGAGGACGACAACTAGGCGCGCCCCTAGCGCCTGAAAAGGCGTCGGCGTTCATTCAGGCCCCGGCCCGGATCGTTTCTGCGATCCGGGCCGGGGCCTTTTCCGCGCCCACGGCTGTGCGGGCGTGCGGATACGCGGAAGGGCCGGGCCCCACCGGAGAACTCCCGGTGGGGCCCGGCCCTTCGTGGACTGTCAGGCCTTGCCGCTACGCCTTGCGGAGACGGAAGACCAGGCTCAGGCCCTCGTCCGTGAACGGGTCACCGTAGTCGGCGTCCGCCTCGCCCTGGGCGAAGTCCGTGGCGAGGACCTCGTCGGCGATCAGGCCCGAGTGCTCGGACAGGGCCGAGATCACCGCCGGGTCCGTCGACGTCCAGCGCAGGGCGATACGGTCCGCGACGTCCAGGCCGCTGTTCTTGCGCGCCTCCTGGATCAGCCGGATCGCGTCACGGGCCAGGCCCGCCTGCCGCAGCTCCTCCGTCAGCTCCAGGTCCAGTGCCACGGTCGCGCCGGAGTCCGAGGCCACGGACCAGCCCTCGCGCGGGGTCTCCGTGATGATGACCTCGTCGGGGGCGAGCGTGATCGTCTCGCCGTCGACCTCGACCGACGCCGTGCCCTCGCGCAGGGCGAGGGAGAGCGCCGCCGCGTCCGCCGCGGACACCGCCTTCGCGACGTCCTGGACGCGCTTGCCGAAGCGCTTGCCGAGCGCGCGGAAGTTGGCCTTGGCCGTGGTGTCGACCAGGCTGCCGCCGACCTCCGAGAGGGAGGCCAGGGAGGAGACGTTCAGCTCCTCCGTGATCTGCGCGTGCAGGTCCGTGCTGAGTGCGTCGAAGCCCGACGCCGCGACCAGCGCGCGCGACAGCGGCTGGCGGGTCTTGACGCCCGACTCCGCGCGCGTGGCGCGGCCGAGCTCCACCAGGCGGCGGACCAGGTCCATCTGCGTCGACAGGGTCGGGTCGATCGCCGAGCGGTCGGCCTCCGGCCACGCGGACAGGTGCACCGACTCCGGGGCGTCCGGGGAGACCGGGACGACCAGGTCCTGCCAGACCCGCTCCGTGATGAACGGGGTGAGCGGCGCCATCAGCTGCGTGACGGTCACCACCACGTCGTGCAGGGTGCGCAGCGCGGCCTTGTCGCCCTGCCAGAAGCGGCGGCGCGAACGGCGCACGTACCAGTTCGACAGGTCGTCGACGAACGCCGAGAGGAGCTTGCCGGCGCGCTGGGTGTCGTACGCCTCCAGGGCGGTGGTGACCTCGGCCGTGAGCTGGTGCAGCTCCGACAGCAGCCAGCGGTCCAGGACCGTGCGCTCGGCCGGGGCCGGGTCCGCCGCGCTGGGCGCCCAGCCCGACGTACGGGCGTACAGAGCCTGGAAGGCGACCGTGTTCCAGTAGGTGAGGAGCGTCTTGCGGACGACCTCCTGGATCGTGCCGTGGCCCACGCGGCGGGCCGCCCACGGGGAGCCGCCGGCCGCCATGAACCAGCGCACCGCGTCGGCGCCGTGCCGGTCCATCAGCGGGATCGGCTCCAGGGTGTTCCCCAGGTGCTTGGACATCTTGCGGCCGTCCTCGGCGAGGATGTGGCCCAGGCAGACCACGTTCTCGTACGACGACTTGTCGAAGACCAGGGTGCCGACGGCCATCAGCGTGTAGAACCAGCCGCGCGTCTGGTCGATCGCCTCGGAGATGAACTGCGCCGGGTACCGGGACTCGAAGAGTTCCTTGTTCTTGTACGGGTAGCCCCACTGCGCGAACGGCATCGAGCCCGAGTCGTACCAGGCGTCGATGACCTCCGGGACGCGCACCGCCGTCGCCGCGCAGCCCTCGTGGGTGCAGGTGAACGTGATGTCGTCGATGTACGGGCGGTGCGGGTCGAGGGACGACTGGTCCGTGCCCGTCAGCTGCGACAGCTCCTCGCGGGAGCCGACGCACGTGAGGTGGTCCTCCTCACAGCGCCAGATCGGCAGCGGGGTTCCCCAGTAGCGGTTGCGGGAGAGCGCCCAGTCGATGTTGTTCTGCAGCCAGTCGCCGAAGCGGCCGTTCTTGACGGTCTCCGGGAACCAGTTGGTCTTCTCGTTCTCCTGGAGGAGACGGTCCTTGACGGCCGTGGTGCGGATGTACCAGGAAGGCTGCGCGTAGTACAGCAGCGCCGTGTGGCAGCGCCAGCAGTGCGGGTAGCTGTGCTCGTACGGGAGGTGCTTGAAGAGCAGGCCGCGGTTGCCCAGGTCCGCGGTGAGCGCCTCGTCGGCCTTCTTGAAGAAGACGCCGCCCACGAGCGGGACGTCCTCCTCGAAGGTGCCGTCGGGGCGGACCGGGTTGACGACCGGCAGACCGTACGCGCGGCAGACCTTGAGGTCGTCCTCACCGAAGGCGGGGGACTGGTGGACCAGACCCGTACCGTCCTCGGTCGTCACGTAATCGGCGTTGACCACATAGTGCGCCTCGGCCGGGAACTCGACCAGCTCGAACGGGCGTTGATACTTCCAGCGCTCCATTTCGGCGCCGGTGAAGGACTCACCGGTCGGCTCCCAGCCCTCGCCGAGCGACTTCTCGACGAGCGGCTCGGCGACGACGAGCTTCTCCCGGCCGTCGCTCACCACGACGTAGCGGACCTCGGGGTGCGCGGCGACCGCGGTGTTCGACACCAGGGTCCAGGGCGTCGTCGTCCAGACCACGAGCGAGGCCTGGCCCGCCAGCGGACCGGAGGTGAGAGGGAAACGGACATAGACCGAGGGGTCGACGACCGTCTCGTACCCCTGCGCCAGCTCGTGGTCGGAGAGGCCGGTGCCGCAGCGCGGGCACCAGGGGGCGACGCGGTGGTCCTGGGTGAGGAGGCCCTTGTTGAAGATCTCCTTCAGCGACCACCAGACGGACTCGATGTACTCGGGGTCCATCGTGACGTAGGGGTCGTCGAGGTCGGTCCAGTACCCCATGCGGGTCGTCAGCTCGGCGAAGGCGTCGGTGTGCCGCAGCACGGACTCGCGGCACTTGTCGTTGAACGCGGCGATGCCGTACGCCTCGATGTCCTTCTTGCCGCTGAAGCCGAGCTCCTTCTCGACCGCCAGCTCCACCGGGAGGCCGTGGCAGTCCCAGCCCGCCTTACGGGCCACGTGGTAGCCGCGCATGGTGCGGAAGCGGGGGAAGACGTCCTTGAAGACGCGGGCCTCGATGTGGTGGGCGCCCGGCATGCCGTTGGCCGTGGGCGGGCCCTCGTAGAACACCCACTCGGGGCGCCCCTCGGACTGCTCCAGGGTCTTGGCGAAGATCTTCTGCTCGCGCCAGAAGTCGAGCACCGCGTGCTCGAGGGCGGGCAGATCGACCTGGGCGGGCACCTGGCGGTACTGCGTCATCAGTCTTCCTCCGGCGGACGTGCTTCTCTCCGTCGGAGGGACGAGAGGCTGCTGCGCCGTGTGCGGCGCGCTCCCGCGGTACCACCCTCCTTGGCCCGCCGGTGCCTGGTGTGCTCCGGTGAGCCCCCTCATTGGGGTCGCGATGCCGGGTCTACTGGCCGCTGCGCACGCACTGCGACGTTCTTCCGGCGGCTCCGGGGTGATCTTCGCTTCGCGCTCGCCTCCGGGCTTCCACCGACCCCGGATCGCTCTTGGCTGCGTACGCCGCTACTCGGCCCCATCCACGCTTCTCGCTGCGCCCAGTGTACGGCGCCGGGCGAGGGGCGGCCGACCGGTTTCCGCGGGGTCCGCGGGCGGGGCGTGCGACTGCGCGCGGTGACCCGAATGGCGATACGTACCGTGACTGATCCCGGCTGGTCGCCCGGCAGGCGCGGGGTGGGCGGGCAGGGGGCTGATTCCCCGGCGGAATACCGGCGGAACACCAGGCCGGGAGCGGGCAGAACGTCTGCGGATTCGTCGCGCGGGGGGCGCGGGACAGCCGGATCGGGCCCTGTGCCCCGTTGCCGCGGGCCCGGCGCCGATTTATCGTCCCAGCACGATTCGCGTGCAAGATCACAATATGTGAAGGGGCCGCGGCCATGGTGGCGAAAAAGACCGCCGTTCAGCAGTCGGCGTCCGGCAGAACCACGGGCGCGGGTGCCTCCGGCGCGGCGGCCCGAGCCTCCGGCGGGGCCGCCGGCAAGGACGTGGGGGAGAAGAAGGCACGTACCGCCAAGAAGGCGGCGAGCAAAAGCACCACCCCTTCGAAGAGCACCTCTTCGAAGAGCACCCCTGCGAAGGCCACGCCTTCTAAGAAGGCCTCTCCTGGGACCACGCCTCCTAAGGAGGGCGACAGCGCTGTCGCGCGTGGCGGGAAGGCCGCGACGGGGAAGCGTACGACCAAGAAGACGGCCGGTACGGCCAAGACGGCGGCAGGCGCGGCCAAGGGCAGTGCCGATGCCGCCGAGGGCGCGGCCGAGGCCGCGAAGACGACGGGAGCCACGACAGTGGTTGCGAAGAAGACTCAGGGCACGGCCACGGCGGCGAAGAAGCCCGGCGCGGTTCCCAAGGCGCGGGCGTCCGCCGTGGAGCCCGGCGAGCTGCCCGTCCGGCCCGGTGAGGACCCCTGGACCCCGGACGAGGTCGAGGAGGCGCGCGCCGAGCTGCAGAGCGAGGCGCTGCGGCTGGGGAGCGAGATCGAGGCGTCGGAGCAGGGGCTCGCCGGTCTGATGCGGGACTCCGGGGACGGGGCCGGGGACGACGAGGCCGACACCGGGACGAAGAACATCACGCGCGAGCACGAGATGTCGCTGGCCGCCAACGCGCGGGAGATGCTGCTGCAGACCGAGCGGGCCCTGGAGCGGCTGGACGCCGGTACGTACGGGCTTTGCGAGAACTGCGGGAAGCCCATCGGCAAGGCGCGCATGCAGGCCTTTCCGCGGGCGACCCTGTGCGTGGAGTGCAAGCAGCAGCAGGAGCGCCGCTACTGAGGCCCGGGGCCGCACCGTCCCTGGGGCCGTCGCGCGCGGGTGCCGTACTCTCGTCCTCAGTCAGGTACCTAGGTTGAGGGACTCACGTGACAGAGGCGGAGCGCATCATCGGTACGCCGGATTCCCCCGAGGCGGGGGCAGCGGAGCCGGAGAAGGCCGACGGGACGGACCCGGCGACGGCCCCGCCGGCCGACGAGGCCGTCGCCGAGCGGCCCAGGGGCAGGCGGCGCATCGCCGTGCTGTTCGCCGTGGCCGCTCTGGCGTACGCGTTGGACCTGGGCAGCAAGCTGGCCGTGGTCGCGAAGCTGGAGCACCGTGACTCCATCCGGATCCTGGGTGACTGGCTGCAGCTGGAGGTGATCCGCAACCCCGGGGCCGCCTGGGGCATCGGCGAGGCCTTCACGATCGTCTTCACACTGATCGCCGCGGCGGTGATCGTCGTCATCGCGCGGCTGGCGAAGAAGCTCTACAGCACGCCCTGGGCGATCGCGCTCGGGCTGCTGCTCGGCGGGGCGATCGGCAACCTGACCGACCGGATCTTCCGCGCTCCGGGCGTCTTCGAGGGTGCCGTCGTCGACTTCATCGCGCCGAAGAACTATCCGGTCTTCAACCTCGCCGACTCCGCGATCGTGTGCGGCGGCATCCTGATCGTGCTGCTCTCCTTCCGCGGGATCGACCCGGACGGGACCGTCCACAAGGACTGACCCACGGGGCCCCTGAGCGGGGGCTGTGGTGCGGGGCTGTCGGTGTGCTCCTGCATACTCGACGGGTGAGCACCATTCCCGAGATCCGAACCCTGCCCGTGCCCGACGGCCTGGAGGGCGAGCGCGTCGACGCCGCCATCTCCCGCATGTTCGGCTTCTCCCGCACCAAGGCCGCCGAGCTCGCCGCCGCCGGGAAGGTCACGGTGGACGGTTCGGTCGTGGGCAAGTCCGAGCGGGTGCACGGCGGGGCCTGGCTGGAAGTGGAGATGCCGCAGGCGCCCGCTCCGGTGCAGATCGTCGCCGAGCCCGTCGAGGGCATGGAGATCGTGCACGACGACGACGACATCGTGGTCATCGTGAAGCCGGTCGGCGTCGCCGCCCACCCGAGCCCGGGCTGGACCGGGACGACCGTCATCGGCGGGCTCGCCGCCGCCGGGTACCGGATCTCCACGTCCGGTGCCGCCGAGCGGCAGGGCATCGTGCACCGCCTCGACGTCGGCACCTCCGGGCTCATGGCGGTCGCCAAGTCCGAGCGTGCGTACACGTCGCTGAAGCGGCAGTTCAAGGAGCGCGTGCCCGACAAGCGTTACCACGCGCTCGTGCAGGGCCACCCCGACCCGATGAGCGGCACCATCGACGCACCGATCGGGCGCCACCCGAACCACGACTACAAGTGGGCCGTGACGGCGGAGGGCAAGCCCTCGGTCACGCACTACGACCTCATCGAGGCGTTCCGGGCCGCGTCCTTGCTGGACATCAAGCTGGAGACGGGCCGCACGCACCAGATCCGCGTGCACATGTCCGCGCACCGGCACCCCTGTGTCGGCGACCTGACGTACGGCGCCGACCCGACGATCGCCAAGCGGCTCGGCCTCACCAGGCAGTGGCTGCACGCGGTGCGGCTCGGGTTCGAGCACCCGGCCGACGGGCAGTGGGTCGAGTTCGAGAGCGAGTACCCCGAGGACCTGCAGACCGCGCTCGACCGGGTCCGGGCGGAGAGCGAGTGAGCGCCGGCGTCTACGTCGTGCGGGTGGCCGAGGCCGACGCGGACCGCGCGTCCTGCTTCGCCGTGCGCAAGGAGGTCTTCGTCGGTGAGCAGGGCGTTCCCGAGGATCTCGAATACGACGAGTACGACGCCGGGGCCGTGCATGTGCTGGCGGTCCGGGAGGACGGGCTGCCGCTCGGGACGGGCCGGCTGCTGACCGGCGCCGCCGCCGCGGTGAAGAACGGCGGGGCCGCGGACGTCGGAGCGCTCGGGCGGCTGGCCGTGGCGAAGGCCGCCCGCGGCCTGGGCGTGGGCGCGGCTCTGGTCCGGGCCATCGAGGACGCGGCTCGCGAGCGCGGGCTCGCCGCGGTCGATCTTCATGCGCAGACGCATGCGCTGGGGTTCTACGAGCGGCTCGGTTATGCCGTGTACGGGCCCGAGTTCCCGGACGCGGGGATTCCGCACCGGGCGATGCGCAAGAGCCTGGGCTAGATCTGCGGGGCGCGGCTCGGGCCGTAGGGCGGTTTGCCCGGATACGCGTGGCACTCTTGAGGCCGGAACGTCCTTGATCGTCGACTCTGGTCGGAGCACCCGTGGATCAATTGGCCCTGCTGTTCGTGCTGTTGCTCGGGGCCGTCCTGAGCGTGCCGCTCGGCGACCGGCTCGGGCTGCCCGCGCCCGTCCTGATGACGCTGCTCGGTATCGTCCTGGCCCTGATCCGCGCCGTGCCGAACGTCGACATCCCACCGGACCTGATCCTTCCGCTGGTGCTGCCACCCCTGCTCTACGCGGCCGTGCACCGCACCTCATGGCGGCAGTTCGCGGCCAACAAACGGCCCATCTTCCTGCTCGCCGTCGCGCTCGTCTTCGTCACCACGGCCGCGGTCGCCGGCGTCGCGCACGCGGTCGTGCCGGGTCTGCCGCTCGCCGCCGCCGTCGCGCTCGGCGCGCTCGTGGCGCCGCCCGACCCGGTCGCCGCGACCGCCGTCGCCGGTCAACTCGGCCTGCCCCGGCGCCTGGTGTCGATCCTGGAGGGCGAGGGACTGTTCAACGACGTGACCGCGATCGTGCTCTACCACGTCGCGATCGCCGCCGCCGTCAGCGGCAGTTTCTCGCTGCCGCACGCCGCGCTCGAACTGGTCCTGTCCGCGGTCGTCGCCGTCGCCGTCGGTGTCGGGCTCGGCTGGGCGGCCAACCGGCTCATGGGCTACCTCGGCGACGCCACGCTCCAGATCGGCCTCACGCTCCTGGTCCCGTACGCCTCCTACGTGCTGGCCGAGGAGCTCAAGGGCTCGGGCGTCCTCGCCGTCCTCACCGTCGCCATGTTCCTGGCCGAGCGCGCCTTCGACGCCGACGACGTGCTCACGCGGCTGACCGGCCGCGCCTTCTGGGACGTCGTCGACACCCTCGTCACCGGTGTCGCCTTCGGGCTCATCGGCCTGGAGGTGCACAACGTCGTACGGACGGCGGAGGGGCGCTGGGGCGAGATGCTCGGCTGGGCGGCCGCCGTCGTCGGCGTCGTCATCGTCGTACGCCTGCTGTGGCTGCTGCCGATGACCTGGGTGACCCAGCGGCTGCACGCGCGGCGCGACATCGCCGAGGAGATCCCGGTGAGCTGGCGCGAGACCGTCATCATGTGGTGGTCCGGGATGCGCGGTGTGGCCTCCGTGGCCCTGGCCCTCGCCATCCCCCTGACCATGGACGACAAGTCACCGTTCCCGGACCGGGACGAGATCGTCTTCATCGCCTTCGGGGTCATCATGGCGACCCTCGTGCTCCAGGGGCTGAGCCTGCCGTGGCTGGTGAAGAAGCTGAAGGTGACGGCCGACACCGAGAGCGAGGTGGAGTACGAGAAGCAGCTCGCGCTGCGCGCCGCGAAGGCCGCGAAGCGACGCCTCAAGGAGATCGAGGACGTCGAGGAGCTGCCGGAGGAGGTGCAGGAGCAGATGCTGCGGCGGGCGTACGACATCGGGCTGCGCATCAACCCGGAGATGGGCGCGGAGGAACGGCGCTCGACCCAGGCGCGCTTCGCCCGGATCAAGCGGGTGCGGCGGATCCAGAACGAGATGCTGTCGGCGGCGCGCCACGAGGTGCTGGCCGCGCGCAGCGAGCCCGGGGCCGACCCCGAGATCGTCGACCGGGTGCTACGACAGCTGGATGTGCGCAGCCTGCGTTAGGCGGGGGCTTGTTCACCGGCTTGGTTCATTGCCCGCACTTCGAGCACGCTCGACGGCCTACGCTCGCGCCCATGGCACGCAACGTGGTAATCACCGGTGGTGGTACGGGAATCGGGCTCGCGGCGGCCCAGGCCTTCGCCGCCGCGGGAGATCGGGTCCTGCTGCTCGGGCGGCGGGCCGACGTCCTCGACAAGGCCGGGGTGGCGGGCGCCCTGACCTTCGCCGCCGATCTCGGTACGGTCCAAGGGGCGCGCGGCGCCGCCGACTTCGCCCTCGACGCGTTCGGCGGCACGGTCGACGTGCTGGTGCACAGCGCCGGCGGGCTCGGCGCACGGGAACCCGGGGGCGGGGACGGGGGCGACCCGCTCGACGCCGTCGCGCACGAGTGGACCGCCAACTTCCGTATCAACACGCTCACTTCGGTCCTGCTGACCGAGGCGCTGCGCGACCACCTCGCCGCGCCGGGCGGCCGGGTCCTCTTCCTCTCCTCCATCGCCGCCCTGCGCGGCTCCGGCAACGGTTCGTACGGGGGAGCCAAGGCGGCCCTGCACCCCTACACCTTCGACCTGGCCAAGGCGCTCGGGCCGCGCGGCATCACCGTGAACGCGGTCGCGCCCGGCTATGTCGAGGAGACCGGGTTCTTCGGGCGTGAGATGTCCGAGGAGGAGTACGGGCGGCGGGTCGGCGCCATCCCGACGGGACGCGCCGGCTCGCCCGACGACATCGCCGCCACGCTGACCTGGCTCGCGTCGCCGGCCGCCGGGCACGTCACCGCGCAGATCATCCAGGTCAACGGCGGGGAGGAACGGGGGCGCTGAAGCCCCGGGGCGGTCAGCCGCGGCCCGTGCGGGGCGCGCGGCCGTTGTGCGTGAGCACGTGGTCCGGGAGGGACGTCGCCATGTCCTCCGGGGCGATCAGGGCCGTCGCCGTGTTGATCCGCGGCAGCGCGTACGGATGCCGCTCGGTCAGCCAGCGCAGCAGCTGCTCGCGGACCGCGACCCGGACCGTCCAGATGTCGTCCGCGTCCTTGGCCGTGACCACGGCGCGCACCTGCATCGTGCTGGGCGTGGTGTCCGTGACGGCCAGGCTCCAGTCGCGGCCGTCCCAGGCGGCGCTGTCGAGCAGGATGTCGTGCAGCTTCTCGCGCATCAGAGGCACGGGGGCGCTGTGGTCGAGGTGGAAGAAGACGGTGCCGGTCATCTGGGATCCGCCGCGCGACCAGTTCTCGAACGGCTTCGACGTGAAGTACGACACAGGCATCGTGATCCGGCGCTCGTCCCAGGTGCGTACGGCGAGGAACGTGAGGGTGATCTCCTCGATGGTGCCCCACTCGCCGTCCACGACGACGGTGTCGCCGATCCGCACCATGTCGCCGAACGCGATCTGGAACCCCGCGAAGAGGTTGCCGAGCGTCGACTGCGCGGCGACACCGGCGACGATGCCCAGGATGCCGGCCGAGGCCAGCAGCGAGGCGCCGGCGGCCTTGAACGCGGGGAACGTCAGCAGCATCGCGGAGATCGCGATGACGCCCACGACCGCGATGACGATGCGCTGGATCAGCGTGACCTGGGTGCGCACCCGGCGGACCCGGGCCGCGTCACGGTGGCTGGTGGCGTAGCGGGCGTAGGACGACTCGACGACGGCGGTGGCGATCCGCACGATCAGCCATGCGGTGGCGCCGATCAGGACCAGACTCAGCGTCTGTCCGATGCCGGCCGAGTGCTCCTTACTGATCTTCGCCTGGTCGTAGGACCCTCTCAGCAGGGCCGCGCAGAGCACGAACTGGAACGGCAGGCGGCAGCGGCGCAGCAGTCCCCACAATGGAGTCTCGTGGTGGCGTCGGTCGGTGCGTTGCAGCAGTCGGTCGAGGGCCCACCCGAGAAGGAGTGTGAGCACGACCGAGCCACCTACAACGATCAGCGGGCGCAGTACGTTCTCCATGCTTCGACGGTAACCGGGATCGGCCGCCTCTAACCTGTGGCGTTCCTGGCACCATGGGCCTCATGAACATCATGCTTTTCCACTCCACGTACGGACTGCGGCCCGCCGTGGAGGCCGCGGCCGACCGGCTGCGCGGCGCCGGGCACGAGGTGTGGACCCCGGATCTCTTCGAGGGCCGCACCTTCGACACCGTCGAGGAGGGCATGGCCCACCGGGACGAGATCGGCAAGGACGAGCTGCTCAAGCGCGCCGTACTGGCCGCCGCGCCCTACTCCGACCGGGGCCTCGTGTACGCGGGATTCTCGTTCGGCGCCGCCACCGCGCAGACCCTCGCCCTCGGCGACGCCAAGGCGAAGGGACTGCTGCTCCTGCACGGCACGTCCGACCTCGCGGCGAACGCGTCGGTGGACGAGCTGCCGGTCCAGCTGCACGTAGCCGAGCCCGACCCCTTCGAGACGGACGACTGGCTGACCGCCTGGTACCTGCAGATGGGGCGCGCGGGCGCGGACGTGGAGGTCTACCGCTACGCCGGGGCCGGCCACATCTACACCGACCCCGATCTGCCCGACTACGACGAGGAGGCCGCCGAGGCCACCTGGCGGGTGGCGCTCGGCTTCCTGGAGACCCTCTGAGGGACCGGGCGGGCCCGGGTCAGCCCTTGAGGGCCTTGTCCACGGCGGTGTTCCAGTCGTCGACGGTGCTCGGCGCGTTCTCGCCGTCGGAGCCGGTGAGCTTCTTGCCGTCGAGGACGAAGGACGGGGTGCCCTGCACTCCGTACTTGTTGTCGTCGAAGCCCTTCGACATCTCCAGGGCCCACTTGTCGAAGGTGCCGCCCTTGACGTCCTTCTGGAAGGTCTTGTCGTTCTTCAGCGCGGGGACGGTGTTCGCGATCTTGATGAGGTACGCGTCGTCCTTGAACTTGTCGCTGGTCTCCTCCGGGTGCCACTTCGTGGAGTAGAGGGCTTCCTTGTAGTCCCAGAAGGCGTCCTTGGACACGTTCAGGGCGGCACCGAGCGCGCTCAGCGCGTTCTTCGAGCCCTCGCCCTGGAGGTTGGTGTCGAGGAAGGTGGCGCCGACGTACTGGATCTTGTACTTGCCGTCGTCCATGTCCTTCTTGAGCGTCGGGCCGACGGCCTGCTCGAAGGCGGCACAGACGGGGCAGCGCGAGTCCTCGTACGCGATGATCGTCTTCTTGGCCGAGTCCTTGCCGAGGATCACCGTGGTGTTGTTCTTGCCACTGGTGTTCTTGGGCGCCACCAGGGCGTCGTCCTTCGCGGCCTCCCAGTAGGAGGGCTTGTTGCCCTGCATCACCAGGTAGCTGGCGACGCCGGCTATCGCCAGGACCGCGACGATGGAACCGGCGACGACCGCCTGCCGCTTCGCCTTGTCCTTCTTGGCCTGGCGCTCGCGCTCGACCCGCAGCCGCTCGCGGGCCGCGGTCTTCGCCTGCTGGCTGTTGCGCTTGCTCATGATCTGTTGCTCCGTGGGTTCGTGAGAGAGGTTCGGGGGACTGTCGTGCTCGGGCTCAGGCAGCCGGGCACGGCGGTCCGCGCCGTCCTACGGAGTGCAACTGCAGGCGCGTACGGGCGGCCCGCACGCGGGTGGCGGGGCGCGGCCCGCGCGGGGCCCGCTCCCGGTCGACGGTGACCGCGGCGAAGGCGATCAGCAGCGGGCGGAACGCGAACGCGGCGACGGCGCGCAGCAGTTGGGCCAGCGCCTGCTCACCGCGGCGCAGCCAGCCGGCCGCGAGCAGCCCGACCGTGACGTGCGCTCCGAGCAGCAGCCAGGACGCCGCCGGGTCGCTGTGGGCGAGCAGGGCGGCGGCCTTGTCGGTCGTGCCGCCGGTCATCCGGGCCAGCGGCGTGCCGACGGTCCCGCCGCACAGCACGTCGAAGCCGAACGAGCGCAGGGGACCGGCGACCGGGCCGCCCGCCTCGCCGTAACAGACGTGCTGGCCGGTGGTGAAGACCGTGTCGGCGGCCAGCTCCAGCGGGACGAGCAGCGCCGCGATCCGGCCGAAGCCGCGCTCCCGGCCGGCCAGCGCGTACGCGATCACGAAGACGGCGACGGCGATCGCGGCGACCGTCGTCAGCGGCAGCGGGGCCCGGGACAGCAGGACGTGCGACGCGGCGGAGAGCGTCACGACGAGCGCCGTGAACAGCGCCGCGCGCACGGCTCTGAGCTGGGCCCCGGAAACGGCCCCGGATATGTCGTCCATCGCGGAGGAGTGTGCCATGGCTTCCTGTAGGCGATGCCTAAAGGGTGCCTGTGCGTTACAGGCCCGGAATCCGGCCGTTGCGGAACAGGTCCACGAAGATCTGGTGGTCCGCACGCGCGCGTGCCCCGTAGGTGTGCGCGAAGTCGACCAGCAGGCCCGCGAAGCCGTCCTCGTCGGCGGCGATCGCCGCGTCGATGGCGCGCTCCGTGGAGAACGGCACGAGGGACTGGCCCGACAGGTCGTCCGCCGCCGCGTGCATCGCCGCCGTGGCCCGGCCGAGGTCGGCGACGACCGCCGTGATCTCCTCCGGGTCGTCGATGTCGCCCCAGTCCAGGTCCACCGCGTACGGCGACACCTCGGCGACGAGCTGACCCGATCCGTCCAGCTCGGTCCAGCCGAGCCACGGGTCCGCGTGTGCCTGCAGGGCGCGCTGCGAGATGACCGTGCGGTGACCCTCGTGCTGGAAGTAGTCCCGGATCGCCGGGTCGGTGATGTGCCGCGAGACGGCCGGGGTCTGGCCCTGCTTCATGTAGATCACGACATCGTTCTCGAGGGCGTCGCTGTTGCCCTCCAGCAGGATGTTGTACGAGGGGAGTCCGGCGGAGCCGATACCGATGCCACGGCGACCGACCACGTCCTTCACGCGGTACGAGTCCGGGCGGGACAGCGACGACTCCGGCAGCGTCTCCAGGTAGCCGTCGAACGCGGCCAGCACCTTGTAGCGCGTCGCCGCGTCCAGCTCGATGGAGCCGCCGCCCTCGGCGAACCGGCGCTCGAAGTCGCGGATCTCCGTCATGGAGTCGAGCAGCCCGAAGCGGGTCAGCGAGCGGGCGACGCGCAGCGCGTCCAGGAGCGGGCCGTCGGCCGTGTCCAGCGTGAAGGGCGGCACCTCGTCGCTCTTGGCGCCCGTGGCGAGCGCGTGGATGCGCTCGCGGTAGGCCGTCGCGTACGTGCGCACCAGGTCGGTGATCTGGTCGTCGCCCAGCGCCTTGGAGTAGCCGATCAGCGCCACGGAGGCGGCGAACCGCTTGAGGTCCCAGGTGAACGGGCCGACGAACGCCTCGTCGAAATCGTTCACATTGAAGATCAGCCGACCGGTCGCGTCCATGTACGTGCCGAAGTTCTCCGCGTGCAGGTCCCCGTGGATCCACACCCGGCTGGTGCGGTCGTCCAGGTACGGGCCACCGTGCTGCTCGCGCTCCACGTCGCCGTAGAAGAGGCACGCCGTACCGCGGTAGAACGCGAACGCCGAGGCCGCCATCTTGCGGAACTTCACCCGGAACGCGGCGGGGTCGGCGGCGAGGAGCTCGCCGAACGCGGTGTCGAAGACGGCGAGGATTTCCTCGCCGCGCTGCTCAGCGGTGGGCTGCGGGACCGACATCGCCGGGTGCCTCCTGGTACAGGTGGTGCGTGGGCTCGTGTGACACGCAGGACGGGTGTTCTGCCCCGTCCAACGCCCGACCGTACTCCGGAGTGCCCGTCGCTTGTCACACGCCGGTCGTAGACTTCCAAGCTGTCCCCGCCCCCGTCGCCCAGCGTTTCGCCATTGGAGCACCAACCGTGTCAAAGCCGCCCTTCACGCACCTGCACGTCCACACCCAGTACTCGCTGCTGGACGGTGCCGCGCGGCTGAAGGACATGTTCAACGCGTGCAACGAGATGGGCATGACGCACATCGCGATGTCCGACCACGGCAACCTGCACGGGGCGTACGACTTCTTCCACTCCGCCGAGAAGGCGGGCGTCACACCGATCATCGGCATCGAGGCGTACGTCGCCCCGGAGTCGCGGCGCAACAAGCGGAAGATCCAGTGGGGCCAGCCGCACCAGAAGCGCGACGACGTGTCCGGCTCGGGTGGATACACCCACAAGACCATCTGGGCGGCGAACAGCACGGGCCTGCACAACCTCTTCAAGCTGTCCTCGGACGCGTACGCCGAGGGCTGGCTGCAGAAGTGGCCGCGCATGGACAAGGAGACGATCGCGCAGTGGAGCGAGGGTCTGATCGCCTCCACCGGCTGTCCCTCCGGTGAACTGCAGACGCGGCTGCGCCTGGGCCAGTTCGACGAGGCGCTGAAGGCGGCCTCCGAGTACCAGGACATCTTCGGCAAGGACCGGTACTTCCTGGAGCTGATGGACCACGGCATCGAGATCGAGCGCCGGGTCCGCGACGGGCTCCTGGAGATCGGCAAGAAGCTCGGCATCCCGCCGCTGGTGACGAACGACTCGCACTACACGTACGCGCACGAGTCCGTCGCGCACGACGCCCTGCTCTGCATCCAGACCGGCAAGAACCTCTCCGACCCGGACCGCTTCCGGTTCGACGGCACGGGCTACTACCTGAAGTCGACGGACGAGATGTACGCCATCGACTCCTCCGACGCCTGGCAGGAAGGCTGCCGCAACACGCTCCTGGTGGCCGAGCAGATCGACACCACCGGCATGTTCGAGAAGCGTGACCTCATGCCGAAGTTTGAGATCCCCGACGGCTTCACGGAGGTCACCTGGTTCCAGGAGGAGGTCCGGGTCGGCATGGACCGCCGCTACCCCGGCGGCGTCCCCGAGGACCGGCAGAAGCAGGCCGAATACGAGATGGACATCATCATCCAGATGGGGTTCCCGGGGTACTTCCTGGTCGTCGCCGACTTCATCATGTGGGCCAAGAACAACGGCATCGCGGTGGGCCCGGGCCGTGGTTCGGCGGCCGGTTCGATCGTCGCGTACGCCATGGGCATCACCGACCTCGACCCGATCACGCACGGCCTGATCTTCGAGCGATTCCTCAACCCCGAGCGCGTCTCCATGCCCGACGTCGACATCGACTTCGACGAGCGCAGGCGCGTCGAGGTGATCCGGTACGTGACCGAGAAGTACGGCGCCGACAAGGTCGCCATGATCGGCACCTACGGCAAGATCAAGGCCAAGAACGCGATCAAGGACTCCGCGCGCGTGCTCGGCTATCCGTACGCGATGGGCGACCGCCTCACCAAGGCGATGCCCGCCGATGTCCTCGGCAAGGGCATCGACCTCTCCGGCATCACCGACCCGCAGCACCCGCGCTACAGCGAGGCGGGCGAGATCCGGGGGATGTACGAGAACGAGCCGGACGTCAAGAAGGTCATCGACACCGCCAAGGGCGTCGAGGGCCTGGTCCGGCAGATGGGCGTGCACGCGGCCGGCGTGATCATGTCCAGCGAGCCGATCGTCGACCACGCCCCGCTCTGGACGCGGCACACGGACGGCGTGACCATCACGCAGTGGGACTACCCGCAGTGCGAGTCGCTCGGCCTGCTCAAGATGGACTTCCTGGGCCTGCGAAACCTGACCATCATGGACGACGCCGTCAAGATGGTGCGGGCGGGCAAGGGCATCGACCTGGAGATGCTCTCGCTCCCGCTCGACGACCCGAAGACCTTCGAACTGCTCTGCCGCGGTGACACGCTCGGCGTCTTCCAGTTCGACGGCGGCCCGATGCGCTCGCTGCTGCGCCAGATGCAGCCCGACAACTTCGAGGACATTTCCGCCGTCTCGGCCCTGTACCGGCCGGGCCCGATGGGCATGAACTCGCACACGAACTACGCCGAGCGCAAGAACGGCCGGCAGGAGATCACGCCGATCCACCCGGAGCTCGAAGAGCCCCTGAAGGAGACGCTCGGCCTGACCTACGGCCTCATCGTGTACCAGGAGCAGGTACAGAAGGCCGCGCAGATCATCGCCGGTTACTCGCTCGGCGAGGCCGACATCCTGCGCCGCGTGATGGGCAAGAAGAAGCCCGAGGAACTGGCGAAGAACTTCGTCCTGTTCCAGGAGGGCGCGAAGAAGAACGGGTTCTCCGACGCGGCGATCCAGGCCCTGTGGGACGTCCTGGTGCCGTTCGCCGGCTACGCGTTCAACAAGGCGCACTCCTCCGCGTACGGCCTGGTCACCTACTGGACCGCGTACCTGAAGGCCAACTACCCGGCCGAGTACATGGCCGCGCTGCTCACGTCCGTCAAGGACGACAAGGACAAGTCCGCGGTCTACCTCAACGAGTGCCGCCGCATGGGCATCAGGGTGCTCCCGCCGAACGTGAACGAGTCGGTCCACAACTTCGCCGCCCAGGGCGACGACGTGATCCTCTTCGGCCTGGAGGCGGTCCGCAACGTCGGTACGAACGTGGTGGATTCGATCATCCGCTCGCGCAAGGCGAAGGGGAAGTTCGACTCGTTCCCCGACTACCTCGACAAGGTCGAGGCCACCGCCTGCAACAAGCGCACCACCGAATCCCTCATCAAGGCGGGCGCGTTCGACACGATGGGGCACACCCGCAAGGGCCTCACCGCGCAGTACGAGCCGATGATCGACAACGTGGTCGCGGTGAAGCGCAAGGAAGCCGAGGGCCAGTTCGACCTCTTCGGCGGCATGGGCGAGGAGGACAGCAGCGAGCCGGGCTTCGGGCTCGACGTCGAGTTCTCCACCGACGAGTGGGAGAAGACGTATCTGCTCGCCCAGGAGCGGGAGATGCTCGGCCTGTACGTCTCCGACCACCCGCTGTTCGGCCTGGAGCACGTGCTCTCCGACAAGGCGGACGCGGGCATCGGCCAGCTGACCGGCGGCGACTTCTCCGACGGTGCCGTCGTCACCGTGGGCGGCATCATCTCGGGCCTGCAGCGCAAGATGACCAAGCAGGGCAACGCCTGGGCGATCGCGACCGTCGAGGATCTCGCCGGTTCCATCGAGTGCATGTTCTTCCCGGCGACGTACCAGCTGGTGTCGACCCAACTCGTCGAGGACGCCGTGGTGTTCGTGAAGGGACGCCTCGACAAGCGCGAGGACGTGCCGCGGCTGGTCGCCATGGAGATGCAGGTCCCCGACCTGTCGAACGCGGGCACCAACGCACCCGTGATCCTCACCATCCCGGCGCTCAAGGTCACCCCGCCGATGATCAGCCGGCTCGGCGAGATCCTCAGCAACCACCGGGGCGACAGCGAGGTGCGGATCAAGCTCCAGGGGCCGCGCAAGACCACGGTGCTGCGGCTCGACCGGCACCGCGTGAAGCCGGACCCGGCGCTCTACGGCGACCTCAAGGTGCTGCTCGGCCCGGCCTGTCTGGCGGGCTGAGCCGAAGCGTCACGTACGTGAGGGGCGCACCCCGGATCCTGGGGTGCGCCCCTCGCACGTGCCAACTGCCTTAAACGGAGCGTCAGTTGTGGCCGAAGCGGCGCTGGTGCTTACGGGCGACGTCCGACGGGTTGCCCATGATCTGCGACTCCACCGTCGGCTGGGCCTCCGGGACCGCCGACTTGGACTGCTCCGGAGCCTGCTCCGCGCCAGAAGCGCGGTTCTGCTCGCCGGCCTGCTTGCGGTTCTTGTTCTTGGCCATGTTGATCTTCCTCCTAAGGGAGATCTCTAGGGGCCAGGGTCGGCTTCAGATTCACATAGGGCGGCAAGGGGCGCATTTCGGGGAATTACCCTGTGTGACAAGGGGTGTCGGGGCGTATTCGCCCCGTCTTCACGCCATCCGCCACGCCGAAGATCGAGTTCGGGCCGTTAACCCCCGCGCGGTCGGGCAGACTCGAAGGAAACCCGAAGCGAACCCGCGGGCGCCGCCCCGTGAGCGCGTCCGGACTGTTGGAAGTCGGCGAAAGAGGGTGGATCGCGTGGACCGTTGCATCGTCCTGGTGGATGCCGGATATCTCCTGGGGGCCGCCGCGAGCCTCCTCGCGGGCGAGCCCTCCCGCTCCCGGATCCACGTCGACCACGTCGCCCTCATCCAGGGCCTGCGCGAACGCGCCGAGAGCGAGACCGAGCGCCAGCTGCTGCGCATCTACTGGTTCGACGGCGCCCCCGACCGCGTCCCGCAGCCCGAGCACCGCAGGCTGCGCGTCATGCCCCGGGTCACCGTCCGGCTCGGCGCCCTCACCCGCAGCGACGGGCGCTGGGCACAGAAGGGCGTCGACGCGGCGATGCACGCCGAGCTGACCGAACTGGCGCGCAACCGTGCCTGTTCGGACGTGGTCCTCGTGACCGGGGACGGCGACCTGCTGCCCGGCATGATGGCCGCCAAGGAGCACGGCGTCGCCGTCCACCTGTGGGCCGTACAGGCCGCCGACGGCGACTACAACCAGTCCGAGGACCTGGTCGCCGAGGCCGACGAGCGGCGCGTGCTCGACCGCGTCTGGATCACCAAGGCCGTACGCGCCAGGGAACCCGGCGGGATCTGCGCCCCCTCGCCCGTGCCCCGCCCCGAGATCGCCGCGATCCTCTCCGCGCCGCTGCCCGAATCGGCGCCCGCCGCCCGGCGCCCGGCCGGCGAAGGCGTGGACGCGCCGCCCGTGCAGCACGAGCCCGCCGCGCGGACCGAGGGCGACGCGGAGGACCGCACCGGCGCCGCCAAGGGCGTACCCACGCCGAAGGACCTGGCCGCGCTGCGCGGACCCGGCGCGGTGGCCGGGGCGGCCGCACAGCACCCCGCCAACGCGACGCTGCGCTGGTCCTCCGACAAAGGGTGGGTGGAGCGCCCCGGCGGCCCCGGAGGCGGCGGTGAGCCCCCGGAGGCGGCATCCCTGCCCACGCTCGCCCAGCTCACCACCGCCGAGCAGCGCTGGGCCGACCGGGAGGAGGACATCACCGCGGTCAGCGGCGACCCGTACGAGGTCGGCCAGGTGTTCGCGCGCCGGTGGATGGCGCGCCTCGGCGAGCAGGTGGAGCTGCAGAAGCTGTCGACCATGTATCCGCGGGTGCCGCACCGGATCGACGGAGAGCTGCTCCGGTACGCGGCGCGGTTCGGGCTGCTCGCCCACAAGGACGACCAGATCGACGAGCACGACCGGTACGCGATCAGGGCCGGGTTCTGGCGCGAGATCGATGTGCGGACCGCGGAGCACGCGCCCGCGGGGGGCTGACATTTCCGCACGCCAGGTGGGCTGCCCGCCTAATATGTCCGGCCCCGCGCGCAATGAGGCGGGCCGGACCCCGTACTCTCGTTCTTCGTGAGTACGCGCACCGATGACGCCGCCCCGGGCCATGAACGGGCCGCTGTCGTGTGCGCGGTGCGGGGTCTCAGCAAGACCTACCCCGCCGCGCGCGGGCGGCGCGGAGCACCCGGAACCCCACAAGTACGGGCCACCGACGACGTGCGGCTCGACATCCGGCGCGGCGAGATCTTCGGCCTCCTCGGCCCCAATGGAGCCGGCAAGTCCACCCTCGTACGCCAGCTCACCGGGCTGATGCGCCCCGACGCAGGAAGCGTGCACATCCTCGGGCACGACATCGTGCGCCACCCGGAACGGGCCGCGCGGATCCTCGCCTACCTCGGGCAGGAGTCGACCGCCCTCGACGAGCTGACCGTGTCGCTCGCCGCCGAGACCACCGGGCGGCTGCGCGGCCTCGCCCTCAAGGACGCCCGCGCCGAGCGGGACGACGTCCTGGAGGAGCTGGGGCTCACCCCGCTCGCCTCACGCCCGCTGAAGAAGCTCTCGGGCGGCCAGCGGCGCCTCGCGTGCTTCGCCTCCGCCCTGGTCGGCGAGCGGCCCCTGCTCGTGCTCGACGAGCCCACGACCGGCATGGACCCCGTCGCACGGCGTGCCGTGTGGGCGGCGGTGGACCGTCGGCGGGCGGAGCGCGGCACGACTGTCCTGCTGGTCACCCACAACGTCATCGAGGCCGAGACCGTCCTCGACCGCGTCGCCGTCCTCGACGGCGGGCGGGTGATCGCCTGCGACTCACCGGCCGGCCTCAAGGACCGCGTCGCCGGTGAGGTCCGGGTCGAGCTGCTGTGGCGCCAGGAGGCGCCGACACAGCTGCCCGAGGTCGCCAGGCTGCGCGAGCACGCGGTGGAGGCCGGACGGCGCTGGTCCCTCAGGCTCGCGCCCGACGAGGCCCGCGCCGCCGTCGCCGCCGTCACCGGCGGCCCGGCCTTCGACCACCTCGACGACTTCACGCTCGCCACCCCGAGCCTGGAAGACGTGTACTTGGCACTCGGCGGGAGCCGCAGCAGCGTGAAGGGCCTGGTGAAGGCATGAGTGTCGTATCCGCGGAGGCCGTGCGCCGACGTGCCGGGGAACACCGGACGCCGGTCACGGACGCCGAGGACGGGCTCGCGCCCCGGGCGAGATTCCTGCCGTCGCTCGCCGCCGTCTACCGCGCCCAGCTCTCCCGCGCCCGGGTGGCCCGGATCCCGCTGCTGTTCGTGGCGACCTTCCAGTCCATCGGGATCATGATCCTGATGCGCGGCGTGGTCGACCGGGGCGGCAGCGAGGCGCGGGCCGTCGTGGCGGGCTCCGCGGTGCTGGTCGTCGCGTTCGTCGCGCTCAACCTGCTCGCCCAGTACTTCGGACAGCTGCGCGCCGACGGCGGCCTCGACCACTACGCGACGCTGCCCGTACCGCCCGCCTCCGTGGTGCTCGGCGCCGCGGGCGCCTACGCCTCGTTCACCGTGCCCGGCACCGTGATCACCGGAGTCGTCGGCTGTGCCATGTTCGACCTGCCGCTGACGCACCTGTGGGTGCTCGTCGCCGTCATCCCGCTGGCCGGCGCTGCCCTGTCGGGGCTCGGCGCCGCGCTCGGGCTGCTCGCGCCACGGCCCGAACTGGCCACACTGCTCGGCCAGTTGGGGATGTCGGCGGCGCTGCTGCTCGGCGTGCTGCCCGCCGACCGGATGCCACAGATCGTGCAGTACGCGCGTGATCTGCTGCCCTCGACCTACGGCGTCGAGGCACTCGCGCGGACCTTCGGGGACCACCCCGACTGGGCCGTCGTCCTGCTCGACCTGGGCGTCTGCGCCGCTGTCGGCGTCGCCTCGCTGGCCGTGGCGACGTGGGCCTACCGCCGGGCAGCCGTCCGGTGACGCGCCCGCCGGGGACGCCTGGCACGATGGCAGTGTGACCGCACCGCTGACGCCGCCGCCCCATCAGCCCCCGCACAACAACGGGCACAGTGACCCGTGGCAGGCCCCCGATCCGATGACCGGGCATCTGCCTCCCGCGCCGCCCGCTCCTTCGGACGAGGGGCCCGGGCTGCGGACCGAGTTGCGCGAGGCCGCCGTCGTGACGGTGGGCGTCGCCGTCGTGGGGCTGCTCCTCGGAGCCCTGTGGCTGTGGCTCGCGCCGCGGATCCCGCTCGTGTCGGACAGTACGGCGGTCTACCTCAAGGACACCGAGGGCGAGCAGGCCATCGGTGTCGACGGAACGTTCACCCTGCTCGGGCTCGCGTTCGGTGTCGTCACCGCGGCCGTCGTCTTCCTGTGGCGCAAGCGCGGGGGCATCCCCCTCGTCGTGGGGCTCACGCTGGGCAGCCTGCTCGGCGGGGTGCTCGCCTGGCGGTTCGGGATCTGGCTCGGCCCCGCGCAGGACGTCGCCGCGCACGCCAAGGAGCTCGGCAAGGGGGTCGTCTTCGACGCGCCCCTGGAGCTCAAGGCCAAGGGGGCGCTGCTCGCGTGGCCGCTGGCCGCGATGGTGGTCCACCTCGCGCTGACCGGCCTGTTCGGGCCCCGGGACCCCGACCCGTACGCCGGTTACTACGATCACCCGCCGCGGAACGCGGAGAGTACGCCCGGGGCCTGAGCGCGGCCCGCCGGCTACAGCAGCCCCGCCTCGGTCAGCAGGCGGCGTACGTGACCGAACTCGGCCTCGCTCAGCGGGACCTGGGGGGCCGCGGTCGCCGGGCAGTCGATGACGCCCAGCAAATGGACGGCCGCCTTGAACGCGCCGAGCGCCGAGGACGAGCCGCCCATCCGGGCCGGGTCGCCGGCGTCGACGATCGCGAACAGCGCGGCGAGCCGGTCCTGTGCACGCCGGGCGGCGTCCCAGTCGCCGGCCCGGGCGGCTTCGTAGAGACGTACGTAACCGTGGGCGTCCACATTTCCGAGGCCCGGGACGACGCCGTCGACGCCGGCCAGCAGGGCGCCGTCCACCGTGAGTTCGGAACCGGTGAGCACCGAGAAGGCGGGCGCGGCCGCGCGCAGCGGGGGGAGCAGGCGGCGCAGGGAGCCCTCGTCGCCGCTGGAGTCCTTGAGCCCGGCGAGCGTGCCGTCGGCGGCCAGGGCGAGGACCGTGTCGCGGCTCAGCTTGCTGTGCACCGCGGACGGGATGTCGTACGCGAACACGGGCAGGTCCGCACCGGCGCGCAGTCGCCTGAAGTGGTCGGCGACCTCGGCCGGGTGCGTGCGCGTGTAGAACGGCGCGGTCGCCACGAGGGCGTCCGCGCCCGCCTTCACCGCGTCCTTCGCCCGGTCCAGGACCCGCGCGGTCGTCGTCTCGATGACGCCGGCGAGCACGGGGACGCGTCCGGCCGCCGCCTCGACCGCGGCCTCCAGGGCGGTGCGCCGCTGAAGGTCCGTGAGATAGGGCGCCTCGCCGCTGGAGCCCAGCAGGAACAGGCCGTGCACCCCGGCGCCGATGAGATGCCCGACCAGGCGGCGCACCGACGCGATGTCCACCTCGCCCTCCGGCGTGAGCGGCGTGACCAGGGGCGGGACGACACCGCGGAACGGGGCGGGGAAAGGGGCGCGGAGAGGCATGGCGGTGGTCTCCCGGTGCGAGGGGCAGGCGACAGCAGGCGGGCAGTCGGCGAGCGGCAACTCGGTGGGCAGGACGTGGGATGTCCTGGGTGGGGGTGACAGTGCGGCACCCGCCACAGCGGTGTCAAGGGTGCGGCGGCAGGACCGCCACATCAGGAACGTGGCGGCCACCGCGGCCTGTTGGGCCGTCGCCGGTCGTCAGGCGGGCCGGCGCCCGTGGTTGGACTTGCCCTTCTTGATCCGCCACTTGCGTTTGCGCGTCTTCTTCGACATGTCCTTGGTGCTTAGCCGAAGCGGCGCGGCGCGTCGAGGGGTCACGCACGCCCGACGGGAGCGAGTACGGCGTCGGTGAGTGCTGCCAAGTCGCCCGGGGCCAGCTCGACTTCGAGGCCGCGGCGCCCCGCGGAGACACAGATCGTCGGGTGCTGCCCGGCCGAGGAGTCGACGACCGTGGGCAGCTTCTTGCGCTGGCCCAGCGGCGAGATCCCGCCCCGCACGTATCCGGTGGTGCGCTCGGCGAGCGCCGGGTCGGCCATGGCGGCGCGCTTGCCGCCGACCGCGGCGGCCAGTGCCTTGAGGTCGAGCTGCCCCGCCACCGGGACGACCGCGACGGTCAGCTTGCCGTCGACATCCGCGACGAGCGTCTTGAAGACCCGGTCGGGGGAGACGCCCATCGCCTCGGCGGCCTCCTCGCCGTACGACGGGTGCGCGGGGTCGTGGTCGTAGGAGTGGACCGTGAAGTTCGTCCCCGCGGCGGTGAGCGCCACCGTCGCGGGGGTGCCTGCGGACTGCTGCTGCTTCTTGGCCTTCTTCGCCAACGTGCCGATCCCTACCGTCAGTTGAGGCTGGTCGCCTGTCTCGTCAGTTCCGTCGCGGGCAGCGAGGGGAGGTGCCGGATGATCGCCGTCTCGGCGCGCAGCAGCTTCAGTTCGTCGCGCAGCCGGGACGCCGCGTCCGGGGCCTGCAGCAGGCGCTGCTTGGTCGGCACGTCCAGCACCGCGGCCGCCGCCACCAGGTACGACACCACCGACGGCTCGTCGGGCAGCTCCGCGCCCGTCGTCAGGGACCGCTCGCGGGCACCGGCCAGCCGCTTCTGGTACGAGCGGAACGCCCGCAGCACGCCCTCCGCGAGGGCGCCGGCCTCGTCGCCGTCCTCCTCGGGCAGCTCTTCGACCTCGGCGGTCAGATAGGGGCCCGAGGCGTCCACCGAGTGCAGCTTCACCCGGCGGGTGCCGGTGGCCAGGACCTCGAAGCTGCCGTCGGCGCGCTCGCGGATCGTCGCCGCGTCCGCGATGCAGCCCATCGCGTGGAACGCCGTCGCGGGGTCGTCGCCGAAGCCGGCCGCGGGACCCGCGCCCGCCTCCTTGGTGGTGATGTCGTCCGGCATGCCGGACGACGCCGGCGCGACCTCGTGGCCGTCGCGGATCGCGACGACGACGAACTGGCGCGGTTCGTCGGAGACGGCCGGATCGGCGTCGGGGTCGGTCGGGTCGGCGGGGGAGGCCTTCAGCAGGTCGCGCATCAGGGCGCGGTAACGCTCCTCGAAGACGTTCAGCGGGAGAACGAGTCCCGGGAACAGCACCGAGTTGAGCGGGAAGAGCGGAAGCCGGACGGTGGTCACGACGCTCAAGCCTAATGGGCGCCGGAGCCGGGCGGCCCGCCGCGCAGCGGCAGCGTGGCCGCGACCTCCAGGCGCACCCCGTCCCGCAGCTCCAGGAACCGGCCGAGCGGATCGTCCGAGAGCCGGTCCCAGGGGAACGACGTCGCGTACGGGCCGAGCAGCCGCAGCTGTTCCAGGGCGTCCGGCCAGCGCTCCAGCTGGATCAGGACGCAGGCCAGCAGATTGCGCACCTCGGCGGGCCAGGGGTCGGCTCTCCCGTACGTACGGGAGAGCCCGATCGCGAGGTCGGCGGCCGCGTCGAGGCGGGCGCGCGGGACGCCCTGCGGGGCCCGTGTCGTCAGGTACGCGAGGGCCGCGCGGGCCGGCAGGGCCTGGAGGAGGGAGGCGGGCAGGGCGTCCTGTGCGGCACGCTCGGCGAAGTCGAAGCACTCCGTGTGCGAGCCGTACCAGGCGGCCGACAGGTACCGCAGCGCGGCGACATGGCAGCCGTAGTGGTGCGGTGAGCGGCGTACCGCCTGGACCCACACCTCCTCGAAGACGGTGTGCGGGGCGTTCGTGCCGCGGGCGTGGTCGAGGGCCACGCGCCAGGGGACCGGGTCGCGGGGGTCGGCCTCGGCGGCGGCCAGGACCAGCGGGGTGACGTCGCGGAGCAGCTCGGCGCGGGCCGGGGATTCGAAGGCCCGGTCCACCGCCAGCTGGGCCTTGACGAGGAGCAGGTCCGGGTCGTGCGGGGACGCGGCCTGCCAGGAGTCGAACCATTCGGTGCGGGAGGCGGCGAACGCGGCGAGGCGCAGCACGTAGCGGTCGCGGTTCTCCCATTCGGCCGCTTCGCGGGTGTGGGCGAGGACCTTGGCGGCGGGGCCGTACTCCCCGGCCCCGGCGGCGACCAGAGCGGGGGCGAGGCGCTCGTCCGGGGCGTCGAGCAGGACCTCGTCGTCCGGCGGCAGGCCCGCGGCCAGGGGCCCGGTGTGGCGGATCATGCGGGCGGTCCGTAGGAAGGCACGCAGGAACGGCACGGGGGCCTCCTCTGCGTGCGGGAACGGAAACGGAAAACGGTGGCTGCGCTGGGATGACGAGTAAGGAGGGCCGAAGGTTGCCTGGGAAGTGGTAAAGCTTTCGGCGGGCAGGCGTCGAAGCCTGCAGCAGGTGTGATTCAGGGCTTTCGGCGGGCCGCCGTCAGTTGCGGCGCAGCAGCCGTGTCGCGCCCGCCGCCACCGTCGTCGCCAGGATCCAGCCGAGGATCACCATGATCGCGGCCGCCCATTGCCAGCCGCCCCGCAGCTGCCAGCTGGCGGACTGGCCGAGGTCGATCACCGGCAGGAGGAGGTCGAGGGCGAACAGGGCCGAGTCCCAGTGCGGGCCCTGCCCCGGCTGGATCGGCGGATGCGAGGCGTACCGGAAGGCGAACGCGCCGACCGCCCAGAGCACCGCCATCCAGACCGCGGCCCGGCCCGGCCGGTACCCGTAGGCCACTGTCCAGTCCTGGAGGTAGCCCCACACCTTCGCCGCGGGCGGCAGCGTTTCGCGGCGGCGCCGCTGCTTGGCGAGGAGCACCTCGCGGGCGTCGGCGTCCTCGCCGCTGTTGCGCAGCACGGTGGCGAGCCGTTCGTACGGCTCCGGGTTGTACTCGGGTGTCGCCGCGGCGAGCCAGTCGATGCGCTGGGTGAGCGGGAACGGGCCGAACGGGATCAGGTTCTCGTACGTGAATCCGCCCATGCGCAGCTGGCCGGGCCCGGGCCAGCTCGCCGCCTTGTCGATCAGGTTGACGATCTTCGCGCCGGAGAGCACGACCCGCCCGCGCGCCGGCCTGTCTCCGAGGAAGCGCAGTTCAGGGGCTTGGATGCGGCGCAGCGAGATCTCCTGGTCGTTCTCCAGCGTGAAGCGCGCCGCGTCCAGGTCGACCGCGTCGCCGAACCGTCCGTCGTCGAGCCGGACGCCGCCGATGCAGGCGAAGCGCTGGACCCGGGTGCCGCGCGCGGGCGTGGCGCCGCCGGTCTGGAACGGATTGCCGAGGCCTGCCGGGGTCAGGTAGAGCGTGCGCTCGACCGTCATCTGCGGGGCGTTCAGGGCGTGCCGTCCCCGGGTGTTGCTCAGCCGGCTGCCGCGCAGCGAGAGCGAGACGCCGATCGTGGCACCGCGCAGACTGACCTCTCCGTGCGTCTCGACCATCTCGGCCTGAAGGTCCTGGCCGACCGACAGACCGTCCGCCATCAGCGATTTGCCGAGCCGGTCGCGGAACACGACGGCCTGGTTGAGCAGGAGGTCGGTGCCGATGTGCGCGTCGGTCAGGCGGACGCCGTTGTGGAACCGGCAGCGCGGCAGATGCAGATCGCCCTCGGTGTGCACCCGGGCGCCCTCCAGACGCGGCACCGAGCAGTCGACGAGCCGCACCGTCGTGAAGTGCGCCTCCGGCAGCAGCACCTCCTTCTCGAAACGGCACTGCTTCAGTTCGAGGTACGGGACGATCGTGCCGCCCGCGAGGTCGAGCACGTCCGTGATCTGCACACCGTGGAGCTTGAGCGACGACACCCGGCCGGAGAGGGCGGGCGGCCCGCTGAGCAGCAGCCAGGCCACGATCCGCGCCCGCACGCTGCGCTCGGGCCCCCAGGCGTGGCCGCCGTGCGGATCGTCCACCGTCGAGTTCCCACTGCGCAGGTCGAGGACGCTGCCGTTGCGAAACGCCAGCCACATGCCCACTTCCGCGGCGCTCAGGCCGTCCGGCACATCTCCGCTGCCGCTGCCGGTCGTCACGTCGACCACTACTGTTCTTCCTCCCCGTACAACCCGCGCAACTCATGCAACCCGTACGACTTGTGCGGCCCCTGGTCACCACGGCCACCTCGACCACCTGCTACTCGCGGGTTTCGTACAACCGTTCATGCCCGCTGGGTGACCGTCTGAACGCTAGTGGTGAAGGTCGTCTTCCGGTGCCGTGACAACGGCTGAAACCGGACATGTATCAGTCACTGATACGGGCCACCGGCGCTGAACGCGAGTCTGAGAGAATTGCTCCGTGATCTCTCGAATCGATCTGCGCGGCGCCACCCTCCCCGAGGGTCAGGCCCTGCGCTCGCTGCTGCCCCGTGCCGACTTCGACGTCACGGCCGCCCTGGAGAAGGTGCGGCCGATCTGCGAGGACGTGCATCATCGTGGCGACGCGGCGCTGATCGACTACGCGGAGAAGTTCGACGGGGTGCGGCAGGAGTCCGTGCGGGTGCCCGCCGAAGCCCTGGCCGAGGCCCTGGCCGAGCTGGAGCCCGCCGTCCGCGCGGCCCTGGAGGAGTCCATCCGCCGGGCCCGGATCGTCCACCGCGAACAGCGCCGTACCAGCCACACCACGCAGGTCGTACCCGGCGGCTCCGTCACCGAGAAGTGGATCCCGGTCGAGCGGGTCGGCCTGTACGCGCCCGGCGGCCGGTCGGTCTACCCGTCCTCCGTGATCATGAACGCGGTGCCGGCGCAGGAAGCGGGCGTCCCCTCGATCGCCCTCGCCTCGCCGCCGCAGAAGGAGTTCGGCGGGCTGCCGCACCCGACGATCCTCGCCGCCTGCGCCCTGCTGGGCATCGACGAGGTCTACGCGGTCGGCGGTGCCACGGCCGTCGCGATGTACGCGTACGGCACCGAGTCCTGCCCCGCGGCAAACATGGTGACCGGCCCCGGCAACATCTGGGTCGCCGCCGCCAAGCGCTACTTCACGGGCCTGATCGGCATCGACGCCGAGGCGGGGCCCACCGAGATCGCGGTGCTCGCGGACGACACCGCCGACCCGGTGCACGTCGCCGCCGACCTGATCAGCCAGGCCGAGCACGACCCGCTGGCCGCGGCCGTGCTGGTCACCGACTCGGCCGGGCTCGCCGACGCGGTCGAGAAGGAGCTGGAGCCGCAGGTCGCCGCCACCAAGCACGTCGAGGACCGGATCGTGCCCGCGCTCCGGGGCCGGCAGTCCGCGATCGTCCTCGTCGACTCGCTCGACGACGGGCTGAAGGTGGTCGACGCGTACGGCGCCGAGCACCTGGAGATCCAGACCGCGGACGCCTCGGAGACCGCCCAGCGCGTCAAGAACGCGGGCGCCGTCTTCGTCGGCCCCTGGGCCCCGGTCTCCCTCGGTGACTACGCGGCCGGGTCCAACCACGTGCTGCCGACCGGCGGCTGCGCCTGCCACTCCTCGGGCCTGTCCGTCCAGTCCTTCCTGCGCGGCATCCACATCGTCGACTACACGAGGGACGCCCTCGCCGAGGTCGCCCACCACGTGGTGACGCTGGCCGAGGCCGAGGACCTGCCCGCGCACGGCGCCGCCGTCAAGGCCCGCTTCGAGTGGAAGGTTCCGAAGACCTCGTGACCGGCATCGACGACCTTCCCGTACGGGACGAGCTGCGCGGCAAGTCCCCTTACGGAGCACCCCAGTTGGACGTTCCCGTCCGGCTGAACACGAACGAGAACCCGTACCCGCTGCCCGAGCCGCTCGTCGCGCGGATCGCCGAGCGGGTCGCCGAGGCCGCCCGGAACCTCAACCGCTACCCGGACCGGGACGCGGTCGAGCTGCGGACCGAACTCGCCGCGTACCTGACCCGCACGACCGGCCACCAGGTCGACGTCGCGCAGGTCTGGGCGGCCAACGGGTCGAACGAGGTGCTGCAACAACTGCTCCAGGCGTTCGGCGGCCCGGGCCGCACGGCCCTCGGCTTCGAGCCCTCGTACTCCATGCACCCGCTGCTCGCCCGCGGCACCAACACCGGCTGGATCAGCGCCCCGCGCACCGCCGACTTCGCCCTCGACGTGCCCGCTGCGATCGAGGCGATCCGGACGCACAAGCCGCACGTCGTCTTCATCACCAGCCCCAACAACCCCACCGGCAACGCGGTCGCGGCCGAGGACGTCCTCGCGCTGTACGAGGCGGCCGGCCGGGACGCCATGGTGATCGTCGACGAGGCCTACACCGAGTTCAGCCACGGCGACTCGCTGCTGCCGCTGATCGAGGGCCGCCCGAACCTCGTCATCTCACGGACGATGTCGAAGGCGTTCGGCGCCGCCGGACTGCGCCTCGGCTACCTCGCCGCCGACCCGGCGGTGGTCGACGCCGTCCAACTGGTGCGCCTGCCCTACCACTTGTCGGCCGTCAATCAGGCCACGGCGCTCGCCGCCCTGGAGTACACCGACACCCTGCTCGGCTACGTCGAGCAGCTGAAGGACGAACGCGACCGCGTGGTCGCCGAGTTGGAGGCCCTCGGCTTCGACGTCACCGTCGCCGACGCCAACTTCATCCAGTTCGGCGTCTTCGAAGACCCCCACGCGGTCTGGCAGTTCGTCCTCGACCGCGGTGTCCTCATCCGTGACAACGGGGTGCCCGGACGGCTGCGGGTGTCCGTCGGCACCCCCGAAGAGAACGACGCGTTCCTGGACGCGGCCCGCGAAGTGAAGAAGGCCCAAATGAACACTCAGGAGCGTGGCGCATGAGCCGCATCGGACGCGTGGAGCGTACGACCAAGGAGACCTCGGTCCTCGTCGAGATCGACCTGGACGGGACGGGCAAGGTCGAGGTGGCGACCGGGGTCGGCTTCTACGACCACATGCTCGACCAGCTCGGCCGCCACGGCCTCTTCGACCTCACGGTCAAGACCGAGGGCGACCTGCACATCGACTCGCACCACACCATCGAGGACACCGCCCTCGCGCTCGGCGCCGCCTTCAAGCAGGCGCTCGGCGACAAGGTCGGCATCTACCGCTTCGGCAACTGCACCGTCCCCCTGGACGAGTCCCTCGCCCAGGTCACCGTGGACCTCTCCGGCCGCCCGTACCTCGTGCACACCGAGCCCGAGAAGATGGCGCCGATGATCGGCGAGTACGACACGACGATGACCCGGCACATCCTGGAGTCGTTCGTCGCCCAGGCGCAGATCGCCCTGCACGTCCACGTGCCGTACGGGCGCAACGCGCACCACATCGTGGAGTGCCAGTTCAAGGCCCTCGCGCGAGCGCTGCGCTACGCCTCCGAGCGTGACCCGCGCGCCGCCGGCATCCTCCCCTCCACGAAGGGTGCCCTCTAGCCATGAACGGCCTCGCGACCGTCCTCATCCTCGTCGGCCTGTTCCTGCTCGGCGGCGTCTACTCGTTCGCCAAGCAGGGCATGGGCAAGAGCCTCATCACCCTGCTCTCGATCAGCGCCGCCATGTGCCTGGTCGCGGGTGTGCTGCGGCTCGACTACTGGAACTGACCATGACCCTCTCCACGAACAAGAACGTGGTCGTCTTCGACTACGGCTTCGGGAACGTCCGGTCCGCCGAGCGCGCCCTCGCCCGCGCGGGCGCCGACGTCGAGATCACCCGCGACTACGACAAGGCCATGAACGCGGACGGGCTGCTCGTGCCCGGCGTCGGCGCGTTCGCCGCCTGTATGAAGGGGCTCACCGAGGCGCGCGGCGACTGGATCGTCGGCCGCCGCCTCGCCGGCGGGCGCCCGGTCATGGGCATCTGCGTCGGCATGCAGATCCTCTTCGCACGCGGCATCGAGCACGGCGTCGAGAGCGAGGGCCTCGACGAGTGGCCCGGCGCCGTCGAACCGCTGAAGGCCGACATCGTGCCGCACATGGGCTGGAACACCGTCCGCGCGCCGCAGGACAGCCGCCTGTTCGCCGGCCTCGACGCCGACGAGCGGTACTACTTCGTGCACTCCTACGCCGTCCAGAACTGGGAGCTGGAAGTGCACAACCCGCACCTCCGCGCCCCCCAGGTCACCTGGGCCACCCACGGCGAGCCGTTCGTGGCCGCCGTCGAGAACGGTGCGCTGTGGGCCACGCAGTTCCACCCCGAGAAGTCCGGCGACGCCGGAGCCCAGCTGCTGAAGAACTGGATCGGAACGCTGTGACCAGTGTGAACAAGCTTGAACTCCTCCCCGCCGTCGACGTCCGCGACGGGCAGGCCGTCCGCCTCGTGCACGGCGAGTCCGGCAGCGAGACCTCCTACGGCTCCCCGCTGGAGGCCGCCCTCGCCTGGCAGTCCTCCGGCGCCGAGTGGCTGCACCTGGTCGACCTGGACGCCGCGTTCGGCACCGGCGACAACCGCGCCCTGATCCGCGAGGTCACCGAGGCGATGGACATCAAGGTGGAGCTCTCCGGCGGCATCCGCGACGACGACACCCTGGCCGCCGCGCTCGCCACCGGCTGCACCCGCGTGAACCTCGGCACCGCCGCCCTGGAGACCCCCGAGTGGGTCGCCAAGGTCATCGCCGAGCACGGCGACAAGATCGCGGTCGGCCTCGACGTGCGCGGTACGACGCTGCGCGGCCGCGGCTGGACCCGCGACGGCGGCGACCTCTACGAGACGCTGGAGCGCCTCAACTCCGAGGGCTGTGCCCGCTACGTCGTCACGGACATCGCCAAGGACGGCACGCTCCAGGGCCCGAACCTGGAGCTGCTGCGCACCGTGTGCGCGGCCACCGACCGCCCGGTCGTGGCGTCGGGCGGCGTGTCGTCCCTCGACGACCTGCGCGCCATCGCCGAGCTGGTCCCGCTGGGCGTCGAGGGCTCCATCGTGGGCAAGGCGCTGTACGCCGAGGCGTTCACGCTGGAAGACGCGCTGAAGGCGGTCTCGGCATGACCTCCGACGAGGTGCAGCGGTTCGCCTCCGGCGCCCCGTTCGAGGAGACCATCGGGTACTCCCGCGCGGTAGAGCTGCCGACTGGGCTCGTGCTCGTGTCCGGCTGCACGTCCGTGGTCAACGGCGTGATCGACGCGGGCACGCCCTACGAGCAGACGGTGAACGCCTTCCAGGTCGCCTTCGACGCGCTCAAGGCCATCGGCCTCGGCCGTGAGCACGTGGTGCGCACCCGCATGTACCTCACCCACGCCCGCGACGTGGACGACGTGGGCCGCGCCCACAAGGAGCTGTTCGACGCCGTCCGCCCCGCCGCGTCGATGATCATCGTCTCCGGCTTCATCGACCCCAGCCTGGTCGTCGAGGTGGAGGTCGAGGCGTTCCGCCCGCGCGCAGGAGCACCGCAGGCAGGAGAAGCACAGTGAGCCTCGCCGTACGGGTCATTCCCTGCCTCGACGTCGACAACGGCCGCGTCGTCAAGGGCGTCAACTTCCAGAACCTGCGCGACGCGGGCGACCCCGTCGAGATGGCGAAGGTGTACGACGCCGAGGGCGCGGACGAGCTGACGTTCCTGGACATCACCGCCTCCTCCGGCAACCGCGAGACCACGTACGACGTGGTGCGCCGCACCGCCGAGCAGGTCTTCATCCCGCTCACGGTCGGCGGCGGCGTACGCACCGCCGACGACGTGGACAAGCTGCTGCGCGCCGGTGCGGACAAGGTCGGCGTGAACACCGCCGCCATCGCCCGGCCCGAGCTGATCCAAGAGATCGCGGAGCGGTTCGGGCGGCAGGTGATCGTGCTGTCCGTGGACGCGCGGCGCACCGAGTCCGGCGGATTCGAGGTCACGACGCACGGCGGGCGCCGCTCCGCAGGTATCGACGCGATCGAATGGGCGCACCGGGCCGCGGAGTTGGGAGCGGGCGAGATCCTGCTCAACTCGATGGACGCGGACGGCACGAAGGACGGCTACGACCTGGAGATGATCGAGGCGGTCCGCAAGCACGTGTCCGTCCCGGTGATCGCGTCGGGGGGTGCGGGGCGCCTGGAGCACTTCGCGCCGGCGGTCGCGGCGGGGGCCGACGCGGTGCTGGCCGCGTCCGTCTTCCACTTCGGTGACCTGCGCATCGGTGAGGTCAAGGGGTCGTTGCGGGAGGCCGGCCACCCGGTGCGGTAGCGCTGCCGCGCCGTCGTGGCCGGTCGCGCACTTCCCCGCGCCCCTGAGATGCGCACCGCGTGCGGCATCTCAGGCCCGGGGCGCGGGGAACCGGTGATTTCGCCGATGCGCAAGGGGCGGGTCGAACCCCACCGTGGTGGCTGTCAGTGACCACGGTGGCGCTCAGGGACGGGCGCCACCCTCCCCCCCCCGAGAGGAACGCATCGTGCAGAAGATGCGAACCCGGCTGATCCGTGCGGGACTTGCCGCCCTGCTCACCATCGGCGGCCTCGCCACCTCGCAGGCAGTGACCGCCCACGCCGCCGACAACCCCTACGAACGCGGACCCGCCCCCACCGTGTCCAGCATCGAGGCGGCGCGCGGCTCGTACGCCGTCTCGCAGACCTCCGTGTCCTCCCTGAGCGTCTCAGGGTTCGGCGGCGGCACCATCTACTACCCGTCGTCCACGGCCGACGGCACGTTCGGGGCCATCGCCATCTCCCCGGGCTACACCGCGTACCAGTCGTCCATCGCCTGGCTGGGCCCGCGCCTGGCCTCGCAGGGCTTCGTCGTCTTCACCATCGACACGAACACCACGCTCGACCAGCCCGACAGCCGGGGCCGCCAACTCCTCGCCGCCCTGGACTACTTGACGCAGACGAGCTCGGTGCGCAACCGCATCGACACCAGCAGGCTCGGCGTCATGGGGCACTCGATGGGCGGCGGCGGCACTCTCGAAGCCGCCAAGAGCAGGCCCTCGCTGCAGGCGGCGATCCCGCTCACCGGCTGGAACCTCGACAAGACCTGGCCCGAGGTCACGACGCCGACGCTGGTCGTGGGCGCGGACGGTGACACCGTCGCCCCGGTCGCCACCCACTCCGAGCCGTTCTACACGAGCCTGCCGAGCTCGCTCGACAAGGCGTACCTGGAACTCAGGGGAGCCACCCACTTCACGCCGAACTCGTCCAACACCACGATCGCGAAGTACAGCATCTCGTGGCTGAAGCGGTTCATCGACAACGACACCCGGTACGAGCAGTTCCTCTGCCCGTTGCCCGCGGCGAGCCTCACGATCGCGGAGTACCGGGGCAACTGCCCGCACACGTCGTGACGTTCTGACGTCTCGACGTATCGAGGCACTGTGCGGGGGCACAGTGTCGGCCGGCGCCGGTTGGGTCAGTTCCCAACCGGCGCTGCGCGTGCGGCGGTTCGCTCGTACGGTGACGTAAGTGAGCGCGAGACATGTCCTGTTGCTGGCCGCAGCCGCCTACGAGAGCGACCCCGAGGGGCCGCGCGTGGACAGCGGCCTCGTGCTGCGGGCCGCGGCGGCCGCCGGACTCGGCGCGGACGCCCTGGACGCCGCCGAGCGCGCGGGCCTGGAGCGGTGCCCGGACGGCAGGCTGCGGCTGCCCGGCAGGCGCGCCGTGTACGAGGCGGCGCGGCCCGCGCACCGCAGGGCCGCGCACCGTCTGCTGGCCGAGGCCGCCGCGGGGGAGCGGCAGCGGGCGGCGGGCCTGCTGCACCGGGCGCTTTCGACGCCGTACCCGGACAGCGGGACCGGCGCCGAACTGGCCGCCGCGGCACAGCTGTCGGGCCCCTCGCACGGGGAGCGCGCCACGGCCCTCGCCCACGCGGCGGCCCTCACCCCGGACCCGGCGGTCCGCGCGGAGCGGCTCGTCGCCGCGGCGGACCAGGCCCGCCTGGCGGGCCGTCCGCACCGGTCCCGCGAACTGCTCGACCGGGTGGGCGAGTTGATGCCGCCGGACGAGGTGCGGGGGAGCGCCGCCCTGGTGCGCGGGCTGCTCGCGCTGCGCGACGGCCCGGTGGCCGACGCCCGCGCCTCGCTTCTGCTCGCCGCCCGGCTCTGCCCCGGGGAGCGGGCGCTCGGCGCCCGGCTCGCCGCCGCGGAGGCGGCGTGGGCGCTCGGGGACGCCGGGGCGTACCGGGAGGCCGTGGGCGCATCGCGGGCCGGAACCGTCGGCGCCCGCGACTTCGGGCTCGGGATGGCGGCCGCCCTCGGTGACCGTTACGCGGCGGGCCGGGCCGTGCTGCGCCGAGTCGTCGCCGAGGCGGCCGAGGCGGGCGCGCCGGACGCCCTGCTGCGGGCCGGCGCCGCCGCCCTCGTCGCCGGGGAGGTCGAGGCCGCCTGTCGCCTCGGCAGCCGGGCCCTCGCCGCGGCCCGCGCCCTGGACGCGGGCCCTGAGCTGCCCCGGGCCCTGGAGCTGCTCGCGTACGGCGAACTGCGCGCCGGGCGGCACGCCCGCGCCCGCGCCCATGCCGAGGAGGGGGTGCGGGCCGCACGCGTCGGGGGGCAGCGCAACGTCCTCGCCCACCTGCACGCGATCCTGGCCCTGGTCGCCTCCCTCGACAGCGCCGCCGACGCCGTCGCCCGGCAGGCGGGAGCCGCGCAGGACATCGCGGCCCGGCACGGTCTCGTCCAGGCCGCCACGCTCGCCCAATGGGCCCTGGCCCGCGCCGACCTGGGCCGCGGCAGGGCGGCCGAGGCGGCGGCCCGGCTCGGACCGCTCGTGCTGCCGGGGCCGCGGTGCGGGCACTTCGCGGTCCGGATGCTCGCCGTGCCGTGCTTCGTGGAGGCGTCGGCGCTGGCCGGTGACCCGGACGGGGCGCGGGCCGCCCTCGTGGAGTTCGCGGTCTGGGCCGAGCGCGGGTACGACCCGCAGGCGCAGGCCCAACTGGCGCGCTGCCAAGCCCTGCTGGCGGCCGGCGACCCGGTCCGCGCGGACGCCCGCTTCACCGAGGCCCTGGCCCGCCACGACCGGACCGGCGGCGACTTCGAACGGGCCCGTACCGCCGATCTGCACGGCAGGTGGCTGCGCCGCGCCCGCCGCCCCGCCCACGCCCGGGTGCTGCTGCGGGACGCCCTCGTCGCCTTCGAGCGGTGCGGCGCCACCGTCTGGGCCGCCCGGACGGCCGCCGAACTGCGCGCCACCGGGGAGGCCCTGGGGCATGGCGAACCCCCGGGCAGACTGGCCGAGTTGACGCCACAGCAGCTGCGTATCGCGCACTGTGTCGCGGAGGGGGCCACCAACCGCGAGGTCGCGCGGCGCCTCTCGGTGAGCCCGCGCACCGTCGACCACCACCTGCGCAACGTCTTCGCGCAGCTGGGTGTCCGCTCCCGCGTCGAACTGGCCCGTCTGGTGGACCGCGCCGAAGGCCCCGTCGCTCACTCCTGAGCCCCGTCGCACACTCCCGCATCACAGTGTCGTTGGGTCGTTATCTCCGAGGGCTGGAGACCGACCAGACGGTATGTCATTCTTCGGGCTCCGGGCGGCTCAGGCGCGCCCCGGCACGAGCCGACCCGAGGAGGACCGTGATGCCCGCGCACCTCGTACGTCCCCGCCCCCGTCCCCGGACCGCCACCGCCCACGCCACCGCCCCCGCCGGGTCCGACGCGGTCGCCGTGCTGCGCCGCGCCGCCCTGCCCCTCATGGGGCAACTGCCCCTGCTCGCCGACCGGTTGATGGCCGAACTGCACGCCAACGAACCGGCGTACCGGGTTGAGATCGACGCCGACCCCGACGACGTACGGCGGGAGGTGCGGCGCTCGCTGCGGCACAGCATCGCCTCCCTGCTCGACCCCGCCCGCTCCCGCGAGGCCGCCCGTGCCTGCTCCGCCCGGATCGGTGCCGAACGCGCGGCGCGCGGCCTCCCGCTGGACGCCCTGCTGCACGCCTTCCGGCTCGGCGGCGCCCTGGTCTGGCAGGCGCTCGTCGACGAGGTGACCCGGCACCACCCGCGGGACGCGCATCTGCTCGTCCATCTCGCCGCGGACGTACGCGGATTCGTCGACGAACACTGCGCCTGCGTCGCCGAGTCCTACCGCCGGGCGGAGCACGAACTGACCTGGCGCCGCGAGAACCGGCGCCGTCTGACGGCCGCGGCCCTGCTGGACGGCGCCACCCGCATCGCCGACCTGCCCGAGGCCGCGGCCGCGCTGGGCCTGCCCGAGCGCGGCCGGTACGCGGTGGTGCTCGTGGCCGGCGGGCATGGCGCGGCGCCCGCGGCCTACGGGACCGGGGCCGTCTGGCACCCGGGGCCCGACGCCGAGCGCGGCATCGTCGCGCTGGGGGACCGCGACGTGCGTCAACTCGCCGCGCAATGGCGTGCGTTGGCATACCGCGGGACCGGCATCCGGGTCGGCGTCAGCTCCGCCGTGGAGGGCCTCGCCGCCGTCGGCGGTGCCCGCCGCCTCGCCGAGACCGCCCTGCGGATCTGCCCCGCGGACGGCGGCACCGTCCTCCTCGACGACGAACTGCCCGCCGCCCTCGTGGCCGGGGCCCCCGCGCTCGGCGGCCTCCTCGTCGACCGTGTGCTCGGCCCGCTGCGCGCCCTGCCGCCCGCCGACCGGGCGCTGCTGCTCGACACCCTGACCGCCTGGCTGGACTGCGACGGCTCCGCGCAGCGCGCCGCCGCCCGCCTCTACTGCCACCGCAACACCGTCCTCAACCGGCTGCGCCGCTGCGAGCAGCTCACCGGCCGGAGCCTGACCCGCCCGGCCGACCTCGTCGAACTCTGCCTGGCGCTGCACGCGCACCGGCTGCGCCCCCAGGCCTGAGTCCCGCAATTTTTCCTGCGGAAAGTCCGCAATAATTATTGCGCAACTTTTCTTTCGTATCTACCGTGGGAGTCATGGCAGGCAAGGAGAGAGACCGCCGCATCACCGACCTGGGCACGCTCAAGGCCCTCGCCCACCCCGTGCGCAGCAGGCTCTACCGAGAGCTGAGCCTGCGCCGCGTCGCCACCGCCTCGCAGCTCGCCGACGAGATCGACGAGGCCGTCGCGCTCGTCAGCTACCACCTGCGCAAACTCGCCGAGCACGGGCTCATCGAGGAGGCGGAGCCGCAGCGCGCCGACGGCCGCGAGCGCTGGTGGCAGCCCGCGTCCGACGGCGTGACGATCCGGGACGCGGATTTCCGGGACGCCCCCGAGAAGGCCGCCGCGCACACCGCGGCCAGCCGGCTCTTCTTCGAGCAGCGCGCCGACATGTACCGGCGCTTCCTCGACCAGCGCATCGCCTGGGAGGACGCCTGGGCCGGCGCCCACGAGTCGTCCGAGTCCATGATGCGGCTGACCGTGCCCGAACTCACCGAGCTGGTGGGCGAGATGCGCGCCCTGCTGCGACGCTACGAGGAACAGGGCCGGGCCGCCGACGCCGCCGGTGACACCGACGGCCGGGAGAACGTCGCGGTGCACACCTACGCGTTCCCCTTCCGGAACTGAGGGCGGACCCCGTGACATCAACCGCGGTGCGCGGCAAGCCCATCGAGGCCGCGATACCCGCGCACCGCGACGGCAACGTACTGCGCTGGCTGACCGCCTACACCTCGTCCGCCATCGGCGACAACCTCTACTACTTCGCCCTGTCCTGGGCCGCCGTACAGCAGGGCACACCCGCCCAGGCGGGCATCGTCACCGCCGTCAGCGCCGTGCCGCGCGCCGTCCTCATGCTCGGCGGCGGTGTCGTCGCCGACCGGTACGGGCCGCGCCGCGTCGTCCTCGCCGGCAGCGTCGTGCGCGGGGTGCTCGTCGTCGCCGCGGCCGCGCTGCTGCTCGCGGCCGGCCCGGGACTCTGGGCCCTCGGCTCCATCGCCGTCGTCTTCGGGATCGTCGACGCCGTCTTCCTGCCCGCCGCGGGCGCCCTGCCCGCCCGCATCGCCGAACGCGGCCAACTCGCCCGCGTCCAGGGCCTGCGCGCCCTCGCGACCCTGCTCGCCAACGTGCTCGGCGGACCGCTCGGCGGCCTCGGCATCGCCCTCGGCGGCACCGCCGGGGCGTTCGGCGGCGCCGCGCTGCTCATCGGGGTGTCGGTGCCGCTGCTGTTCACCGTGCGGGCGGGAAAGGTGCCGCAGGCGGACCGCCAGGAGCGCGGCGCCGTCGTGGCGGAGCTGCGGGACGGACTGCGGCACATCGCCCACGACCCGGTCCTGCGGCCCCTCGTCCTCACCATCGCCCTCGGCGACCTGGGCTTCGTCGGCCCGATGAACCTCGGCCTCACGCTCCTCGCACGCGAGCGCGGCTGGGGCTCGACCGGAATGGGCTGGGTGCTCGCCGGATTCGGCATCGGCGCCGGGGCCGCCGCACTCCTGGTCACCGTCCGCGGACGGGTGCCCCGCGCCGGGCTCGTCACCGGCGCGGTGACCGTGTCCGGCTCGGTGGCGATCGCGCTGCTCGCCCAGGTGCCGTCCGTGCCGGGCGCGGCGTGCGTGGCGGGCGCCGTCGGCCTGTCCCTCGGGCTCGCCGGGACCGTCAGCGGGGCGCTGCTCCAGAGCCACGCGGGCCCCGCCTACGTGGGCCGGGTCACCTCCGCCGCCGCCCTGGTCAGCTTCGGCGTCGCCCCGCTCACGTTCCCCGTCGTCGGCTGGGCCGTCGAGCTGTGGGGCACGGGAGCCGTGTTCGGCGTCTGCGCGTGCGTCTGCGCGCTGGGCGGCGCCGTCGCCCTCTGCTCCCGGCCCCTGCGCAGGGCCGAACTCGCCTGGAACCCGAGTCCTACAAGCCCAGCGCCTTCGTCTCGCTCAGCTGGGTGATGGCCGCCTTGTCGCCCTCCAGCTCCACGTTCGCCGCGTCCTGCCGGCCGAACGCGTACATCAGCAGCTCCGAGGGTTCCCCGGTGACCGTCACCACGGGCGCCCCGCGGTGCGCGACCGCCGTCTGGCCGTCCGGGCGGCGCAGCACCAGGCCGACCGGCGCCTTGCGGCCCATCATCCGGGCCATCCGCTCCACGCGGGACCACAGCACGTCGGAGAAGACCGGGTCGAGCTCGCGCGGCGACCAGTCGGCCTGCGCGCGCCGCACGTCCTCGGCATGGACGTAGAACTCGACCACGTTCGCCGCCTCGTCGATCTGCTTGAGGGAGAACGGCGAGAAGCGCGGCGGCCCCGTCCGGATCAGCTGGATCAGTTCCTCGTGCGGCTTCTCGGCGAACTCGCCCTGCACCCGCTCCAGGCGGGAGGCGAGCTGTTTGACGAGGGTGCCGCCGGCGGCATCGGGGCGGCGCTCGCGCACCACGACGTGCGCCGCGAGGTCGCGGGCGGTCCAGCCCTCGCACAGAGTGGGGGCCTCAGGGCCCGCCGCCTCCAACAGATCGGCGAGGAGAAGCCGTTCACGCTTGGCATGGGTCGACATGACCGCCAGCCTACGGCCGCCCGCCCCGTCCGGACAGTGGACGCCCCGCGGACCCGGGACGGGAGCGCGGCACAATGGCACGTATGACCAGCTCGCCCCAGCCCAGCAATCTCGACCCGGCCGTCGCCGCCCGCCTCAAGCGCAGCGCTGACGGCCTCGTCCCCGCCATCGCCCAGCAGTACGACACCGGCGAGGTGCTGATGCTCGGCTGGATGGACGACGAGGCGCTGCACCGCACCCTGACCACGGGCCGCTGCACGTACTGGTCGCGCAGCCGCCAGGAGTACTGGGTCAAGGGCGACACCTCGGGACACTTCCAGCACGTGAAGTCCGTCGCCCTGGACTGCGACGCGGACACCGTCCTCGTCAAGGTCGACCAGGTGGGCGCCGCCTGCCACACCGGCGCCCGGACCTGCTTCGACGCCGACCAACTGCCGGTCACGGCCCCTTCCGCCTAAGGGCCTGTCTGCACTTCCCTTCCGCCTCGCGGGGGTCATTGGGGGAGAGGCCGCAACACCTAAGCTCCTCCTATGGATCTCGAGACCTTCCGCAAGCTCGCGACCGACCGCCGAGTGATCCCCGTCAGCCGCAAGCTCCTCGCGGACGGCGACACACCCGTCGGTCTCTATCGCAAGCTCGCCGCAGAGCGGCCCGGCACGTTCCTCCTGGAGTCCGCGGAGAACGGGCGGTCCTGGTCCCGGTACTCGTTCGTCGGCGTCCACTCGGCCGGCACCCTGACCGCCCGTGACGGGCAGGCCCACTGGCTGGGCACCCCGCCTGTCGGCGTCCCCACCGACGGTGACCCCCTCGTCGCCCTGCGCGCCACCATCGAGGCGCTGCACACCCCGCGCTACGAAGGGCTCCCGCCGTTCACCGGCGGCATGGTCGGCTATCTCGGCTACGACATCGTGCGCCGGCTGGAGAAGATCGGCCCGGGGGAGCGGGACGACCTGAACCTGCCCGAGCTGACGATGCTGCTCACCAGCGACCTCGCCGTGCTCGACCACTGGGACGGGTCCGTCCTGCTCATCGCCAACGCGATCAACCACAACGACCTCGACACGGGCGTCGACGAGGCCTACGCCGACGCAGTGGCCCGCCTCGACGCCATGGAGGCCGACCTCGGCAAGCCGGTGCACAGCGCCCCGGCCGCGCTCCCGCAGTCCGAACTCCCGGACTTCACCGCGCTGTGGGGCGGCGAGCAGTACCAGGAGGCCGTCGACGACATCAAGGAGCGGATCAGAGCGGGCGAGGCCTTCCAGGTCGTGCCCTCCCAGCGGTTCGAAACCCCTTGTACCGCAAGCGCGTTGGACGTGTACCGGGTCCTGCGGGCCACCAACCCGTCCCCGTACATGTACCTCTTCCGCTTCGACGGATTCGACGTCGTCGGCTCCTCCCCCGAGGCCCTCGTCAAGGTCGAGGACGGCCGCGCCATGGTCCACCCCATCGCCGGGACCCGGCCGCGCGGCACCACCCCGCAGCACGACCAGGCACTCGCCGACGAACTGCTCGCCGACCCCAAGGAGCGCGCCGAGCACCTCATGCTCGTCGACCTCGGGCGCAACGACCTCGGCCGGGTCTGCGAACCCGGCTCCGTCGAGGTCGTCGACTTCATGTCCGTCGAGAAGTACTCCCACGTCATGCACATCGTCTCGACCGTGACCGGCCAGGTCGCCGGCGGCCGCACCGCCTTCGACGTCCTCACCGCCTGCTTCCCCGCCGGCACCCTCTCCGGCGCCCCCAAGCCCCGCGCGATGCAGATCATCGACGAACTGGAGCCGTCCCGGCGCGGCCTGTACGGCGGCTGCGTCGGCTACCTCGACTTCGCGGGCGACTCCGACACCGCCATCGCCATCCGCACCGCGCTGCTGCGCGGCGGCACGGCATACGTCCAGGCCGGCGCGGGCGTCGTCGCCGATTCGGACCCGGTCGCCGAGGACACCGAGTGCCGCAACAAGGCCGCCGCGGTGCTGCGCGCCGTGCACACCGCGAACCGCCTGGGCACCGCGGGCACCGGTGTGAAGTGACCCACGCCTCCCGCCCCCGGGGCACACACACCTGTACGGACAGGCGATAGTGGAGTACGTGACTGCCGTACCGCACCCCCGAACCGAAGCCGCCGAGACCGCCGGGCCGAGCAAGAACGGCCGGCGCAGTCTCGGCGTCGCCCTGCTCTTCGGTGCCGCGGGCGCCGCGGTCGCGCTGCTCGCCTCTCGGCAGGAGTGGTGCTCGGGCGTCGCCGCCGTCGCGGGCGGCAAGCTGCCGCTGACCGCCAAGGGCAGCGACGTCACCGGCGTCCCCGCCGCCCTCGCCATCGTGGGGCTCGCCGCCCTCGTCGCCGTGTTCGCGGTGCGCCGGGCGGGCCGCGTCCTGGTCGCCGCGCTGCTCGCGCTCAGCGGCGCGGGCGCCGTCGCCGCCGCCATGCTCGGGGCCGACGACAGCTCCGCGCTCGACGAGAAGGCCGCCTCCGCATCCGGCGACGCGTCGTCCACCATCGACGCCCTCAGCCACACCGCCTGGCCCTACGTCGCGGCCGGCGGCGGCGCCCTCCTGCTGATCGCCGGGATCCTCGCCGTCGTCTACGGCGCGGCCTGGCCCTCCATGGGCGGCCGCTACGAGCGCGACGGCGCCCCCCGCCCCCGCAGGCAGAAGGCCGTCGACCCGGACCGCCCCGATGAACTGTGGAAGGCCCTCGACCGCGGCGAGGACCCGACAGGCACCGCCTGACCCCGGGTTCGTTCCGTACACGCGCGTGCGGGACAATGAACACGTACGACTCAACGCGGTACGCCCTCTCGCCCCGAGCGAGCAGCGGGCACGGCCGCACAGGCCATAAGCAACGAGGAGCAAGCCATGGCGGACAGCAGCCACGGACACACCCCGGCCGCCTGGACCGGTGTCATCATCGCCTTCATCGGGTTCATCGTCGCGGGCGCCTTCATGGTGATGGTGCAGCCGGTCGGCTTCTGGGTCGGCATGGCGCTGCTCGTGATCGCCCCGATCGTCGGCGGCGCGATGAGCGCGGCCGGCCTCGGCAAGCCGAAGCGCGCCGAGCTGAAGCTGCCCGCCAGGACGACCGGGCACACCGCGGGCTCGGAGGCCTGACACCTTCTCGGTACGTGACAGGGGCGGGGCGGCGAGAAATTCGCCGCCCCGCCCCTTCGCGCGCGCCGGAGGGGCGGAGGGCGGGAGACCGGGGGAGAATCCTCGGGTGACCGTCGACCCGACCCACACCGCCCATGCCGCCCGCCCCGGCCCGTTGCGCCGGATCGCCGTCCCGCTGGGGATCCTCGGCGGCGTCGCCGCGGCCTTCGCCTACGTCGGCGCGGTCGACCCGAACGAGGCGGGCCACTACCCCGCCTGCCCGCTCCTGCGGGCCACCGGCGTCTACTGCCCAGGCTGTGGCGGCCTGCGCAGCGCCCACGCGCTCGTGCACGGCGACCTGAGCGGCGCGCTGGGAGCCAACGCCCTGGCCGTGGCCGGTTACGCCGTGTTCGCGGTCGTATGGGTGGTGTGGGCGGCGCGGGCGGCCCGCGGGCGGCCGCTCGGTCTCGGTCTCGGGCGCGCGCACCTCTGGGCGCTCGGAGCGGTCGTGCTGGCGTTCACTGTTGTCCGGAACCTGCCCCTCGGTGGCTTCCTGCACCCTTGATCAACAACGTTTGTCCAGGTAGTGGGACCGCGGAGAACCGGATGCGGAGCCTTCGCCCTCCTCCGGATACCATCGCAGTGACCACTCGGTTGCTCAGGGAACCGAACCGCAAGAAGGGAAGTCCGCTCGCGTGAGTGTGCTCGACGAGATCATCGACGGAGTCCGTGCCGATCTGGCGGAACGGCAGGCGCGGGTCAGCCTCGACGAGCTCAAGGAGCGCGCGGCGAAGGCTCCCGCGGCCAAGGACGGGGTCGCCGCCCTGCGCGGCGACGGTGTCAAGGTCATCTGCGAGGTCAAGCGGTCCAGCCCCTCCAAGGGCGCGCTCGCCGCGATCGCCGACCCGGCGGCCCTCGCCGCCGACTACGAGGCGGGCGGCGCGGCCGTCATCTCCGTCCTCACCGAGCAGCGGCGCTTCGGCGGCTCCCTCGCCGACCTCGAAGCGGTCCGCGCCAAGGTGGACATCCCGGTCCTGCGCAAGGACTTCATCGTCACCTCGTACCAGCTGTGGGAGGCCCGCGCGTACGGCGCCGACCTCGCCCTGCTGATCGTGGCCGCCCTGGACCAGCCCGCCCTGGAGTCCCTCATCGAGCGCGCCGAGTCCATCGGTCTCACGCCGCTCGTCGAGGCGCACGACGAGGACGAGGTGGAGCGGGCCGTCGACGCGGGCGCCAAGATCATCGGCATCAACACCCGCAACCTCAAGGACCTCACGGTCGACCGCGGCACCTTCGAGCGCGTCGCCCCGGACATCCCGGACCACATCGTCAAGGTCGCCGAGTCCGGCGTGCGCGGCCCGCACGACCTGATCGCGTACGCCAACGCCGGCGCGGACGCCGTCCTCGTGGGCGAGTCCCTGGTGACCGGCCGCGACCCGCGCTCCGCCGTCTCCGACCTGGTCGCCGCCGGCGCGCACCCCGCGCTGCGGCACGGACGGGGCTGACCCGGACCATGCCCATCGCCGCGCGTCTCGCCCCCGGTTGCCGCCCGCGCGGCTGCCGGGCGCCCGCGCGGCGCGTGCACGGCCGGCGGGTCCGCTACGTCATCGGCGACGAGCCGGGCCAAGTGAACGGCATGCGATGGCCGGCGCCCCGTTAGGGGCGCGGGCAACGGTTCGAGCGACCACGTACGGTCTGCCGCCATGTAACTACCTGTGCCCCCACGGCGATGAGTTCCTCAACCGATCCCACCGTGAGGTTTCCGCATGCCCAGCGAGTACTTCATTCCCGACCCCGAGGGTCAGATCCCCAGCGCCGAGGGGTACTTCGGCGCGTTCGGCGGCAAGTTCATCCCGGAGGCGCTGGTCGCCGCCGTCGACGAGGTCGCCGTCGAATACGACAAGGCCAAGAACGACCCCGAGTTCGCCCGCGAGCTCGACGACCTCCTCGTGCACTACACGGGCCGCCCCAGCAGCCTCACCGAGGTGCCGCGGTTCGCCGAGCACGCCGGCGGCGCCCGCGTCTTCCTCAAGCGCGAGGACCTCAACCACACCGGCTCGCACAAGATCAACAACGTGCTCGGTCAAGCCCTGCTCACCAGGCGCATGGGCAAGACCCGCGTCATCGCCGAGACCGGCGCGGGCCAGCACGGCGTCGCGACGGCCACGGCCTGCGCGCTCTTCGGCCTCGAATGCACCATCTACATGGGCGAGATCGACACCGAGCGCCAGGCCCTGAACGTGGCCCGCATGCGCATGCTGGGCGCCGAGGTCATCGCCGTGAAGTCCGGCAGCCGCACCCTCAAGGACGCCATCAACGAGGCGTTCCGCGACTGGGTCGCCAACGTCGACCGCACGCACTACCTCTTCGGCACGGTCGCCGGCCCGCACCCGTTCCCGGCGATGGTCCGCGACTTCCACCGTGTCATCGGCGTCGAGGCCCGTCGCCAGATCCTGGAGCGCGCGGGCCGCCTGCCCGACGCGGCGATCGCCTGCGTCGGCGGCGGCTCCAACGCCATCGGCCTCTTCCACGCCTTCATCCCGGACGCGGACGTCCGCCTCATCGGCTGCGAGCCCGCGGGCCACGGCGTCGAGACGGGCGAGCACGCGGCGACCCTGACCGCGGGCGAGCCGGGCATCCTGCACGGCTCCCGCTCCTACGTCCTCCAGGACGACGAGGGCCAGATCACCGAGCCGTACTCGATCTCGGCCGGCCTGGACTACCCGGGCATCGGCCCCGAGCACGCCTACCTCAAGGACAGCGGCCGCGGCGAGTACCGCGCCGTGACCGACGACGCCGCCATGCAGGCCCTGCGCCTGCTGTCGCGCACCGAGGGCATCATCCCGGCCATCGAGTCCGCGCACGCCCTCGCCGGCGCGCTGGAGGTCGGCAAGGAGCTCGGCAAGGACGGGCTGATCATCATCAACCTGTCCGGACGCGGCGACAAGGACATGGACACCGCCGCCCGGTACTTCGGTCTGTACGACGAGGGTGCCGACGCCGAAGTCGCGGCCGACGCCGCCGACACCGCCGAGATCGAGGGGGACGCCAAGTGAGCGGGAACATCCAACTGCTGTCCGACACCCTGACGGCGGCGAAGGCCGAGGGCCGCTCCGCCCTCATCGCCTACCTGCCCGCCGGGTTCCCGACGGTCGACGGCGGCATCGAGGCCATCAAGGCCGCCTTCGACGGCGGCGCCGACGTGGTCGAGGTGGGCCTGCCGCACTCCGACCCGGTGCTCGACGGGCCGGTCATCCAGACCGCCGACGACATCGCGCTGCGCGGTGGCGTGAAGATCAAGGACGTCATGCGCACGGTGCGCGAGACCCACGAGGCCACCGGCAAGCCGGTCCTCGTCATGACGTACTGGAACCCCATCGACCGCTACGGCATCGAGCGGTTCACCGCCGAACTCGCCGAGGCGGGCGGCGCCGGCTGCATTCTGCCCGACCTGCCGGTGCAGGAGTCGGCGACCTGGCGCGAGCACGCGGAGAAGCACGGTCTCGGGACCGTCTTCGTCGTCGCGCCCAGCAGCAAGGACGAGCGCCTCGCCACCATCACGGCGGCCGGTTCGGGCTTCGTCTACGCGGCCTCGCTGATGGGCGTCACCGGCACCCGCGAGTCCGTCGGCAACCAGGCCCAGGACCTCGTGCGCCGCACCAAGGCCACCACGGACCTGCCGGTCTGTGTCGGCCTCGGCGTCTCCGACGCCCGGCAGGCCAAGGAGGTCGCCACCTTCGCCGACGGCGTCATCGTCGGCTCGGCGTTCGTGAAGCGGATGCTGGACGCCGACGACGAGACCGCCGGTCTCGCGGCGGTCCGGGAGCTCGCCGCCGAACTCGCCGCGGGCGTACGGGGCAACGCATAGCCACATCACCCATATGGGTGGAAGTGGGCCGGGGAGGCACGCTCGTGCCTCCCCGGTTCGTTGGCGCGGGTGTGAGCGAGAAGAACCGAGAGGGAAAGCGCGCGGCCCGGGACCGGCTGGCCGAGGAGCGCGAGAAGCAGAGAGCCGCGGAGAAGCGGCGCCGAACGTTGATCGTGGGCGCCGCCGTCGTCTGCGTGCTCGGCCTGGCCGCCGTGATCGGGGTGGTCGCCGCGAATTCCGGTGACGACAGCTCCGGCTCCACGTCCGGCTCCGCGGCCGCGCCGAAGGGAGCCGCGGGCAAGGACGATCTGGCGATCCCCGTCGGCAAGGACAGCGCCAAGTCGACGCTCACGGTGTGGGAGGACTTCCGCTGCCCCGCCTGCAAGTCCTTCGAGGACGGGTTCCGCTCGACGATCCATGAGCTGACCGACGCCGGACAGCTGAAGGCCGAGTACCACACCGTCACGCTGATCGACTCGAACATGGGCGGCAGCGGCTCCCTGCACGCGGGCAACGCGGCGGCGTGCGCGCAGGACGCGGGCAAGTTCACCGAGTACCACGACGTGTTGTACGAGAACCAGCCGAAGGAGACCGACGACACCTTCGCGGACAACGGCAAGCTGATCGACCTGGCCGGGAAGGTCGACGGGCTCGTCACCGACTCCTTCAAGTCCTGTGTGAACGACGGCAAGCACGACGGCTGGATCCAGAAGTCCTACAAGGCGTTCCAGGACGCGGGCCACAGCGGCACCCCGACGGTGCTGCTCAACGGCAAGAACATCATGAACGACCAGACCATGACCCCGGCGAAGCTCAAGCAGATGGTGCAGGACGCCGACAAGTAGGCACGGCGAGCAGGCCCCGCAGCACGCCGTGCGGCCGGCCTTGTTATGGAGACGTAGCCGGGCTGCCGGACGAGTCCGCGGCCCGGCACGGTAGCGTCGACCCTGCCATGGAACTTGCCTACATTCCCAGTCCGTCGCAGGGCGTGGTCCACCTCGGACCCATCCCGCTGCGCGGCTACGCGTTCTGCATCATCATCGGCGTCTTCGTGGCCGTCTGGCTCGGCAACAGGCGCTGGATCGCCCGCGGCGGGCAGGCCGGCACGGTCGCCGACATCGCGGTCTGGGCAGTGCCGTTCGGCCTGGTCGGCGGGCGCCTCTATCACGTGATCACGGACTACGAGCTGTACTTCAGCGAGGGCCGCGACTGGGTGGACGCCTTCAAGATCTGGGAGGGCGGCCTCGGCATCTGGGGCGCCATCGCGCTCGGCGCCGTCGGTGCCTGGATCGGCTGCCGCCGCCGGGGCATCCCGCTCCCGGCCTGGGCCGACGCCCTCGCGCCCGGCATCGCCTTCGCGCAGGCCATCGGCCGCTGGGGCAACTGGTTCAACCAGGAGCTGTACGGCCGGGCCACCGATGTGCCGTGGGCGCTGAAGATCACGTCGGACACGGACGGGCGGGTGCCCGGCACCTACCACCCGACGTTCCTGTACGAGTCCCTGTGGTGCGTCGGCGTCGCGCTGCTCGTCATCTGGGCGGACCGTAAGTTCAAGCTCGGGCACGGGCGGGCGTTCGCGCTGTACGTGGCGTCGTACTGCGTGGGCCGGTTCTGGATCGAGTACATGCGCGTGGACGACGCGCACCACATCCTCGGCCTGCGCCTGAACAACTGGACGGCGCTCTTCGTCTTCGTCCTCGCCGTCGTCTACCTGGTGATCTCGGCGAAGGTGCGGCCGGGTCGCGAGGAGATCGTCGAACCGCGTGCGGTTGCCTCCGGCGATGCCGATGACAGCTCGGAGGACACCTCGGGTGACAGCTCGGCCGACGGTTCCGGTGACGCGGATGCTGTGACGCTGGACAAGTCCGCCGATGCCGATGCCGATGCCGATGTTGAGGCCGAGGCCAAGGATGAGGCTGGGGCCAAGAAGACCTGAGGGTTGATGGCTGTACGTCGATGAGGGCGCCGGACCGGATGGTTCGGCGCCCTCCGGCGTGAGCGGGGCGTCAGTGAGCGACCCGGCGCGGGCGCTCGGCCAGCGCCAAGATGCGCTGGGCCCCCGCCACCACCGCCGCGTCGACGAAGCGGCCGTCCGGGAGAGCCAGGGCGCCGGCATCCGTGGCCGCCGCCCGGACGATGTCGTGGGCCGCGGCCACCTCCGCCTCCGTCGGGCGGAACGCCTCCTCGATCACCGGGAGCTGGCGCGGGTGGATCGCGGTGCGGCCGAAGAAGCCGAGCGCGCGGCCCTCGGCGCAGGAGCGGGCCAGGCCCTCCATGTCGCGGATGTCCGGGTGGACCGACTGGGGCGGCGGCGGCAGCTGGGCGGCGCGGGCCGCCACCACCGCGCGGCCGCGCACCCACGCCAGACCGCCCGCGTCCGTGACGCCGAGGTCGGCCCGGAGATCCGCCTCACCGAGCGCGATGCCGTGCACGGCGGGGTGGGACGCGATGTCATAGGCGTGCTCGACGCCCAGCGCGGACTCCAACAGGGCGTACAGCGGCGGTACTTCCGGCATGCGGCCGGCCCAGTCGGCGACCCGGGCCAGGTCCGCCTCGTCGTCCACCTTCGGCAAACGCAGCGCGTCCAGGCCGGGCAGCGGGGTGAGGCGGCGTACCTCCCGCTCGGCGAGCGGACCGTCGAGCGCGTTCACCCGGACGTGCACCGGCACCTTGTGCTTGTCGGCGAGCAGCTCCGCGGTCGCGTCGAGCGCGTACGCCTTGCGGCTGGGGGCGACCGCGTCCTCCAGGTCGACCAGGACCACGTCGGCGCCCGAGCCGAGCGCCTTCGCGACCACGTCGGGCCGGTCCCCGGGGACGTACAGCCAGGTCAGGTGCACGCTGTTCATGCCGCTCATACCGCACCAGCCTCCCGCAGTGCGGCGATGTCCGCCTCCGAGAGGCCGAGGCCGCCGAGGATCTCGTCCGTGTCCGCGCCGTGCGGGCGGCCCGCCCACTTGATGGCGCCCGGCGTCTCGGAGAGGCGGAAGAGGACGTTCTGCATCTTGACCGTGCCGAGGTCCGGGTCGGGCAGTTCGGTGATGGTGTTCAGGGCCTTGTACTGCTCGTCCCGCATGACGTCGCGGACGTCGTAGATCGGGGCGATCGCCGCCTGCGCCTCCTCGAAGGCCGCCACCACCTCGTCGCGGGTGTGGGCCGCGATCCAGCCGCCGACCGCCGCGTCGAGTTCGTCCGCGTGCCCGGCGCGGCCCGAGCCCGTCGCGAACCACTCCTCGTCGATGTACTCCGGCCGGCCGACCAGACGCATCACGCGCTCCGCGATCGACTGGGCGGACGTCGACACCGCGACCCACTTGTCGTCGCCCGTGCGGTACGTGTTGCGGGGCGCGTTGTTCGTGGAGCGGTTGCCGGTGCGCGGCTGGACGTAGCCGAGCTGGTCGTACCAGGTGGCCTGCGGGCCGAGGATCGCCAGCATCGGCTCGATGATCGCCATGTCGACGATCTGCCCGCGGCCCGTGACGTCCCGGCCGCGCAGCGCCGCCATCACGGCGTACGAGGTGGCGAGCGCGGCGATCGAGTCGGCGAGGCCGAAGGGGGGAAGAGTGGGTGGGCCGTCCGGCTGGCCCGTGATCGCCGCGAAACCGCTCATCGCTTCCGCGAGCGTGCCGAAACCGGGGCGGTGCGCGTACGGGCCGAACTGGCCGAAGCCGGTGACACGGGCCAGGACCAGGCGCGGGTTGGCGGCGCTCAGCTCGTCCCAGCCGAGGTGCCACTTCTCCAGGGTGCCGGGGCGGAAGTTCTCGATGACGACGTCCGACTCGGCGACCAGATCGAGGAGCACCTCGCGGCCGCCGGAGGAGGAGAGGTCGAGCGTGAGGTTCTTCTTGTTGCGGCCCAGGAGTTTCCACCACAGGCCGATGCCGTCCTTGGACGGGCCGTGGCCCCGGGACGGATCGGGCTTGCGGGGATGCTCGACCTTGACGACCTCCGCGCCGAAGTCGCCGAGCATCGTGGCGCAGAGCGGGCCCGCGAAGAGGGTGGCCAGGTCGAGGACCCGGAGGCCCTTCAACGGGCCTTCCGCTGTGGACTCGTGATGGTTCGTCATGCGCCTGCCTCCAGAGTGAGCCGGGCCAGTTCGTCGAAGCCGATGCCGTCGAAGCCGGCGACCGTCGTGGCGAGGCGGTTCTTCAGCGGCGCCGTCCACTTCGCGCCGAGCGCCTCGGGGTGGCCGGCGAGCAGACCCGCGATCGAACCCGCCGTCGCGCCGTTGGAGTCGGTGTCCCAGCCGCCGGACACCGCGCGGCAGATGGAGCCCGCGAAGTCGCCGTCGGCGTGGGTGAGCGCCGCGGCCAGCAGGGCCGCGTTGGGAAGGACGTGCACCCAGTGGTGGGTCGCGTACGTGCTGTGCAGCTCGTCCACGACGGTGTCGAAGTCCGCGTGAGTGCGGGCCAGCTCCATGCCGAGGCGGACGGCCTGCGCGTACCGCGAGCCCGGTGGTACGACCGTGAGGCCCGTCCGGAGCGCTTCGTGGATGTCCTGTGCGCCCGAGGCCGCCGCGATGACCGCCGCCGTGAACATCTCCCCGTACACGCCGTTGGCCGTGTGCGTCAGCACGGCGTCCCGGTGCGCCAGCTCGGCGGCGCGAGCCGGATCCCCCGGGTTGGTCCAGCCGAAGACGTCCGCGCGGATCTGCGCGCCGATCCACTCCCGGAACGGATTGCGGTGCGAGGCGGTCGCGGGTGGTTCGATGCCGTCGAGGAGGTTGCGGTACGCGATGCGCTCCGCCGTGAAGGTGCGGCCCGCGGGCAGCTCGTCGAGCCACAGCCTCGCCACGTCCTCCGTGGTGAAGCCGGTGCCGTGCCGCTGGAGCAACAGCAGTTGCAGGAGCGGGTAGTTGAGGTCGTCGTCCTCGGGCATGCCGTCGATGTTCTCGGCCAGTGAGGTCGGTGCGCTGCGACGGTTCCAGGGGTAGGCGGCGGCGATCTCCGGGTCCAGGCCGATCTCCGTGAACCAGGTGTGCAGCGGCCAGTTGCCGGTGGACTTCGCGACGGCGCGGATGCCGGTGAGGGGCAGCTTCTCGACCGGCTTGCCCAGCAGACAGCCGGCCGCCCGCCCCAGCCATGCCGCGTGCAGCGCGTCGTATGACGCCGCCGGGTGCGCGGTGGTCCCGGCGTGCGGCCGGCTTGCCTTGATCGCGGTGAGATCAGTGGGCTCGTCCGCCCCGCGAGGAGAGGGCATGGCCGCCAGTTCGTCCAGCAGGTGTGCCGCCAGGTCGCGGAGTGCGGGGTCCCCGGGGGAGGGCGACGCGCCCGCCCGCTCCGGTGCCAGGTGGCCGCCCGCCGACACCCAGCGCCGTTCGACGCCCGACGCGTCGCGGCCGTCCTGTGCCGCCTGGCGCAGTTCGTGTCCGAGCAGGTCCTCGGGCTGTACCCAGGTCAGGCGCAGCATCGCGGTCCTCACAGTCCCGCGATCGACGCGAACGCGGACTCGTGGGCGCGGCGCCGCTCCAGGTCCCGCGCGTGCACCTCGCGGGTGACGCGGGCCAGGGCGGCCGCCGGGGCGTGCAGGTCCAGCTTGCTGGCCCGCGCGATCTCGGCGCTCCACTCCTTGGGCACCGCGCCCTCCCCGTACAGCGCGCCCACGATCGCGCCGCTCATCGTGGCGATCGAGTCGCAGTCCCGGCCGTAGTTGACCGAACCCAGCACCGTGTGGCGGAAGTCGCCGGCGCCGACGAGCAACATGCCGAGCGCGACCGGGAGTTCCTCGATCGCGTGCAGGCGGGAGGGGCGGCGGGCGCCGAGCGAGGGCTTGCGGTACTCCGGGCCCACCGTGTCGAAGGGAGTGACCGCTTCGCGCAGGGGGGCCAGGGCCTCCTCGAAGTCGTCGTAGCGCGCCGCCGTCTCGCAGACCGCCTCGATCGCCGCCTTCGTGCCGTCCTTGGCCAGCGACAGAGCCGCGTCCACCACGGTCGTGGGCGTCGCGCCCGGCGCGTACGCCGCCGCCACCGCCGCCGCGAAGACCCCCGCCGCCTCACGGCCGTACGAACTCTGGTGCGCGCCCGCCACGTCCAGCGCCTCGTTGTACGCCTTCAGCGGGTTGCCCGCGTTGACCGCGCCCACCGGCGCCATGTACATCGCCGCACCGCAGTTGACGATGTTGCCCACGCCCGCCTCGCGCGGGTCGATGTGGCCGTAGTGGATACGCGCCACGATCCACTTCTCGGCCAGGAAGATGCGCTGGAGGGGCAGCGCCTCCGCCTCCAGCTCCGGGATCCAGCGGGGTGTGGTGATCAGGTCCGGGACCAGGTGGTCGGCCACCGCGTACGCGTCCAGGTGGTCGCGGACCTTCTCGTACACGCGGATCAGCGCATGCGTCATCAAGGTGTCGTCCGTGACGTGGCCGTCGCCCTTGTGGTACGGGGCGATCGGGCGGGCCGTCTTCCAGTCGTCCTTGTGGAACGGCTCCACGATGCCGCGCACCCGGCCGCCGTGCCGCTCCGCGATCGCCTCCGGCGTCCAGCCCTCTACCGGGCCGCCGAGCGCGTCGCCCACGGCGGCGCCGACGAGGGCGCCCGTGGTGCGGTCCTCCAGGGACGGGGACGGGTGGGTGGGGGCGGTGCTCATGCCGAAGTTCCTTCCGCAGAGGGTGAGGTGGGGGTGTGCGTATGCGCGTGGGTGTGCTGGTGCGTCTGCTTGTGCGTGGCTGCCAGGCGTGCGGCCAGCTCGGTCAGGTCGGTGCCCGCCAAGTGGGGAAGCGCGCAGCCCGCCAGCGTGCGGCAGGCCTCGCGCCAGGTCCCCGGGAGCGCGTCCGCGCCGCCGATCGCCCCCGTGAGCGCGCCGGCCAGGGCGGGGGCCGAATCCGCCACGCGGGACAGGCAGGCGGTGGTCGGGACCGCCTCGATGACCGCGCCCGCGGCCGCCGTCGCCACGGCGAGTGCCACCGGGACCGTCTCCGCCGCCGCGATGCCGTAGCTGTAGACGTGGTCGACGATCTCGTGTTCCAGCACCGGGACCAGGGCGAACGCGTTGCCCGGGAGACCCGGTCGCGCCGCTGCCGTGGTGCGGCCCAGCTCCACCGCGCGGTGCGCGTTGCGGTGGATCTCGGTACCTTCGGGAAGCTGGGCGAGCGCCGCGTCCACACAGGCGTCGACCGCGGCGCCGCCGAGGGCCGTCGCCACCGCCGCCGCCATCGCACGGGCGCCATGCACGCCGTCGCCGTCCTGCGTGTACCGGGCGTCGAACTCGGCCAGATCCGCGGCGCGTTCGGGGTCTCCCGGGTGGACGACCGCCAGGACCGCGGCGCGTACGCAGGCCGCGTCGTCGAAGTAGTGCGGGTTGTCGTGGCCGGTCGCCGGCGGGCGGAGCCCCGCGGCCAGGTTGCCCAGTCCCGCGCGTACGGAGATGCGGGCGCGGAGCGGGATCTCGGCCGACTCGATCTCGTCGGCCCGGGCCGCCGCCGCGGCGATCTCGTCGGCGAGGGTGTTCCAGGCGAGGGCGAGTGCCGAGCGGACGCGGTGGTCCGGGGGGAGGTCGCTCAGGCCGTCGGCGTAGGCGTCGAGGACGGCGAGCGCGGTGAACGCGGCCCACTCGGCGTCGTCCGACGGGCCGAGGCGCAGGGGTTCGGGCGGTTGGTTCAGGGCGATCGGGACGGGGAGGGTCGTGGTGGCGTTCTGCTCCGCGAACGTGTCGAGTTCGCGGGTGAGGCGGCGGGTCCAGTCGGGGAGGCGGGCCGCGCGGTGCCGTCCCGACGGCCAGCCTGCCGCGTCTCCCGCGGCGATGCCGAGCAGGAGGCCCTCGATCCGGGACGTCGTGTCCGCCGGGGCGGTCGTCATGGGGTGGTCCGGCCTTTCGGTGGTGCGGTTTGTGCCGCCGTGTCGTGTCGTGGGGCGGGGCCGTGGCGGGGTACCTCCTCGGCCGGATCGGTCTCGTCGTTTCTTGTACGCCGTAGGCGGGTCGTCCGGCGCGGAGGTCCCGCGGTGTCCTGCGGGGGCACCCCGCCGCCTCCCCTCCCGTCGCATTGCGACCGCGAGTGCGTGGGGCGTCCGGTTCGGGTGCAGCGCCATCGGCTGTCGCCCCGCCCGGCTTGGGCACTCTGCCGCCCAGGGCGGCAGAGTGGGCAAGTCGGCCCCCCAGCGCCGGAGCGCCGTGCGGGCCAGGTCGAGGGAGACGTCACGCCACCGCCCCCTCGTGGTCCGGTGGGGGTGGTGTCAGGCGGTCCGCCACGTCCAGGATGTGGCGGCCCGCCATGGACGGGAGGCAACTGCCGCGGACCGGGCCGATCGCCGATGACCAGGGCGCCGGGATCGAGGCCTCGCCGCGCAGCGCGCCCGCCAGCGCCCCGGCCACCGCCGCCGTCGTATCCGCGTCGCGGCCCATGTTCACAGCTGTCAGGACGGACTCGCGGAAGTCGCCGCGAGCCACGGCGAACGCCCCGAACGCCAGGCCCACCGCCTCGGGCGCCAGGTCCGTCCACGGGTAGCCGCCGATGACGACGGCCTTGCGCACCGCCCGTTCCATCGAGAGCTGCGTGCCGTCCGGGTCACGGCGGGCCCGGCGAGCCGCCTGCACCGCGCGGTGCAGGGAACGGGCCGTCCAGGAGTCGTCCGGGATCACCGAGAGCGCCGCCTGGACGACCGCGTCCGGGTTGTGGCTCACCATGGCCGCGGCCACACCCGCGGCGACCGCCCGGCCGCCGTGGATCCCCTCGCCGTCGTGCGACACAGTGCCGTCGATCGAGACCAGCCGCGCCGCTTCGGCCGGGCGGCCCGCCGCGTACACGCCGAAGGGCGCCGCCCGCATCGCGAGGCCGTCGCTCCACGCGTGCCGGTGCTGCGCCGAGATGGGCGCCGCCAGGCCCCTGCGCAGGTTCTCCAGGGTGCCGCGCTCGCTGAATCCCGCGCCCTTGAACGGTCCCTCGTCCCGGTCCGCGATCCACGTGTGCCAGGCCGCCTCGACATCCGCGATGGTGAGCGCCGCCCCGTGCTCGGCGAGGAGCAGGCCGGAGAAGATCGCGTACTCGGTGTCGTCCGTCCCGGCCGGGTCGGCGGAGACGAAGCCCTCGATGCGGCCCCAGCGTTCGCGGATCTGGGACGGCTTCATGTTCTCGGCGGGCGCGCCGAGCGCGTCGCCGACGGCGAGGCCCAGGAGCGCCCCCCTGGCCCGGTCCCGCGGGGAGATCACGCCGGGCGGCGGGGGGTGCGGGACCGTGCGCAGCCTGCGGGGGGCCGCTGTGCCGTCCGCGGGGGGATCCGGGTCGACGCTGACGCTCATGGTGTGTTCGTGCTCTTTTCTGGGGTCGTGCTCGGTTCAGCGTTGGTAGCGGTCGAGGATGCGGTTGCCGTCGGACGCCAGGCGTTTGCGGAGTTCGTCGATGCCGAACGCGCCGTTGTAGTACTCCTGGTAGGCCGGAGTGGCGATCTTGTCCTTCCACTCCGCGTAGCCGCGCACCCCGAGGACGGGGGACGGGCGCAGGTCCGCCGCCATGTCGGCGCCGGTCCTCCACCCGTTCTTCGCGGTGGTCAGCGAAGGGTCCTCGAGCGCCTCGGTGCTCGTGGGCAACAGCCAGTCGCCGCGCGCCAGTTGCACCTGGTGCTCGGGCTGGGTGAGGTAGGCGATGAAGTCGGCCGCCGCCTGCTTGTGCTTGCTGTCCTGGGAGACCGAGAGGGTCTGGGGGGCCGTGCCCTGGGCCAGGCCGCCGGCGCCGGACGGCATGGGAAGCACCGTCCAGTCGAAGCCCTTGGGAGCCTGCTGCTGGACCTGCTGGCGGTACGAGAAGTTGAGCGGCAGCATCGCGTAGCGGCCCGCGAAGAAGCCGGGCAGCGTGTCCGAACCCGACATGCCGAGGCCCGACTTGGGCGCGGTGCGGTCCTTGTTGACCTGCCGGTTGATGAGCTGGGCGACGGCCGAGTCCGCGGTGTCGTAGCGGATCTCGTTCTTGCCGTCCTTGTCCTTGTAGAAGATCTTGCCGTCGGTGGAGAGGGAGAGGTTGACCGACTGGCTGACCGGCTCCTTCATCGACCACGCGACGCCGTAGGTGTCCTGCTTGCCGTCCTTGTTGGTGTCGCGCGTGAGTTTCTTGCTGATCGACTCGAACTCCGCCCACGTCCACGGGTGTTGGGCCGTGGGGATGCGGACGCCGGACCGCTTCAGCAGCTTGGTGTTCGCGATCAGTACGCGGGGTTCCTGGAGGAACGGGACGCCGTACGTCTTGTGCTCGTAGGTCGTCGTGTCCCAGGAGGCCCGGGGGATGTCCTTGCGCAAGGAAGCGGGGAGGTACTTCGTCAGGTCGGCCAGGTAGCCGCCGTTCGCGAAGTCCGTGAGGTCCGAGGCGTCGTCGTGGAAGATGTCCGGCGCCTCGCCGCCCTCGAAGGAGGTGAGGAGCTGGTCGTGGATGTTGTCCCAACTCCCCTGTACGTATTTGATTTTGACGTGCGTGTGGGTGTCGTTCCAGTGTTGGACGAGCGCCTTGTTGGCGTCGACCGACTCCTTCTGCCAGGCCAGGCTCAGGAATTCGAGGGTGACCTCACCGTTCTTGGTGTCTCCGTTGCCGCCGCAGCCGGACAGGAGGGACAGGCCGAGGGTGGCCGCGGCCGCCGCTGTGAGTCGTCGGGTGCGCATCAGCCCTTCACCGCCCCGCTGAGCATGCCGCCCACCAGCCTGCGCTGGAGCAGGCCGAAGAAGAGCAGGCTGGGGATCGTGGCCAGGACCGAGGCCGCCGCCAGCGGGCCCAGGTCCGCGACGCCCTCGGCGCCGAGGAAGCGGGTGAGGATGACCGACATCGTCTGGTTCTCCGGGGACTTGAGCAGCACGAGGGCGAAGAAGAACTCGTTCCAGGCCGTCACGAAGCTGAACATCAGCGTCGCCACCAGGCCGGGGGCGAGCAGCGGGAGGACCACGCTCGTGAGTGTGCGCAGCCGGCCCGCCCCGTCCATCGCCGCCGCCTCTTCCAGGGAGCGCGGCACCGACTTCACGTAGCCCTGGAGCATCCAGAGCGAGAAGGGCAGGTTCCAGACGACGTAGACGATGATCAGGCCGGGGATGCTGTCGATCATGTGCAGGTTCTTCAGGACCAGGAACAGCGGGATGATCACCAGCACGAACGGGAACATCTGGCTGACCAGGATCCAGACCGTGCCCGCCTGGCTCACCCGGGACTTGTAGCGGACCATCACGTACGCCGCCGGGACCGCGAGCGCCACCGAGATCACCGACGCGCTGACCGCGACGATGAGGCTGTTGAGGGCTGAGTGCAGGAGCGGCTGTGCGTCGAACGCCGCTCGGTAGTTGTCCAGGCTCGGGTGCTGGGGGAGCCATGTCGGGTTGATCGAGCCCAGTTCCTGGGGGGACTTGAACGACGTCGACAGGAGCCAGAGGAGGGGGAAGCCCAGGAAGACGAGGTAGCAGAGCAGGGCCAGGTACTGGCCGGCCCGGCCGGCGGCCCGGGGGAGTGCGGGGCTCACGCTCATGCTGTTCCCTCCGAGTCTTCCTTGAGCTTCTTGCGCAGGAACAGGGTGAGGAGGACCGCGATCACCGCGATCATGACGAGGCCCATCGCGGCGGCGTACCCGAACTGCCCGTACTTGAAGGCCTCTTCGTAGGCGAACAGCATCGGCAGGCGGGTCTGGCCGCCCGGGCCGCCCTGCGTGAGGACGTACACCAGGCCGAAGGAATTGAAGTTCCAGATGAAGTTCAGCGCCGTGACGGCGACGACCACCGGCTTGAGCGCGGGCCAGGTGACCGTGGTGAAGCGGCGCCACAGTCCCGCGCCGTCCAGCTGGGCGGCCTCGCGCAGCTCGTGCGGCACGTTCTGCAGGCCTGCCAGGAGGACGACCGTCGTCTGCGGCATGCCTGCCCATACGCCTACGACGATCACGGCGGGCAGTGCGTAGGAGAGGTCCGAGAGCCAGTCGACGTTCTCGTGGATCACGCCGAGTTGCGTGAGTGTCCTGTTCAGGATGCCCGCGTCCGAGTGGTAGACGAGGCGCCACATGATGCCCACCACCACCTCCGGCATCGCCCACGGTACGAGTGCGAGCGTCCGGGCCAGCCAGCGGAAACGCAGGTTCTCGTTGAGCAGCAGCGCGAGGCCCATGGCCAGCACGAACTGCAGCGCCGTGACGCACACCGCCCAGATCAGGCCGATGCGGAACGACTCCCAGAAGAGGCTGTCGTGGCGCAGGTCGAACAGGTTGTCCAGGCCGACGAACTGCGTGGGTGAGGTGCGGCCCGCCTGTGAGTCGGTGAACGCGAGCGAGATGCCGTACAGGAGCGGGCCCACGCTCAGTATCAGGATCGGGACCAGCGCGGGGAGCAGCAGGAACCACGCGCCCCGGTCCAGGCCGAGCGCCTTCTTGCGCTGGTCCGGGGTGCGGGGCGGCGGTGTGCCGCGACTGCCCGGGACGGCATTGTCCCGGGAGGCGGTGAGACTCATGGATCGAACCTCGCGACTCTCAACTGTCGGACGCCGCCCGGCCCGTGGAGGCGCGGACGACGAGGCGGGGAGGGGCGGTGGTGGTGTGCGGAGTGGGGGAGTCAGGGGTGCCGAGGCGCTCCAGGAGCAGTTCGGCGGCGCGTCGGCCACGCTCGGTGGAGCCGAGGTCGACGCTGGTCAGCGGGGGCCAGCCGGCCTGCGCGAGGACGCTGTCGTCCATGCCCGCGACGGCGACGTCCTCGGGTATGCGCAGGCCGCGGGCGTGCAGGGCGCGGGCGGCGCCGAGCGCCAGCTGGTCGTTGGCGCAGAAGACCGCGTCGGGGGCCCGGTCCAGGAGCGCGTCGGCGGCCTCGGCACCGGATTCGATGCCGAAGTCGGTGTGGACGACCAGCGCCGGGTCGTACCGGAGGCCGCGGTCGGCGAGCGCCGCGCGGTAGCCCTGGTGGCGGTTGTGGCCGGGGACCGTGTCGGCGGGGCCGTTGACGAAGGCGATGCGGCGGCGCCCGGTCTCGTACAGGTGGCGTACGGCGAGCGAGGCACCCGCGACGGAGTCGGCGCGCACGCTGTCCACGGGCACGTCGTCCGGCAGGGACCCGATGACCACGACGGGGCCGGCCGCGTTACGCAGCGCGGCGATGTGCTCGTCGGTGATCCGGATGGGGCAGATGATGAGGCCGTCGCTGGTGCGGTCGCCGAGGCTGCGCAGAACGGCCAGTTCGTCGTCGACGACGGCGTCCGTGGAGTGCAGGAGCAGCCGGTAGCCGGCCGCCTTCGCCACCGACTGGATGGCGCGGACCATCGCCACGTAGACCGGGTTGCCGATGTCGGGCATCGCGAAGGTGAGCTGCCGGGTGCGGCCGTCCTTGAGGGAGCGGGCCACCGCGTTCGGCACATAGCCGAGCTCCGCGGCGGCGCGCTCGACCCGCTCGACGGTGTCGCGGCGGGCGCCCAGACCGTTGAGGACGCGGGAGACGGAGGCGATCGAGACTCCCGCGCGGTCGGCGATGGAGACGATCGTCGGCTGGCCGCGCTGGGCTGAGGCCGCGACTTTTGGCACCGGTTTACCCCCTTGAGTCCAGTTTTTGTAAACGTTTCCGGCAGCTGGAAACGTTTACAGATGGTGCTGTCAGGCTTCCCGTTCCGTCAACGGAGGTATCGCGTGATCCATCTCACGGGTGAGTGGGGGAAGGTCCAGGTCGACGGCCGCGAGGTGCGTTGCGCAGGGCGCAAAAGCGCAGGTAAGTACGGCCTTCCTTGCTGGCGGGGGCCTTTCTTCGCGCGTACTTTCGGGTTCTGTACACGACTAGGGGAGCGGGGATCACGAGCATGTCCATCATCGAGACCGAGGCGGCACTCCACGACGCGCACCGGGACAACCACACCCACCGCGATGTCAACGGGGGCTGGCTGCGCCCGGCGGTCTTCGGCGCGATGGACGGTCTTGTCTCCAACTTCGCGCTGATGGCAGGTGTCGCGGGCGGCGCCGTCTCGCAGCAGACGGTGATCATCACCGGGCTGTCGGGGCTTGCCGCCGGCGCCTTCTCCATGGCGGCGGGCGAGTACACCTCCGTCGCCTCCCAGCGGGAGCTGGTCGAGGCCGAGCTCGACGTCGAGCGCCGCGAGCTGCGCAAGCACCCGGCCGACGAGGAACGGGAGCTCGCCGAGCTGTACGTGTCCCGTGGCGTCGAGCCCGAGCTGGCCACCGAGGTCGCGCGGCAGCTGTCCAAGGACCCCGAGCAGGCCCTGGAGATCCACGCGCGCGAGGAGCTCGGCATCGATCCCGGCGATCTGCCCTCGCCGATGGTCGCCGCTGTCTCGTCGTTCGGCTCGTTCGCGCTGGGCGCCCTGCTGCCCGTCCTGCCCTATCTGCTGGGGGCCGGTGACCTGTGGCCGGCCGTGGTGCTCGCGCTGATCGGACTCTTCGCGTGCGGCGCCGTGGTGGCGAGGGTGACGGCCAGGTCGTGGTGGTTCAGCGGCTTGCGGCAGTTGGCTCTGGGCGGTGCCGCGGCGGGTGTGACGTATCTCCTGGGCACTCTTTTCGGAACCGCAATAGGTTGACGGTTCGCAGGTCGCGGCCGGAAGATGGCTATACAGGGCCTTGCATAAGTAGTCGTTTCCAGACTGTTTCGACTACTTGACCACGGGGCATGAGCCGTAAGCGCTGTGGGCAATGAGGCCCGCGACGCGCACCGCCCGCCCGGCCCCCCGGTCATCGATCTGTCCGCCAGGGCCACCTTCCGCCGCCACCCGCGGTGTCCGCATGCTGGAACGAAGTATCCGGTTCCCGAGATTCGTTCCATCATGTAATCTGCACGAAATTTTGCAGCAGCATGAGCTTCACCAGCATTTCAGCAGTGCTTCAGCAGTACTTTTTCAGTAATCCGCAGAGGGCCAACGTCGTCCCTCGGCACGCAAATGCCACGACGACGACGGGAGAGCCGATGCGTACGCCGCGCCAGCCGTCCCAGCATTCCAACAACGGCCGGGACACCACGAACCGGTCGCACATGGATGCTCGCCCTGCCGCCCAGGGCATGTACGACCCGCGCAACGAGCACGACGCCTGCGGCGTCGGCTTCGTGGCCACGCTCACCGGCGAGGCGAGCCACGCGCTGGTCGAGCAGGCGCTCACGGTGCTGCGCAACCTGGAGCACCGCGGTGCCACCGGCTCCGAGCCCGATTCGGGTGACGGCGCGGGCATCCTGTCCCAGGTTCCGGACGCCTTCCTGCGCGAGGCGGTCGACTTCGACCTGCCCGAGGCCGGTACGTACGCCGTCGGCATCGCCTTCCTGCCGGAGGAGGACACCGAGTCCTTCGTCTCGCGGATCGGGACGATCGCCGCCGAAGAGGGCCTGACCGTCCTCGGCTGGCGCGAGGTCCCGGTCGCCCCGGGGCTGCTCGGCGCCACCGCCCGCTCGACGATGCCCGTCTTCCGGCAGCTCTTCGTCGCGGACCACACCAGCACCGGCATCGCCCTGGACCGCAAGGCGTTCGTGCTGCGCAAGCGTGCCGAGCGCGAGGCCGACGTGTACTTCCCGTCGCTCTCCGCCCGCACCATCGTCTACAAGGGCATGCTGACCACCGGCCAGCTGGAGCCCTTCTTCCCGGACCTGTCCGACCGCCGCTTCGCCTCCGCGATCGCGCTCGTGCACTCCCGGTTCTCCACGAACACGTTCCCGTCGTGGCCGCTGGCGCACCCGTACCGCTTCGTCGCGCACAACGGTGAGATCAACACCGTCAAGGGCAACCGCAACTGGATGCGCGCCCGAGAGTCCCAGCTCGCCTCCGAGCTGTTCGGCTCGGCCGGCAACGGCCAGGAGACGCTGGACCGGATCTTCCCGATCTGTACGCCGGACGCCTCGGACTCCGCGTCGTTCGACGAGGTCCTCGAACTCCTGCACCTCGGCGGCCGTTCGCTTCCGCACAGCGTCCTGATGATGATCCCGGAGGCGTGGGAGAACCACGACTCCATGAACGCCGACCGGCGCGCCTTCTACCAGTACCACTCCACGCTGATGGAGCCCTGGGACGGCCCGGCCTGCGTCACCTTCACCGACGGTGTCCAGGTGGGTGCCGTTCTCGACCGCAACGGCCTGCGCCCCGGCCGCTACTGGGTCACCGACGACGGCCTCGTCGTCCTCGGCTCCGAGGTCGGCGTCCTCGACATCGACCCCGCGAAGGTCGTCAAGAAGGGCCGGCTGCAGCCCGGCCGGATGTTCCTCGTCGACACCGCCGAGCACCGCATCATCGAGGACGACGAGATCAAGGCCGGCCTCGCCGCCGAGCAGCCGTACGGCGACTGGCTGGAGACCGGCGAGATCGAGCTCTCCGACCTGCCCGAGCGCGAGCACATCGTGCACACGCACGCCTCCGTCACGCGCCGCCAGCAGACCTTCGGCTACACCGAGGAAGAGCTGCGCATCCTCGTCGCGCCGATGGCCAGGACCGCCGCCGAGCCGATCGGCTCGATGGGCACGGACACCCCGATCGCGGCCCTCTCGGCCCGCCCGCGGCTCCTCTTCGACTACTTCACCCAGCTGTTCGCGCAGGTCACGAACCCTCCGCTGGACGCGATCCGCGAAGAGCTCGTCACCTCGCTGCGCTCCTCGCTCGGCCCCGCGGGCAACCTGCTCGAGCCCACGGCCGCCTCCTGCCGCTCGGTCACCCTGCCCTTCCCGGTGATCGACAACGACGAGCTGGCCAAGCTCATCCACATCAACGCCGACGGCGACATGCCCGGCATGAAGGCCGCGACGCTGTCCGGTCTCTACCGGGTGAGCGGCGGTGGCGACTCCCTCGCCGCCCGGATCGACGAGATCTGCACCGAGGCCGACGCCGCCATCGAGGCCGGCGCCCGCCTGATCGTGCTCTCCGACCGGCACTCCGACGCCGAGCACGCGCCGATCCCGTCGCTGCTGCTCACCGCGGCCGTCCACCACCACCTCATCCGTACGAAGCAGCGCACCCAGGTGGGTCTGCTCGTCGAGGCCGGTGACGTCCGTGAGGTCCACCACGTCGCGCTGCTGATCGGTTTCGGCGCCGCCGCCGTCAACCCGTACCTGGCGATGGAGTCGGTCGAGGACCTGGTCCGGGCCGGCACGTTCCTGGCGGGCGACGAGAACGGCGAGCCCGAAGAGGCCATCCGCAATCTCATCTACGCGCTCGGCAAGGGCGTTCTGAAGGTCATGTCCAAGATGGGCATCTCGACGGTCGCCTCCTACCGGGGCGCCCAGGTCTTCGAGGCCGTCGGCCTCGACGAGGCCTTCGTCGAGAAGTACTTCAACGGCACGGCCACCAAGATCGGCGGCGCAGGTCTGCACGTCATCGCCGAAGAGGTCGCCGCCCGCCACGCCAAGGCGTACCCGGTGACCGGCATCGCCCCGGCGCACCGCGCGCTCGACATCGGCGGCGAGTACCAGTGGCGCCGCGAGGGCGAGCCGCACCTGTTCGACCCGGAGACGGTCTTCCGCCTCCAGCACGCGACGCGCTCGCGCCGCTACGACATCTTCAAGAAGTACACGGGCCGCGTGAACGAGCAGTCCGAGCGCCTCATGACGCTGCGCGGCCTGTTCGGCTTCAAGTCCGAGGGCCGCGAGCCGATCTCGATCGACGAGGTCGAGCCGGTCTCCGAGATCGTCAAGCGGTTCTCGACCGGCGCCATGTCGTACGGCTCCATCTCGCGCGAGGCCCACGAGACCCTCGCCATCGCGATGAACCAGCTGGGCGGCAAGTCCAACACCGGTGAGGGCGGCGAGGACGCGGACCGCCTGTACGACCCGGCGCGCCGCTCCAGCATCAAGCAGGTCGCCTCCGGCCGCTTCGGTGTGACGAGCGAGTACCTCGTCAACGCCGACGACATCCAGATCAAGATGGCGCAGGGCGCCAAGCCCGGCGAGGGCGGCCAGCTGCCCGGCCACAAGGTCTACCCGTGGGTCGCGAAGACGCGTCACTCGACGCCGGGTGTCGGGCTCATCTCGCCGCCGCCGCACCACGACATCTACTCCATCGAGGACCTGGCCCAGCTGATCCACGACCTGAAGAACGCGAACCCGCAGGCGCGGATTCACGTGAAGCTGGTCTCCGAGGTCGGCGTCGGCACCGTCGCCGCGGGTGTCTCGAAGGCGCACGCGGACGTCGTCCTCATCTCCGGCCACGACGGTGGTACGGGTGCTTCGCCGCTCACCTCGCTCAAGCACGCGGGCGGTCCCTGGGAGCTCGGCCTCGCCGAGACCCAGCAGACCCTGCTGCTCAACGGCCTGCGCGACCGCATCGTCGTACAGACCGACGGCCAGCTGAAGACCGGCCGTGACGTGCTCATCGCCGCGCTGCTCGGCGCCGAGGAGTTCGGTTTCGCGACCGCGCCGCTCGTCGTCTCCGGCTGCGTCATGATGCGCGTCTGCCACCTGGACACCTGCCCGGTCGGCATCGCGACGCAGAACCCGACGCTGCGCGAGCGGTTCGCGGGCAAGCCCGAGTTCATCGTGAACTTCTTCGAGTTCATCGCCGAAGAGGTCCGCGAGCTGCTCGCCGAGATGGGCTTCCGCACCATCGAGGAGGCCGTCGGCCACGCCGAACTCCTCGACACCGAGCGGGCCGTGAGCCACTGGAAGGCGCAGGGTCTCGACCTGGAGCCGCTCTTCTACGTTCCCGAACTCCCCGACGGCGCCGTGCGCCACCAGCTGATCACGCAGGACCACGGCCTGGAGAAGGCGCTCGACAACGAGCTCATCAAGCTCGCCGCCGACGCCCTCGCCGCGGGCGACCAGACGGAGGCCCAGCCGGTCCGCGCCCAGGTCGCCATCCGCAACATCAACCGCACGGTCGGCACGATGCTCGGCCACGAGGTGACGAAGAAGTTCGGCGGGGCAGGACTGCCCGACGACACCATCGACATCACCTTCACCGGCTCCGCGGGCCAGTCGTTCGGCGCGTTCGTGCCGCGCGGCGTGACGCTGCGCCTGGAGGGCGACGCCAACGACTACGTCGGCAAGGGCCTGTCCGGCGGCCGCATCGTGGTCCGCCCGGACCGCGGCGCCGACCACCTCGCCGAGTACTCGACGATCGCCGGCAACACCATCGCGTACGGCGCGACGGGCGGCGAGCTGTTCCTGCGCGGCCGCACCGGCGAGCGCTTCTGCGTCCGCAACTCCGGTGCCACCGTCGTCTCGGAGGGCGTGGGCGACCACGGCTGCGAGTACATGACCGGCGGTCACGCGGTGGTCCTCGGCGAGACGGGCCGCAACTTCGCGGCCGGCATGTCGGGCGGCGTCGCGTACGTCATCGACCTGGACACCGACAACGTCAACGTCACCAGCCAGGGCGCGGTCGAGGCCCTGGACGACACCGACAAGCAGTGGCTGCACGACGTCGTGCGCCGCCACGCCGAGGAGACCGGCTCGACGGTCGCCGAGAAGCTGCTCGCCGAGTGGGCCGTGTCGGCGGAGCGCTTCAGCAAGATCATCCCCAGCACGTACAAGGCAGTGCTCGCCGCCAAGGACGCCGCCGAGCGAGCGGGTCTCTCCGAGACCGCGATCACCGAGAAGATGATGGAGGCGGCGACCAATGGCTGATCCCAAGGGCTTTCTCAACCACGGACGCGAAGTCGCCGAGACCCGTCCCGTCGCCGAGCGCGTGCGCGACTGGAACGAGGTCTACGTCCCCGGGTCGCTGCTGCCGATCATCAGCAAGCAGGCGTCGCGCTGCATGGACTGCGGCATCCCGTTCTGCCACAACGGCTGCCCGCTCGGGAACCTGATCCCCGAGTGGAACGACTTCGCGTACCGCGAGGACTGGTCGGCGGCGCAGGAGCGGCTGCACGCGACGAACAACTTCCCGGAGTTCACGGGCCGGCTTTGCCCCGCTCCGTGCGAGTCGGCGTGTGTGCTGGGCATCAACCAGCCGCCCGTCACCATCAAGAACGTCGAGGTCTCGATCATCGACCAGGCGTGGGACCGCGGCGACGTCGCGCCCCAGGCCCCGGAGCGGCTCTCCGGCAAGACCGTCGCGGTCATCGGCTCGGGCCCGGCGGGTCTCGCCGCCGCCCAGCAGCTGACGCGGGCCGGTCACACGGTCGTCGTCTACGAGCGCGCGGACCGCATCGGCGGCCTGCTCCGCTACGGCATCCCCGAGTTCAAGATGGAGAAGCGCCACATCAACCGCCGCATCGAGCAGATGCGCGCGGAGGGCACCAAGTTCCGTACGGGCGTGGAGATCGGCCGCGACATCGACGCCAAGAAGCTGCGCAAGCGGCACGACGCGGTGGTCATCGCCGCGGGCGCCACGATCTCCCGCGACCTGCCCGCCCCGGGCCGCGAACTGAACGGCGTCCACTTCGCGATGGAGTACCTGCCGCTCTCCAACAAGGTGCAGGAGGGCGACTTCGTGCAGCCCCCCATCACCGCCGAGGGCAAGCACGTCGTCGTCATCGGCGGCGGCGACACCGGCGCGGACTGCGTGGGCACCGCCCACCGCCAGGGCGCGGCCTCGGTCACGCAGCTGGAGATCATGCCGCGGCCGAACGACGACCGGGACCCGCTCGGCCAGCCGTGGCCGACGTTCCCGATGCTCTACAAGGTCACCTCCGCGCACGAGGAGGGCGGCGAGCGGGTCTACTCCGTCTCGACGACCCACTTCGAGGGCGACGAGGAGGGCAACGTCCAGGCGCTGCACCTCACCGAGGTCGAGTTCATCGACGGCAAGCTCACCCCGAAGCCCGGCACCGAGCGCAAGATCCCCGCGCAGCTGGTCACGCTCGCGATGGGCTTCACCGGCACGGACCAGGAGAACGGTCTCGTCTCCCAGTTCGGCCTGGACCTCGACGCCCGCGGCAACATCGAGCGCGACGCCGAGTTCCAGACCAACGTCCCCGGCGTCTTCGTCGCCGGCGACGCGGGCCGCGGCCAGTCCCTCATCGTCTGGGCCATCGCGGAGGGCCGCTCGGCCGCCCGCGGCGTGGACCGCTTCCTGACCGGCGTCTCGGAACTCCCGGCGCCCATCCGCCCGACGGACCGCTCCCTCATGGTGTGACGATCCGTCCCTGAACGTCCCGTACAACGGCGTACGGAACTGAGCGCGACGCCTGCCCCACTGTCCCCGACCGGACGACTGGGTGGGCGTCGCGGTGCGTCCGGGCCCCCTCGGTCAGCCCGAACTCGCCCTCAACTCCTCGAACGTGACCGCCGCGTCCTCGCTGTACGCCCCCACCCGGCCCGCGTTGTAGGGGCGTTCGGGATCCGTGAACGTCACCAGGGGCTGGTCGGCCACCGTCACCGTCATGGTCGCGCCGCGCTGTTCCACCCGTACATCGGACCAGTCGCCCACCGGGTATGCCTCGTGGCCCGTGGCGAGGAAGCGCTGGCCGCCCGGGTAGGCGGGGTCGCGCTTGCCGAGTTCCCAGCCGTTCGGCTTGAGGGTGATGTAGTAGAAGTGCTCCGGGTCGGTGTACGCCCAGACCAGCCAGGGGACTTCCCACGGGTTCGGGGTGGGTTCGCGCAGCTGTTTCTCGGTCCGCATCCGTGCCTCGTACCGCACGTCGGCGTACGAGGCGGTACTGACGACGAGGCCCGCGTGCGTGGTGCCCGGGTCCTCGGCGGGCCGCGGGGAGAGCGAGAGGGCGTCGTCGTCGCCGATGTTCGTGCCGTGACCGTTGAAGACCGAGAGCCAGCGGCCGTGTGTGGAGCCGTCCTGCCACGGCACGGGCGGCGGCTCGGGATCCTCGCGCCCGCACCGGCTCAGGCCCACCGCGAGGGCCGCGGTCAGCGCGAGCGCCACCGCCAGGCCGGTGAGCACGCGCCCCCTGCGCTCCCGCAGAACCGGCGGGATCCGAAAGCGGGAGCGCAGCGGTAACGGCGTCATGCGGTCGAGTATGGCCCCGACGCGGTCAGGCCCACGGGCACATCGGCCGCGAAGTCCTCGGCCAGTTGGGCCAGTACACGCAGGGCCGCCTTGCCGTCGCCGAACGGATTGCCCGCCCCCTTCATCCGCTGGTACTCCGCCGGATCGTCGAGGAGTCTCTCCGTCCAGGTCACCAGGGCTTGCGGGTCGGTGCCGATCAGCCGGGCCGCGCCGGCCTCGACCGCCTCGGGCCGCTCGGTGGTGGTGCGCAGGACGAGCGCCGGCTTGCCCAGGCTCGGTGCCTCCTCCTGGATGCCGCCGGAGTCGGTCAGGACCAGGTCGCAGTCGGCGAGCGTCGCCGCGAAGTCGAGGTAGCCGAGCGGCTCGACCAGCGAGATGCCCGGATGACCCGCCAGTTCGGGCAGCAGCGCGTCCCGCACGGCCGGGCTCTTGTGCAGCGGCAGCACGATCTCCACGTCGCCGCGGCCGGCGAGCCGGGTCAGCGCCCGGCCCATGTCCCGCATCCGCTCGCCCTGGTTCTCCCGGCGGTGCAGGGTGACCAGAATCCGCCGTGCGTCGGTGCGGAACGCGGAGGTACCGGTGCCCTGGTCGAGCACCCACAGCAGGTTGTCGACCACCGTGTTGCCGGTGGTGAACACCTGCTCAGCGGGGATCCCCTCGGCGGTCAGGTGCCGGGCCGCCGCCGCCGTCGGGGCGAAGTGCCAGCGCGCGATACGGCTGATGAGACTGCGGTTGAGCTCTTCCGGGAACGGGTTGTCGAGCACGCCGGTCCGCAGCCCGGCCTCGACATGAGCGACCGGAATCTTCTCGTAGAAGGCGGCCAGGGCCCCCGCGAGAGCGGTCGTGGTGTCGCCCTGCACCAGCACCAGGTCGGGCCGGTTCTCGCGCATGACCTGGCCCAGTTCCCGCACCAACCGGGCGGTGAGGTCGGAGAGTTGCTGCCTGGTACGCATGACATCCAGCGCGATGCGGGTGTCGACACCCAGCATGTCGAGCATCTGGTGCAGCATCTCGCGGTGCTGACCGGTGGTGACGACGACCGGCTCGAACTGTGCGCCGAGCGTCATCTCCCGTACCACCGGGGCCAGTTTGATGGCCTCCGGCCGCGTGCCGAGTACGAGCATGGCGCGTACGGGCACGGCTGACGGGTGAGTGGACATGCGAAGCCCCCCTTGGGCGGACGCGATCGCCACGGCGACCGTGTGAGGGTGTGGGTGAGTGGTCTGTGCGCGCTACGACACGGGCGACGGGACAGCCCTCAGGTGCGCGCGGTCTTGAGCCAGGCCCGCTGACCGGTGAGCATGCGCCAGAAGCCCCACCAGCCGGCCGCGAACCAGATGTAGCCGTAGAACACGAAGACGTGCGCGATGAGCACGGAACGGATGAGGCCGAGAGTGCGCTCACGCCTCGCGTACACGAACCCGTACGCGTAGGCGGCCGTGAACGAGAGCACGTACGGGCCGAGCAGCCACATGGGCGAGACGAGCGGGTGCCCGACGCGGAGCGAGGCCACGGTGGTGGCGCCCAGCGCGACGAGGAAGGACAGCGGCAACAGCGAGGTGAGCAGGATGAGCACCGGGCTGGAGAGGTGGTAGAGCAGGTCGAGCGCCGCCCGCGTCGGCACGTCCCGCAGGATGAGCGGCACGAGCCCGGCCGACTGCAAGTGGCCCTGGAACCACCGGGATCGCTGGCGGATCAGGCGCCGGAGGCTGAGCACCGCCTGCTGGGACACCGCGGCGGTGGTGCAGTGCTGATTGGTCCAGCCCTTGGCGATCAGCCGGACGCCGAGGTCGAGATCCTCGGTGAGGCTGTCGCTCCACGGGCCGTCGCCGTCCAGCGTGTCGAGCGCGGCCAGCCGCATGAACTGGCCGTTGCCGCCCATGCCGACGCTGCCGATGAAGCGGCGCGCGCTCTGGTAGACGTCGCCGTAGACGACGAACTCCATGTCCTGCATGCGGGCGAGCAGCCCGAGATGCCGGTTGTACATACGGACGCACACCTGCACCGCGCCCGTGCGCGGGTCGTCGAAGTACGGGTCGACGCACTGCACGACGTCCGAGTCGAGCCTGCCGTCCGCGTCGACCACGCAGACCACCACGTCCTCGGGGGCGTGCCCGGCCAGCAGCCCGGACTCCCTGAGGTGACGCACCCCGTCGTTGAGGGCGGCACCCTTGCCCTTCTGCGCGTCCGGCGGGTTGCGCCGGTGCAGCCGGACCAGGGCCGGGTCGGCGGCCAGCGCTATCTCCGAGGTGCGGTCGTCCGACCCGTCGTCGATGACGAGCGCCATGAAATTCCGGGCCGGCAGGGAAGTGATTCGCGCCAGGCTTTCCGAAAGTACTTTCTCCTCGTTGAGGCAGGCCAGTAGAAATACGTAGAATCGCTCTCTCCGCTTGTTGTCGGAATGGCGGATTCTGCGCCGTGAAAGCGTGAAGAGGGCCGTGTTGTAGCAGCCGGCCATCACGATCAACGTCACGCTCGACCAGAGCAGCACATCACTGATCATGGCTGCTCCCGGCCGTGGCCCGCACGATGCGTGTACGGCGGCGCAGTCGTATTCGAGCCAGCATTACCAGGCAGGCAGTAAGGCAATAGAGTAGAAATCCGGCCCCGGCCGCGGCCTGCAACCCCCTGGCCAGCGGCAGACCCGGCAGTGCTTCGGGCGCCGCGATCGCCCCTGCCAAGGGCAGCATTGCCCCCAGGGCGGGTCGTCCGTACATTGTCCCCCCATATTTAACTGCGCATCCCCAATGCGCAAAAGGAACGTAGCAGACGCGCGGCCGGGCCCAGAAGGGAACCCGAAAAGGAGACTTCGTGTCGTGCCGGAGCGTTCCATGGGCTTTCCGGACTTCCCCGTTCACCCCCTTGACATTCTTCTTGATCGCTCACAAGAATCGCTAATTCCTGTTCGTGAAAAGCTTTGCTGTTGATGGCAGAGTGGAGGGAAAGAACGGTGAGACCAGTGATACGACGGCCCAGACGCGGAATCTCGAAGTTCGCTTTTCTATTACTGCTCGCCGCCGCACTGCTGAGCGGCACATTCATGGCCGCCGGAGGGGCGGGCGCCGACGGTGGACGGCGATACGCGAACGAAACCGTCGCGAGCCGGCCGGGGGTGAGCGGAGTCGACCTCAAGGCCTGGGCGAAGGCTCAGGTCAGGGCCGACAAGGCCCGCCACAAGAAGCCCAACAAGAAACCGCGGGAGAAGCCGCGCGAGAGGACCACGGCCACAGCGCCCAGGGCCACACCGGCCCCCGCCGCGGCCGCCGCCTCCCCGACCACGCTCGTGCTCTACGACACGGCGGGCACCTACGGTCACCTGGGCGAGCTCTACGCCATGGCCGCCGCCAACCTCGCGGGCCACTTCGGTGAGGTGACGGCCAAACCCGTCAAGGAGTACACCGCCGGCCTCGCCGGGTCGTACGGAGCCGTGATCTACATCGGCTCGACGTACTACTGCTGCACCACCCCGGACGAGATCCCCACCGCCTTCTACCAGGACGTCTCCACCACGACCACGCCCGTGATCTGGATGGGCGCCAACATCTGGAACATGGCGAACGCGGTGGGCGTAGCGCGGTTCACGCAGACGTACGGGTGGGACCCGACGACGTCGTACTACGAGGACGGCGGTTCCGTAGGCACCGTGACGCAGGTGTCGTACAAGAATCAGACGCTCACGCGGAAGATTCCGGCGGGCCAGGACGGCGGCGTGCTGCGCCCCAACATCCTTACGGGCAGCGGCTATCCAGCGGTCACCAAGCTCGCGGAGGGCCTCGACAGCTCCAACGGGCACACCTTCGGGTGGGCCGTCCGGTCGTCGAACCTCACCTACATCGGCGAGATCCCCTTCGCCTACGTGTCCGAGAGCGACCGGGTCATCGTCATCGAGGACCTGCTCTTCGACGCGCTCGCGCCGACGACGCCCGAGCGGCACCGCGCACTGCTGCGCCTGGAGGACATCAGCCCCGACTCGGACCCGGCCGAGCTGCGGACGATGGCGGACTACCTGTACTCACAGAAGATCCCGTACGGCATCAACGTGATCCCCGTGTACCAGGACCCGAACGGCGCCTACAACAACGGTGTCGCGCAGACGGTCACGCTCTCCCAGCGGCCGGACCTCGTCAGCGCCCTGAAGTACATGCTGGCGCGCGGCGCGGTCCTGATGAACCACGGCTACACCCACCAGTACGGGACCGTCGCCAACCCCTACACCGGGGCCAGCGCCGACGACTTCGAGTTCTACCGGGCGCACGTCGACACGGCCGACAACGTGGTCTACGACGGCCCGGTCGCCGAGGACTCCACCGCCTGGACACAGGCGCGGGTGACCAGCGCGCTCGCCGAGTTCACCGCCGCCGGCCTGCCGAAGCCGACGCTGTGGACCACCCCGCACTACGCGGCCTCCGCCGCCGACTACAAGGTGTTCGGCTCCCGCTACGCCGCACGGCTCGAACGCTCGCTGTACTTCTCCGGAACGCTCGGCGCAAGCTCCGCCGGATCCAACGTCTTCATCGGACAGTTCTTCCCCTACACGGTGAAGGACGTCTACGGCACCAAGGTGCTGCCCGAGAACATCGGCAACTACGAGCCAGACCCCTACAACAACCACCCGCCGCGGCTGCCCGCCGACCTGATCTCGGCGGCCAGGGCCAACCTGGCCGTCCGCGACGGCGTCGCCAGCTTCTTCTACCACCCCTACTACCCGACCCAGCCGCTGAAGGACACGGTCGACGGCATCAAGGCCCTGGGCTACACCTTCGTCAGCCCGACGAGCCTGTGAGGACAACCGCCCTCAAGAGGAGGGCCCTCGCCGTCGCCACGGTGGCGGCCCTCCTCGCCGCCGGGGCGTGCACGACATCCGGCGGCGGGGGCACCGACGCCACCACCGCACCCTCCGAGGCCACCACCCCGGCGGACGGAGCCGTCCTGCGCGGCATCACCCTGCCCTCCTGGTACCGCAGCGACTACGACAGCCCGGCCGCCGAGCGCTACCTGCGCGGCATCCGCGCCACCGGCGCCCGCTGGATCACCCTCACCCCGACCTGGTACCAGCGGCGCCGCACCGACTCCGGCATGCACCCCACCGTGGAGAGCGCCGGCGACGGGAGTCTGCGCCACATCACCCGCCGGGCGCACGCCCTCGGACTCAAGGTGATGATCAAGCCGCATGTCGACCTGACCGGCGGCGGCGACCGCGCCGAGATCCGGCCCCGCGACCGCCACGCCTGGTTCACCGCGTACCGGCGCTTCATCACCCACTACGCGGAACTGGCCACGGACACCGGGGCCGAACAGTTCGCGGTCGGCACCGAACTCGCCGGCGTCTCCGGCGACCGCGCCGCCTGGCGGGACGTCATCGCGGCGGTCCGCGACCACTACGCCCGGCCGCTCACCTACGCCGCCAACTACGACGAGTACCAGAAGATCCACTTCTGGAAGGACCTCGACGTCATCGGCATCGACGCCTACTGGCCGCTGGCCGAGACCCCCACCGGGGACACCGCCCGGCTGCGCCGCGCCTGGGCGCCGATCCGCGAGCGCCTCGCCGCGTACGCGCAGGAGCAGGGCCGGCGCATCCTGTTCACCGAAGCCGGCTACGCCAGCCAGCGCGGCACCACGACGGCCCCGTACTCCTGGACCGTCAGCCGCGTCCCCGCCCCCGACGAACAGGCCGCCGCCTACCGGGCGTTGCTGGACACGTTCGACGGCCGGAGCTGGTGGGCCGGCGTCTGCTGGTGGATGTGGGACGACTGGCCCGACAGCGGCGAGACCCCGGAGCGGCTCGCCTATTCGCCGCGCGGCAAGCCCGCGGAGGAGGTGCTGCGCGAGAAATGGTCGGGCTGAGAGCCGGTCTCTGAGCCCCGGGGAGACGTTCGGCCGATCTGTTCGGGCGGTCTGCCTTTCAGGCGACGTGGAACGTCTCCCCGTACACCTTCCACGTCAGCGGCGTCTTCAGCGACAGGTTCCCGTCGTACAGGAACTGCCGCTGCGCGGTGTCGATACGGGTCGTGTCCCGGTCCGGGTTCTTCGCCTTCATCGCCTTGCGGCGGATGTCGAGGAAGATGTCGAGGTACGCCTTCTCGCTGCCGTCCTGCGACGGGGTGTCGGCCTGCTTCATGGCCAGCTCGCGCAGACCGTAGAAACCGCTCGGGCCCGTGCCGGGGCCGTGCAGGACCATCGCGTCGTAGTAGATGAACTGGCCGAGCGTGCCGAGGCCGTCGAGCTTCGCGAGCCGGACCGCCGGGTCGAAGTAGACGCGGTCGCGCTCCTCGTCCTGCGCCTTCCGGAAGGCCGCCACCTTCGCCTCCGCCTTCCAGGCCGCCGCGAAACCGGGGTCGAGCCCCTCGTGCGAATCGGTGCCGTCGACCTCGCGCAGGGCGGGGAGATAGCGGGCCAGGCCGTTGTCCGGGTGGCCCTTCGTGTATCGCTCGACCAGCGTGAGCAGGTCGTGGGTACCGGTGCAGAAGCCGATGATGCCCGCCGTGTAGCCCTGCCCGTCGTCGATGTCCTCGACGTAGCCGTACTGGCCGCGCCAGTCGAGCGTGGAGTTCTCGGCGCTGGCGACGATCTGCTGCGCGAGTTCCTTCTTGTCGGCGGCGGCGAGACCGGCCGGCAGATCCGCGATCAGCTCGTCGTCGGCCTTGCGCTCCGCGGCCGACTTGCCGTCCTCGAACGGCCGCGCGGCGGCGGACGCCGGTGTCCTGGGGGCGGCCGTGTCGTGGGCCCGGCCCTCGGGGGACAGGAAGAAGACCGCCGCCGTGGCCGCGGGGGCCAGGGCGAGGAACGAGAGGACCAGGCAGCCTGCGCGCTTCATGCGGGACAGAGTAAGCGGATGGATGTCCCAGCCCGCTATTTTTCGGCGCGACAGTCGTTCGGGCGTGCCCGGTCTACAGCGCCGCCACTTTCAGAGCGGCCAGCACCACCAGAACCACCACCAGCGCCCCGCACACCAGTCCCTGCACCAACCCCCTGCGCTCCCGCGGCGCGTACACCAGGCCGACCGTCAACAGGCCGCCCGTGACCAGCCCGCCCAGATGCCCCTGCCACGACGTGAACCCGGCGGAGATCAGCATCCACAGCAGGAAGTACGCCATGAACTGATTGACCTGGCGCATGTCCGCCCCGAGCCGCCGCGCGATCACCCAGTACGCGGCACCGAGCCCGAAGACCGCGCCGGACGCCCCGAGCGTCGGCGTCTGCGGCGCGATCAGCAGCACCAGGACCGAGCCGCCGAGCGCGGACACGAGATAGAGAGCCAGATAGCGGACCCGGCCCAGCTGGGCCTCGACGATCCGGCCGAGGTTCCACAGCGAGACCATGTTCAGCACGATGTGCAGAATCCCGAACACGCCCTCCGTGGGCGGCATATGGAGAAACGCACCGGTCAGCAGCCGGTACCACTCGCCCTCGGCCACCCCTTCGGCGTGAAAGCCCGCGGGGTGGTGCTCCTGGTAGACATAGCCCACGCCGTCCGGGCCGACCAGCCCCTGGCCGATCATCTGCAGCCGCTCGACGATGCCCGGACGGATCACCTCGCCGAGGTAGACGAGGACGTTCACGGCCATCAGCGCGTACGTCACCAGCGGCACGGCCGAGATCCGGCCACCGGCCACGGTGGTGGCCGTGCGCACCGACCGGCTGCCCTCGCGCACGCAGTCGGGGCACTGGAACCCGACGGACGCCTCGCGCATGCAGGCAGGACATATGGGCCGCTCGCAGCGGACGCAGCCGACATGTGTCTCGGTGTCGGCGTGGCGGTAACACGTGGGCGTCGTGGCGGACTGGGGGCTGGGTTCCACGGCCGGCTCCTGAGGTCATCAACGTAGGGCGGCGAACAACATAGCCACACTTCGCGCACCTGGTCGGCGCGGGTGCGCCCGGCGTACCCTCGGCGTCCATGATCGACCGCGTCGTACGCTCCCTGCCCGCCGCCGACCGCACCGCCGTCGCCTGGAAGAACGGCGGCGGCGTCACCCGCGAGATCACCGGATCGCCCGCGGGCGCGGGCATGGCCGACTTCCTGTGGCGGGTCAGCCTCGCCGAGGTGGCCGCCGACGGACCGTTCTCCGCGTTCCCCGGCGTCGGCCGGACGCTCACCATGGTCGAGGGCGACGGGATGGAACTGACCGTCGGCGGCGTCGAAACCCTCGTCAACACCCCGTATCAGCCAAGGGACTTCGCGGGAGACGTGGCCACCGACTGCCGGCTGCTCGGCGGGCCCGTCGTCAACTTCAACGTGATGTGGAGGCGCGACGGCCTCGCCGCGCCGCCGTCCGTCGCCGTCGTCCGCGGACGGCTGCCCCTCGCGCCGGGCACCGCGCTCGTCGTCGCCCTCGCCGAGGCGGGCGCGGAGGTGGCCGGGCGGACGCTCGGCCGCTTCGACGCCGTACTCGTCGAAGGTCCGGGGGAGCTGTACGCGAAGGGGCCCGTCGCCGTCGTCACCGGGGTGTGACACGGGACACGCCGGACCGGCCCGCGGACGCGTGGACCACAATGGGGGCGTGCCTACGAAGAAGAAGCCCCAGGCCGCCCCCGACGAGCGGCGCCGCGAGATCCTGGGGACCGCCGCCGAGGTCTTCGCCGCCCAGGGGTACAACGCCACCACCGTCCGCAAGATCGCCGACGAGGCGGGCATGCTCGCCGGCAGCCTCTACTACCACTTCGACTCCAAGGAATCGATGCTGGAGGAGATCCTGCGGACCTTCCTCGACGAGTTGTGGTCCGGCTACGACGCCGTGCTCGACGCGGAACTCGGCCCCCGGCAGACCCTGGAAGCCCTCGTCACCGAGTCCTTCCGGGAGATCGACCGGCACCGCGCCGCCGTCGCGATCTACCAGAAGGAGGCCGGGCAGCTCGCCGCGCAGCAGCGGTTCGAGTTCCTCGCCGAGTCCCAGCGCCGGTTCGAGGAGACGTGGCTCACGACCCTGGAGCGCGGGGTCGCTGACCAGGTGTTCCGTGCCGACCTCGACCTCCGCCTCACCTACCGGTTCGTACGCGACACCGTTTGGGTGGCCGCGTCCTGGTATCGCCCCGGCGGACAGCACCGTCCGGAGGAGATCGCCCGCCAGTATCTGGCCATGGTCCTCGACGGGATCGCGGAGCGGTGAGAAAGCATGCTAAGATCAGCAGCGTTGCAGTTTTGGTACCCATAGACTTTATGTGCGCCTGACGGGAATGTTCCTCAGGCGCATTATTGTTTTGCCGGGGCGTTCTCGGAATGGGGGGCTGCTACCTGTTTCAAGGAGAATTACATGGCCACCGGTACCGTGAAGTGGTTCAACTCGGAAAAGGGCTTCGGCTTCATCGAGCAGGACGGCGGCGGCGCTGATGTCTTCGCCCACTACTCGAACATCGCCACCTCGGGCTTCCGCGAGCTCCAGGAAGGCCAGAAGGTGACCTTCGACGTCACCCAGGGCCAGAAGGGCCCCCAGGCGGAGAACATCCTCCCCGCCTGATCCAGCATCACCGGGCCGGGGTCCGCACCATCACGGTGCGGGCCCCGGCTCATGCTGTCCCCGTCCCCGGAAGGCATGCCGCATGGCCAGCTCAGCCCGCCCGTCCAGCCGTCGCAGTCCCCGCCCCGCAGCAGCCGGAAAGCGGCGCGCCCCCGAGCAGCAGCGCAGGCAGCAGCCCACGCCGCCCCGCGAGTTCACCATGCCGGAGAACACCACTCCCGCGCTGCCCCCGGTCGACACCTTCGCCGAACTCGACATGCCCGCCGCTCTGTTGAAGACATTGAGCGCGCAGGGCGTCACCGCACCCTTCCCGATCCAGGCCGCGACGCTGCCCAACTCGCTCGCCGGACGGGACCTGCTCGGCCGCGGTCGCACCGGCTCGGGCAAGACCCTCGCTTTCGGACTTTCGCTGCTCGCCCGCACCGCCGGTGCCAAGGCCGAGCCGAAGACCCCGCTGGCCCTCGTCCTCGTCCCCACGCGCGAGCTCGCCCAGCAGGTCACCGACGCCCTCACCCCGTACGCCACCTCGCTCCACCTGCGCATGGCCACCGTCGTCGGCGGCATGTCGATCTCCCGGCAGGCCGGCCAGCTGCGCCGCGGTGCCGAGGTCGTCGTCGCCACCCCCGGGCGTCTCAAGGACCTCATCGAGCGTGGCGACTGTGCCCTCGGACAGGTCCGGATCACGGTCCTCGACGAGGCCGACCAGATGGCCGACATGGGCTTCATGCCGCAGGTCACCGCGCTGCTCAAGCAGGTCGCGCCGGGCGGTCAGACCATGCTCTTCTCGGCGACGCTCGACCGGAACGTGGACCGGCTCGTCAAGCAGTTCCTCACCGACCCCGTCGTGCACTCGGTCGACCCGTCCGCGGGCGCCGTCACGACGATGGAGCACCACGTCCTGCACGTCCTCGACGAGACCGACAAGAAGGCCGTCACCGCGCGCATCGCCGCCCGTGAAGGCCGCGTCATCCTCTTCGTGGACACCAAGCGCTCCGCCGACCGGCTCGCCAAGCGGCTCCTCGCCAGCGGCGTGTTCGCCGCGCCGCTGCACGGCGGCCGCAGCCAGCCGCAGCGCAACCGCACCCTTGAGCAGTTCAAGGACGGCCGGGTCACCGCGCTGGTCGCGACCAACGTCGCGGCGCGCGGCATCCACGTCGACGACCTCGACCTCGTCGTGAACGTCGACCCGCCCACCGAGCACAAGGACTACCTGCACCGCGGCGGCCGTACCGCCCGCGCGGGCGAGTCCGGCAGCGTCGTCACCCTCGTGCTCCCCGAGCAGAAGCGCGACGTGCAGCGGCTGATGCGGGACGCCAAGGTGCAGCCCCGTACGACCCAGGTCCGTTCCACGGACGAGGAGCTGGTGACGATCACCGGGGCGCGCGAGCCCTCCGGCGTGGCCGTGACCATCTCCGTCCCCGAGCAGGCCGCCCCGGCCGCCGCCGCGAAGCCGCGCCGTTCGCGCCGCTCCCGTGGCGCCGGCCCGGGCAACGGCGGCAGCGGCTCCGGCCGGGCCGCGAGCGGCGAGGGCCAGCGCTCCGCGCAGGGCGGTCAGCGTTCCGCGCAGGGCGGTCAGCGCTCGGCGCAGGGCGGTCAGCGTTCCGGGCAGGGTGCGGCCGGTGGCCGACGCCGCTCGGGCACCGGCGCGGCGAACGGTGCGGCGACCGGTGGAAACCGGCGCGGCCACGGCCCGCGCAAGGCCGCGGCCTAGGAGTACCCGCCCCGGGCCGACCCGGCTGTGGTCGTAGCCCTTGCAGTACGCGTCGTGTCGCGCCCCGTTCCGGTGTCTGGAAACCGGAACGGGGCGCTTCCGTTTTCGTGACCCGGCCCCGCCCATCCTGGTGGCCGCGGGCCTGGCGTTCCGCCGCCTTTCCACCTAACGTTTGTTTGGTGCGCGATCGAGTGCGGTCGCGCGCGACCATGCGGGCCGGGCGGCGTGGGGAGCGGGATGGATCTGAGCGGTCGGGTCGCCGTCGTCACGGGCGGCACCAGGGGCGTGGGTGCGGGCATCGCGGACGCCTTCGCGCGGGCCGGTGCGCGGGTGGTGGTCTGCGCCCGCCGGCCGCCCGAAGTCTCGCTGCACGGCTGCGAGTTCGTGCCGGTCGACCTGCGGGACGCGGCGGCCGTGGGGGAGCTGTTCGCGGGCCTCGGCCGGGTGGACGTACTCGTGAACAACGCGGGCGGCACCCCGTACCGGCTGCTCGGCGACACCGACGCCGAGCGGCACGCGCGCGTGATCGACCTCAACCTGACGGCCCCGCTGACCGCCTCGCTCGCCGCCCGCGAACAACTCGCGGCGGCCCGCGGCTCCATCGTGATGATCGGCAGCGTCAGCGGCACGCGCCCCTCGCCCGGCTCGGCGGCGTACGGGGCGGCGAAAGCGGGCCTGGCGAACCTGGCCCGGTCCATGGCCGTGGAATGGGCGCCGGACATCCGCGTCAACACGCTCGTGCTCGGCATGGTGCGCACGGAACTCTCCGCGCTGCACTACGGGGACGAGGAGGGCATCGCCGCGGTGGGCGCGACGGTACCGCTGGGCCGCCTCGCCGAGCCCCGCGAGATCGGCGAGGCCGCCGTGTTCCTGGCGTCGGACGCGGCGGCGTACATCACCGGGGCGAGCCTGCTCGTGCACGGCGGCGGGGAGCGCCCCGCGTTCCTGGAAGCCGCAACGGCCAACAAGGAGGCGTGAGATGACGCGGACGGACGCGGTACCGGCCGGCGGCGGGCTGTGCGCGGGGCGGGTGGTGGCCGTCACCGGGGCCGGTCGGGGCCTGGGCCGCGCACATGCCCTCGCCTACGCCGCCGAAGGCGCGAAGGTCATCGTGAACGACCTCGGGGTGGGCCTCGACGGCACGCCCGCGCCAGACACTCCGGCGGCTCAAGTGGTCGCGGAGATAAGGGAGTTCGGCGGTGAGGCGACGGCCCACGGGGGTGACATCGCCACCTCGGAGGGGGCCGCGTCGGTCGTCGCCGCGGCCGTCGACACGTTCGGGCGGCTCGACACGCTGGTGAACAACGCCGGGTTCCTGCGGGACCGGATGCTGGTGAACCAGGACGAGGAGGACTGGGACGCCGTGATGCGGGTCCACCTCAAGGGGCACTTCCTGCCGCTGAAGCATGCCGCGGCGTACTGGCGGGCGGAGGCGAAGGCGGGCCGTCCGGTGACGGCCAGAGTCATCAACACCTCTTCCGGCGCAGGCCTGTTGGGCTCCGTCGGGCAGGGCAACTACAGCGCGGCCAAGGCCGGGATCCTCGGCCTGACCCTGGTGGCCGCCGCGGAGCTGGCCCGGTACGGGGTGCAGGTCAACGCGATCGCGCCGGCCGCGCGGACCCGGATGACAGAGGCCACGTTCGCCGGGACGATGGCGGCCCCGGGGAACGGCGGGTTCGACGCGATGGCGCCGGAGAACGTGTCGCCGCTGGTGGTGTGGCTCGGATCCGGGGAGTCCTGCGACGGGGTGACCGGGCGGGTCTTCGAGGTGGAGGGCGGCCGGATCACGGTCATGGAGGGGTGGCGGCCCGGGCCGGCCGTCGACAAGGCGGAGCGGTGGACGCCGACGGGCGCGGGGGGCGCCGTGCGGGAACTGCTGGAGCGGGCCGCGGTACCCGGGAGTGTGTACGGGGCGCAGTGAGAGGCCGCGTGTCGGCGCCCCGGCCCCGGCTCCCGGGGCTCGCCACCCGCCCGACCTCTACGTACGTCCTACGTGTCGCACTCCACAACCGTGCGGCACAGCCCGCACCGCGCCCGTACCCGGCCGCGCACCGGCACCCGGATCCGCTGGTGGCACGTAGGGCAGGGGAACGCCACCCGCAGTCCGGACCGGCCCTGCGGTCCGTCCGCCGAGAACGAGTACGGGCCCGCGGGCGCGGGCCCCCGCGCGCCGTGGTCCTGCGCGTACCGGCGGTCCTTCGCATACCGGCGCTGGCCCGCCCAGCCCGCCGCGGTGAGCGGCGGCTGCTGCTCGTCGCGGCGGGCCTGCGCCAGGCCCTTGGTGTACGCCGTGTACGCCTGCGCACTGGTGAACCACGTCTCCGGCGCCTCGCCGAACACCAGCGACCGCTTCGCCAGCACGTACCCGAACTCCTCCGGTGTCAGATAGCCGAGCTTCTGCGACGTCGCCGCGTCCTCCCGGTACGCGTCGAGCAGCAGCCACCCCGCCCCGAGATACGTCGCGGCGGTGTCCGTGAGGATCTCGTTGTCCCGCGTCCCGGGGAACGACAGGTCGAGCCGGTGCAGGTACACATGCATGACCTCGTGCGCGAGGGCCGCCCCGATGTCCCGGCGATGCGTGCGGAACCGGTCGTTCAGCTCGATGAAGTACTCCGGCCCGGCAGCGAGTTCCACACTCGCCGCGTGTTCCATCTCCCGGAACCCGATGATCATGCGCGCGTCCGGCAGGTGGTAGTGCCGCACCAGCTCGCGCGCCACCCGCTGCGCGCCCAGGTGCAGATCGTCCTCGTCGCCGAAGGCCACGTCGGCCGGGGCCACGCTCGTCGCGAAGGTGTGCACCGTGTCGTACGAGAGACGCTTGTACAGCGCGGTGATCGCCGCCCGCACGGTCTCCAGATGCGGATAACCGTGTACCACCGGTCCGCCGTTCACCACGCGCGTACCCCCTGGGGCCGCCGGGCCGTCCTCCCCGGGGTCCGCCCCCGGACCCGGCGCATCCAGCGTACGGCCGTGCGCCCTGCGCGCCAGACCCACGACGCCGGGCTCGGCCGCCGCGCGCGTCCGGTCGCGTCCGTTAGTCCAACACCTGTCCCTCCTTTGTCCATGGGCGCCCCCGCCCCACGCGGCGCATCGTGATCGACACCCCGAACCGCCGTGAGAAGGAGTGCGCCGTGCCGCCCACAGGCCAGCCCCTGCCACCCGCAAACCAGTCGATGGACCACCAAGGCCTCACCCGCAGGGCCGTCGTCGCCGTCGGCGCCGCCACGGGCGCGACCCTGACGCTCGGCCTCACCGGCGCCGCCACCGCCAACGCGTCCGCCGCCGACGCGCCGGGCACCGCCGTGCTCCGCTCCAAGGGCCTCGACGTCCGCATCGCCACCGCCTTCCCGTCGGTCGTCTCCTACACCGACCGCGCCACCGGCGCCGTCCTGCACGCCCAGCCCGACCCGGTCACGACCGTGCTCGTCGACGGCGTCGAGCACACCCCGAAGGTGACGTCCACGATCGGCGCGGACCGTGCCGACTACCGGCTCACCCTCGGCGGCGCCACCACCATCGACGTACGGATCACCGTCGACGGCCACCGCGTCGACTGGCGCGTCACCCGTGTCAGCGACACGGCCGCCCTGCGCGTCGGGACCCTCCGGATTCCCGGACTCGCCCTGCTCTCCGTGCGCAGCGACCAGCCCGGCGCCGCCCTGCTCGCCGCGAAGGTGCAGCTCGACAAGGCCCTGAGCGGCGACACCCTCGTCACGCCGAAGGCCGACAGCGCGGCCGAGAAACCCACCGGCTGCGCCTACGCCGTCGTCGCCCACGACACGCTCGGCGGCGCCGTCGAGACCAACACCGTCTGGGACAAGCCGGACAGCGCCAGCAGTTGGGAGAACGGCCGGCTGTGGCGCGAGACGGTCAAGGGCGACGGATTCACCGCCGCCCGGCTCGCCCCCGGCCAGTGGACGCACCGCGCCGCCACCGCCCCCGTCGACGCCACCGAACCGCTCCCGTACGCCACGGTGATCGTCACCCGGGACCGGAACGGCGACGGAACCGTCGACTGGCAGGACGCGGCGATCGCCTTCCGGGACATCGCCGTCACCCCGCGCGGCGCCGACGAGCAGCACCTGCGGGTCGTCCCGCACATCCCGTTCAACTTCGCCTCACAGGCGACCAATCCGTTCCTGGCGACCCTCGACAACGTCAAGCGGATCTCTTTGGCCACCGACGGACTGCGCCAGTACACGCTCCTGAAGGGCTACCAGTCCGAGGGCCACGACTCCGCGCACCCCGACTACGCGGGCAACTACAACACGCGCGCGGGCGGCCTCGACGACCTCAACACCCTTGTGCGTGAAGGCACGAAGTGGAACAGCGACTTCGGCGTGCACGTGAACGCCACCGAGTCCTACCCCGTCGCGAACGCCTTCTCCGAGACCCTCGTCGACAAGACGGACGAGCAGTGGGACTGGCTCGACCAGAGCTACCGCATCGACCAGCGCCGCGACCTGGTCTCGGGCGACATCGTCAAGCGCTTCGCCGACCTGCGCCGGGACGCCGACCCCGCCCTGAACACCCTCTACATCGACGTGTTCCGCGAGTCCGGCTGGACCTCCGACCGCCTCCAGCGCACCTTCCGCGACCAGGGCTGGAACATCACCACCGAATGGGGCCACGGCTTCGAACGCTCCGCCCTGTGGTCGCACTGGGCCACCGAGACCGATTACGGCCCCGACACCTCACGCGGCATCAACTCCCGCCTGATCCGCTTCATCCGGCACCACCAGAAGGACGTCTTCGCCGACAAGTGGCCCACCCTCCTCGGCGTCGCCCGCATGGGCAACTTCGAGGGCTGGACCGGCAAGACCGACTGGACCGACTTCTACCGGCTCATCTGGACCCATTCGCTGCCCGCCAAGTACCTCCAGGCGCAGCCCATCACGACATGGGGCGAGCACGAGATCACGTTCGCCGGCGCCACCAAGACCAGTGTCAGCGACGCCACCGGCGCCCGCCGCATCACCACCGACGGCCGCCTCGTCTACGACGACGGCACCTACCTGCTGCCCTGGGAACCCCGCAAGGCCACCGACCCGGCGAAGCTGTACCACTACAACCCCGGCGGCGGGAGCAGCAGTTGGCAGCTCCCGCGCGCGTGGGCGGCGCTTTCCCGCATCGCCCTGTACCGGCTCACCGACCAGGGCCGCGTCTTCGTCGCCCACGTACGCGTCGCCGGCGGCAAGGTCACGATCGAGGCCGACGCCGACCGGCCCTACGTCCTGTACCGGCGCCGCACCGACCTGGACCGCGACCCCGGCTGGGGACAGGGCACCCCGCTGCACGACCCCGGCTTCCACTCCGGCTCCCTGAAGGGCTGGCAGGTCTCCGGGCCCGCGTCCGTCGAACTCAGCGACCTCGGCGACCACGAACTCGTCATCGCTCCCGGCGCCGCCGCCACCGTCGCCCAACGCCTGAGCAGGCTCGCCCCCGGCACCTACGCGGCCTCCGTCCAGGTCGAGGTCGGCGCCACGGCGGGCGAGCGCCGCAAGGCCTCCCTGGACGTGCGCACCGCCGACGGCGTCACCGCCACCAACTGGACGGACACCTCGACCGCCGTCAACTACGTCGCCGCCGACCGCAAGCACGACACCCGATTCCAGCGCATGTTCACGCACTTCACCGTCCCCGAGGGCGGCGGCCCCGTCACCCTCACTCTGCGCGCGGACGCCGGACAGGCACGCGTCCGCTTCGACAACGTCCGCATCGTGCGGGCCGAGCGGCCCGCCGCTCCACAAGGGGCCCTGGTCTTCGAGGACTTCGAGAACGTCCCGCAGGGCTGGGGCCCGTTCGTGAAGGGCGACGCGGGCGGCTCCACCGACCCGCGCACCCACATCGCCCAACGCCACGCCCCCTTCACCCAGCGCGGCTGGAACGGCAAGAAGATCGACGACGTCATCGACGGCACCCAGTCCTTGAAGTCGCGCGGCGAGAACACCGGCCTCGTCCACCGCACGGTCCCGCACACCGTCCGCTTCACCCCCGGCAAGCGGTATCGCGTCCGCTTGCGGTACGAGTGCGAGCTGGCCGGCCAGTACGCGTGGATCACCGGGGCCGACAGTCCGGCGGGGCATGAGCTGGACCGCAGGGACCTGCCTGTGGCCATCGAACCCGCCACGCTGGATTACGAGTTCACCGCGCCCGCGCAGGGGGACGCGTGGGTCGGGCTGCGCAAGGTGGGCGACAACGGGACCGCCGAGTTCACGTTGGACGCGTTCGAGGTGACCGCGCTCTAGCGGGCCCGCGCGCCTGCCGGCCGGGTCCTGCTGCGCGCAGGTCCTCGCGCCCCCGAGATGCGCACCGTGTGCGCCATCTCGGGGGCGCGGGGCTGTACCGGTCAGCGGAGCAGCACGCCCGGCCCACCCGCCCGATCCAGCTCCAGAACCCACACCTCGTTGACCCCTTCCCGCAGCACCGGACCCGGCACATACAACGAACCCTGCGGCCCCGCCGACCAGTAGCGGCCCAGGCAGAATCCGTTCACCCACGCGAACCCCCGCTCCCAGCCCGGGAGTTCGAGCACGGCGTCCCCGGGGCCGGACACCTCGAACGAACCCCGGTACAGCCCTCGCGACCCGTCGCCCGGCGCGGCGGACGGCAGAGAAGCCACCCGGTCCGGCGTGAACGCGTCGAGCCGCAGCCCTCGCGCCCGCACCCCGTGCAGGTACTGCCGCTCGTGCAGCAGCCCGCCCGTGATCCCCTTCGGCTCGCCAGTGCGCGGCCCGTAGTTGACCCGGCCCAGCGACTCCACCCACAGCTCCACGCGCGCGTGCCCCGCGACGGGCTCCGCGAGGGCAGGCTCCTCCTCCGTGAGCACCCCGGCCCGCTCCCCGTCGACGTACACGACCGCCAGGTCCCGCAGCCCGTTCGCCCGCAACGGATACGGCTGACGCGGCCCCGGCACGGTCACCGCGTACCGCACCAGGCCCCGGTCCACGTCCAGCTCCTCGAACGACGGCGGCACCGCATGCTCCGACTCCGGGCCGCCCAGCGCCTCCAGCACACCCTCCAACGGTGTGAACGCGGTCAGCTCGGCCGTCACAGGGCCGGACAGTGCCGCCGGCGGCCCCGGCACCTCCGGCAGCGGCTGCGTCGCGTACCGGCCGAGGACCTCCCGGAACAGCCAGAACTTCTCGGTGGGGCGGCCGAACTCGTCGATCGGCGCGTCATAGTCGTACGACGTGACATCCGGCTCCAGCGGCCCGTCGTGCAACTCCCCGCCCCGGTTCGCCCCCGCCCAGCCCCCGAAGCTCGTCCCGCCGTGCGCCATGTACAGATTCACCGACGCCCCGCATTCCAGGATCTCCCGCAGCGCCTGGGCCGCGTCCGCCGGATCCCGTACGACGTGCTCGGCGCCCCAGTGGTCGAACCAGCCGCACCAGAACTCCATGCACATCAGCGGCCCCTCGGGGCGGTGCCTGCGCAGCGTCGCGAACCCCTCGCGCGCGTGGGAGCCGAAGTTCGCCGTCGCGAGGACGCCCGGAATCGAGCCGCCGGTGAGCATGTGGTCCTCGGGCCCGTCCGAGGTGAACAGCGGTACTGTCACGCCGAGTTCGACAAGAAGGTCGGCAAGGGCCCGCAAGTAGAGAGCGTCCGAGCCGTAACTGCCGTATTCGTTCTCCACCTGCACCATGATCACCGGGCCGCCCCGGTCGATCTGCCGCTCCACGATGTACGGCAGCAGCACCCGGAACCAGCGCTCCACCGCCGCCGAGAACTCCGCATCCCTGGTACGGATCCGCGCCCCCAACGGACCCGTCACCCAGTGCGGCAGCCCCCCGTTCTCCCACTCGGCACACATGTAGGGCCCCGGCCGGGCGATCACCCACAGCCCCGCCTCGTGTGCCGCGTCCAGGAAGCGGCCCACCGCCGCCGCATCGCGCACCTCACCAGGACGTGGCTCGTGCAGATTCCACGGGATGTACGTCTCCACACAGTTCAGGCCCATCGCCTTCAGCATCCGCAACCGGTGCGCCCACTGCCCCTCGTGCACCCGGAAGTAGTGCAAGGCGCCCGACAACAGCCGCACCGGCCCGCCGTCCACCTCGAAGTCGTCCTCGCCCACCCTGAACTCGGCCATCACGTGCTCCTCCGTGCCTGATAGGCGCCTCACCTACCGGCCGCCACCTTCACCTCTGGCGGGCGACGGGGTCCATGGACAAAGATCGGCTGGTGTTGGACGCGGGACCGCACCCCCGACGCCACATTTCAGGACAAGCGCCATGGGAGGGGACACATGTCCACGTACCACACCTGGATGCGGTACTTCACACCCAGCCCGGTCCACCACCGACTCGGCCTCGTCTGCCTCGGCGTGGGGCTCCAGCACGGACTGCTGCCGACTGTCGGACCCCGCACCCTCGACCACCACGTGGCCGTCGTCGTCACCGCCGGAAGCGGCTGGTTCCAGGCCGCCGACGGCCGCCGGGCCCCCGTGACCGCACCCGCCCTCATCTGGCTCACCCCGGGCCGCCCCCACCACTACGGAGCCGACGCCGGCACCGGCTGGGACGAGTGCTTCGTCGACTTCACCGGACCCGCCACCACCACCTACACCGAACTCGGCTACATCGAGCCCGACCGGCCCCTCGTGCCCCTCTCCGACGCCGCCCCGGCCCGCGCCGCCGTCGGCCGCATCGCCCGCGCCGCCCGCCGCGGCAACCCCCTCCTGGAAGTGGAGACCGGCGCCGCCGTCCACGAACTCCTCGTCGCCCTGCGCCGCGCCCGCGCCGACATCGCCCCCGACGGCGACCCCGTACTCCAGGCCCTCGCCCGCGACGCCTTCCAGCCGCTGTCCGTCGCCGAACACGCCGCCCGGCACGGCATGACCCCCGCCGAACTGCGCACCGCCGTCCGCAGAGGCGCCGGCTGCAGCCCCAAGGACTACCTCCTCGGCATCCGCCTGGGCCGCGCCAAGGAACTCCTCGCCGCCACCGAACTCCCCGTCGCCGCCGTCGCCCGCCGCGTCGGCTACGACGACCCCGCCTACTTCTCCCGCCTCTTCACCCGCCGCGTCGGCACCGCACCCGTCCGCTTCCGCGAACAACAGGGCCGCGCCGTACCCGGCGGCTGGTCCGACACAATCCCCGACCCCGACGACCCGCCCATGCTCCACGTAGGCTGACCCGTCATGACCTCCAGCAAGCCACAGGCAGTCGATCCCGAGGTGCGCGCCGAACTCGGCCGGCTCCGCGACAGCATCGACAACATCGACGCCGCCGTCGTCCACATGCTCGCCGAACGCTTCAAATGCACGCAGCAGGTAGGACACCTCAAGGCCGAACACGAGCTGCCTCCGGCGGACCCGGCACGGGAGTCCCGCCAGATCGAACGCCTCCGCCAGCTCGCCGAGAACGCGAAACTGGACCCGGCGTTCGCGGAAAAGCTCCTGAACTTCATCATCAGCGAGGTCATCCGCCACCACGAACAGATCGCCGCGAAGGCAAGCCCCTCCGGAGGCGCCCCCCAGCACTAGGGCCCTGGCCGGGCAAGACCGAGGAGCAACAGGCCGCCGGGGGCAGGGCCCCGCGGCCTCGGCGCCCACCGGGCCGCACTGTCCCGAAGCCGACGGCATCCGGCAGCATAGATCCATGTCCGTACTGACGCGCGACGAAGCGCAAACCCGAGCCCGGCTGATCGACGTCCAGCGGTACACCGTCGACCTCGATCTGACCCGCGGCAGCCACACCTTCGACTCCCGAACCGTGATCCGGTTCACCGCGCGCGCCGCAGGCACCACCTTCGTCGAGCTCAAGCCCGCCGAACTGCGCTCCGTCACCCTCGACGGACACCCCCTCGACCCCGCCACCCTCGACGGCAACCGGCTGCCCCTCACCGGCCTCACCGAAGGCCCCCACGAGCTGCGCCTCGACACCGCCATGCGCTACTCGCACACCGGCGAGGGCATGCACCGCTTCACCGACCCCACCGACGGCGAGAGTTACGTCTACACGCAGCTGTTCATGGAAGACGTCCAGCGCGTCTTCGCCGCCTTCGACCAGCCCGACCTGAAGGCCCGCTTCGACCTCACCGTCACCGCCCCCGAAGGCTGGACCGTCCTCACCAACAGCGTCGTCGAGCACCTGGGGGAGGGCAGGTGGCAGGCCGCCACCACCCCGCCGCTCTCCACCTACCTCGTCGCCGTCGCCGCCGGACCCTGGCACTCCGTACGCACCGAACACCGCGGCCTCCCCTTCGGCCTGCACTGCCGCCGCTCCCTCGCGCCCCACCTCGACGCCGACGCCGACGAGATCCTCGACATCACACGCGCGTGCTTCGACCGCTACCACGAGAAGTTCGAGGAGCCCTACCCCTTCGACTCCTACGACCAGGCGTTCGTCCCCGAGTTCAACGCCGGCGCCATGGAGAACCCCGGACTCGTCACCTTCCGCGACGAGTACGTCTACCGCTCCGCCGTCACCGACACCGAACGCCAGACCCGCGCCATGGTCATCTCCCACGAAATGGCCCACATGTGGTTCGGCGACCTCGTCACCCTCCAATGGTGGGACGACATCTGGCTGAACGAGTCGTTCGCCGAGTACATGGGCTACCAGACCCTCACCGAAGCGACCCGCTTCACCGACACCTGGGTCGACTTCGGCGTCGCCCGCAAGTCCTGGGGCTACGACGCCGACCAGCGCCCCTCCACCCACCCCGTCGCCCCCGAAGCCGTCGAGGACACCGCCGCCGCCCTCCTCAACTTCGACGGGATCTCCTACGCCAAGGGCGCCAGCGCCCTGCGCCAACTCGTCACCTGGCTCGGCGAGAAGGACTTCCTCGCCGGCATCAACACCCACTTCAAGCGCCACAAGTTCGCCAACGCCACCCTCGCCGACTTCATCGACTCCCTCGCCTCCCACACCGACCGGGACGTGCACGCCTGGGCCGACGCATGGCTGCGCACCACCGGCGTCGACACCCTCACCGCCACCGTCACCACCGACGACACCGCATGGCACCTCGACCTGGGCAACCACGGCAGCCCCGGCGTGTGGACCGGCCCCGACCCGGCCGAGGACCGCGACGGCCTCACCCACCTGACCACCCTCGCCTCCCCGCCCGCGACCCGCCCGCACCGCATCACCATCGGCCTCTACGACGCGGACCCCGGCGACCCGCACCGACTGACCCCGCGCAGCCGCCTGGAGGCCGACATCGAAGCCACCGGCGGCGGCATCGGGTTCTCCTCCCACGGCCCCCGCCCCGCCCTCTTCGTCCTCAACGACGGCGACCTCACCTACGCCAAGATCCGCCTCGACCCCGCCTCCCAGGAAGCCGCCCTGCGCCACCTCTCCGGCGTCCCCGACCCCCTCACCCGCGCCGTCCTGTGGAACAGCCTGCGCGACATGGTCCGCGACGGCGAACTCGAACCCGCCGCCTACCTGGAGACCGTCGCCACCCACCTCCCCGCCGAGACCGACCTCGCCCTCGTCCAGGGCGTCCTCGCCTTCGCCCACGCCCAGGTCGCCGACCGCTTCAGCACCCCCGCCGAGCGGCCCGCCGCCCTCGCCCTCCTCACCACCCTGTGCGAGGACCTGCTGCGCCGCACCGAGAACGGCGACAACCCCGGCCTGCGCCTCACCGCCGCACGCCACTACATCGACACCGCCCAGCACGCCGACACCATCCGCGGCTGGCTCGACTCCGGCGCCGTCACCGGCGGTCCCGACCTCGACCCCGAACTGCGCTGGCGCATCCTCGGCCGCCTCAGCGTCCTCGGCGCCATCGACGACGCCGTCATCGACGCCGAACTCGCCCACGACCCCAGCGCCACCGGACAAGAGGGCGCCGCCCGCTGCCGCGCCGCCCTGCCCGACCCCCAGGCCAAAGAAGCCGCCTGGGCCGCCCTGTTCACCACCGACCCCGAACAGGAACTCTCCAACTACCTGTTCATCGCCACCGCCCAGGGCTTCTGGCAACCCGAACAGACGGACCTCCTGCGCCGCTACGTACCCCGCTACTTCACCGAAGCCACCGCCCTCGCCGCCCGCCGCGGCCCCGCCATCGCCGAGGCCGCCGGACGCCACGCGTTCCCCGCCCACGCCATCGACGAGGACGCCCTGCGCCTCGGCGAAAGGTGCCTGGCCGAAAGCAGCCCCACCCCGGCCCTGCGCCGCAAGCTCGCCGACCAACTCGACGACCTGTCACGGGCCTTGAAGGTCAGGGCGGCCCAGAACTCCTGAAGCGCAGGCCGGCGCCGCCGGAGCCGGCCCTGCCCGCCCCCCGGACCCGAACTCCCGCGGGCCCGGGGGAGTCCCTGCCCTATACACCATCAACACGCTCTCCCCGTACAGGAGTACCCCTTTCGGGTCGTCCTCCCCGATTTGCCAAGGGTGCCCTTCCCAAAGGTCCAAGACTGGTGCAGCCCCACCGGCCACGCACCCGAAGGACCCCGCATGAGCAGTACGCCGCCCCTCGCCGGAGGCATCCAGGGCCCCGACGCCCTGCGGCCACTGCTCACCACCGTCCTCGACGCCCTCCACGAAGGCGCCGCCCTCCGCGGCGGCCCCCTCCCCGCCGGCGGGCCCGACGCCGTCGCCGCCCGACTGCGCGACCGGGCCGGGACCGTACTGCCCGAGCACGGAACCGGCGCCGACGAAGCCCTGCGCACCCTCGTCACCGCCCTCACCGAAGGCGCCGCCGACCCCGCCGACCCTCTGTGCGCCGCTCACCTGCACTGCCCCCCGCTCGCCGTCGCCACCGCCGCCGACCTCGCCGCGAGCGCCCTCAACCCCTCCATGGACTCCTGGGACCAGGCCCCCGCCGCCTCCGCCCTCGAAGACCTCGTGACCGCGACCCTCGCCCGCGAGGTGTACGGCGAGGCCCACGACGGAAAGGCCCCCGCCGACGCCCTCGTCACCACCGGCGGTACCGAGGCCAACCAACTCGCCGTCCTCCTCGCCCGGGAGACCACCCGTCACCCCGGCCCCCTCCAACTCCTCGTCGGAGCCAACGCCCACCACAGCCTCGCCCGCGCCGCCTGGCTGCTCGGCCTGCCCGACCCCCTCACCGTGCCCGCCCCCACCGGCACCCTCGACCCCGCCGCCCTCGACGAAGCCCTCACCGACCTCCCCGGGCCCAAACTCGTCGCCGCCACCGCGGGCACCACCGACGCCGGCCTCATCGACCCGCTCCCCGAGATCGCCGACGTCTGCGAACGGCACGGCGCACGCCTGCACATCGACGCCGCCTACGGAGCGGGCCTCCTCCTCAGCACCCGCCACCGCGCCCGGCTCGACGGCCTCGCCCGCGCCCACACCGTCACCCTCGACCTGCACAAACTCGGCTGGCAGCCCGTCGCCGCGGGACTCCTCGCCGTACGCGACCCCGCCGACGTGAACGCCCTCACCTACCAGGCCGACTACCTCAACGCCGACGACGACACCGAAGCCGGCCTGCCCGACCTCCTCGGCCGCTCCCTGCGCACCACCCGCCGCCCCGACATCCTCAAGATCGCCGTCACCCTCAAAGCCCTCGGACGCACCGGACTCGGCGCCCTCACCGACCAGGTCATCGACGTCGCCCACCACCTGGCCCGCCTCGTCGACAGCCACCTCGGCTTCGAGCTGTACGACACCCCCACCCTCTCCACCGTCCTGTTCCGGCCCCGCGGCGCGAGCGACGAGACCATCGCCGCCATCCGCCGCGGCCTGCTCACCGAAGGCCGCGCCGTCCTCGGCCGGGCCCGCACCGACGACGGCACCCTCTGGCTCAAAGCCACGCTGCTCAACCCGCACACCGAACCGGGCGACCTCGCCGCCCTCCTGAAACTGGTGGAAGGACACACGACCCGATGAACGCCGTGCCAGCCGAGCGCGCCCCGCACCCCACCCCGCCCACCGAAGCACCCCGCGACCTCGTCGGCGTCGGCATCGGCCCCTTCAACCTCTCCCTCGCCGCGCTCGCCCACCCCCTCACCGAACTCGACACCGCCTTCTACGACCAGGGCCCCGCCTTCCACTGGCACCCCGGCCTGCTCATCGAGGGCGCCACCCTCCAAGTCCCCTTCCTCGCCGACCTGGTGACCCTCGCCGACCCCACCAGCCACTGGTCATTCCTCAACTACCTCAAAACCCAGCAGCGCCTCTTCCCCTTCTACTTCGCCGAGCAGTTCCACATCCAGCGCGCCGCCTACGACGCCTACTGCCGCTGGGTCAGCGAGAACCTCCCCGGCCTGCACTTCTCCCACCAGGTCGACGCCGTCCGCTGGAACAGCGAACGCGCCCTGTTCGAAGTCGACTACACCCGGCTCGACGCCGACGGAGAAGCCGAAGCCCTCGGCCGCACCTACACGAAGAACGTCGCACTCGGAGTCGGCACCGAGCCCCACGTCCCCGAGCCGCTCAGGCCCCTCGCCGACGCACCCACCGTGCCCGTCTTCCACTCCGCCGACTACCTCACCCACCGCGAGCGCCTGCTCGCCGCCGAGCACATCACCGTCATCGGCTCAGGACAGTCCGGCGCCGAAATCTTCCTCGACCTGCTCCGCGCCCGCCCCGCAGGCCACGAGAAACTCCACTGGCTCACCCGCACCGACGCCTTCGCGCCCATGGAGTACTCCAAACTCGGCCTCGAACACTTCACGCCCGACTACACCCGCTACTTCCACCAGCTCCCCGAAGACGAGCGCGACCACCTCGTCCCCGCCCAATGGCAGCTCCACAAGGGCATCGACGCCGACACCATCACCGCCATCCACGAAGAGCTCTACCGGCGCACCCTGAACGGCGGCTGGCCCGACGCCACCCTCACCCCCGGCGTCAGCGTCCGCACCGCGGGACGCGTCGCCACCACCAAAGTCGAACTCCACCTCGAACACCGGCGCCAGGGCTCCCGCTCCCGCCTCACCACCGACGCCGTCATCCTCGCCACCGGCTACAAGGAGCGCCCCCTCGGCCAGCTCCTCGCCGGACTCGACCCCTACCTCCGCCGCGACCGCGCCGAACGCCCGCGCATCGACGCACAGTTCCGCCTCGTCCTCGACGAATCCGTACGCGGAGCGGTCTACGTACAGAACGCCGAACGCCACACCCACGGCGTCGGCGCCCCCGACCTCGGCCTCGCCGCCTGGCGCAGCGCCACCATCCTCAACACCCTCACCGGCAAGGACCCCTACCCCCAGCCCGAACGCACCGCCTTCACCACCTTCGGCCTCACCGGACACGAAAACCGCGCCCCCCGGCCCGGACACCGGGCAGGAGAACGCGGTCAACTCATCGAACTCCAGGGATAGCCCCAGGGCTAGAACACCGGCGTCCCGTCCCGCGTCAGCCTCCAGTCCACCGACGCGAAATCGGCCGGGTCGAGGACGCCCTTCGCCGTCACCCACTCCGCGATCCGCGTCCGGATCTCCGTCGACTCCGACCACAGCTCCTGCGCCGCCGCCACATGCGGGAACGCGCCACCACCGTTGGCCCGGTAGTTGTTCACCGCGAACACGAACTGCGCCGCGTCGTCCAGCTCGGCACCGTCGAACTTCACGTTCTTGATCCGCGCACCCGGCGCCTGCGCGATGTCGATGTCGTACGTCAGCCCCGACACGTAGTCGTAGTTGTAGTCCGGACGGTCCCCGGCATTCGTCAGCTTCTCGACGTCCACCACCGCGCCCGCCGCCGTCTGCACGAAGTACTGCGCCGAGAACTCCAGGTACGCCCGCACCTGCGCACCGGTCAGCAACTTCGCCACCAGCGTGTTGTCGTACACGTACAGGCTCGACAGGTCGCGGATCGTGACCTCACCGGCCGGGATCTCCGACGTACGCGAGAATGGCGACGCCTGCGACAGCACCGGCAGCGACGCGTACTGCGTCGACTTCAGCGCCTCCGTCACCACATCCGCCTGCACCTTGTTGATCAGGTCGATGATCGGCGCGTCCTTGTAACGGGCATCCACCGTGGTCAGCGTCGTCGTCGCCTGCCCCACCACCTGGTTCACGTACTTCACGACGAGCGCGTGCTCGTCCTTCAGCAGCCGGGTGATCTTCGGGTCATCGGCCACCGAGTTCGAGTTCAGCAGCTTCGACGACACCGACGCCACCGTCCAACGGCCCTTCTCCCACTCCAGCTCGAAGTCGAAGAGAGCCAGCCGCTCCGCGAAGCACAGCGGCTCCGACAGCACGACCGGCTTGCCCGTCTTCTCGTTCTTCACCACCTGCTGCTCGATCTCCACGTGCGCGTGCCCGACCAGGATCGCGTCGATCCCCGGGACCTTCGCCGCCATGTTCGCCGCCGCGTTCTCCACATACGGCAGCTGATCGCCCCACGACGACGTGCCCGACGCCCCCGTGTGCGCCGACACGATCACCACGTCCGCACCCATCGAGCGCAGCTTCGGCACCCACAGCGCGGCCTGCTCCTCGATACCGGGGAACTTCAGCACGCCCTGCACATACGCCTTGTCCCAGATCGCGATCCCCGGGTTGGTCAGCCCCAGGATCGCCACCTTCACGTCCTTGCCGTGCGGCGTCCGCAGCTTCTTGATGACATACGGCGCGAACGCCGGCTTCTCCGTCTTCGCGTCCACCGCGTTCGCCCCGAGCAGCGGGAACTTCAGCTGCGACTCGAACTTGCGCAGCGTGTCGATGCCGTAGTTGAACTCGTGGTTGCCCAGCACCGCCGCGTCATAACCGATGGCGTTCATCGCCTGCGCCATCGGGTGCACCGGACCACCCTTCGCGGTGATCGGCTCCACGCGCGCGAAGTAGTACGTCAACGGCGTGCCCTGAATCGTGTCGCCCGCGTCGATCAGCAGCGTGTTGCCACGCCCCTTCTCCTCACGCACCTGCTTCACCAGCGTCGAGATCCGCGACAGACCCTGCGCGTTGCCCGCCGCGTCCGTGTACTCGGCGTCCTTGTAGTAATCCCAGTTGAACGCGTGACCGTGCAGGTCGGTCGTGCCCATGACGGTGAAGGAGTACCGCTTCTGCTTCCCGTGCCCATGTCCATGGCCGTGGCCCCGCTCCGCGGCCTCGGCGCCGGGCGCGGCCACGGCACCTGTCAGCGCCACCCCCACACCCGTCGCGGCGGACTGTCCCAGAAACTTCCTGCGGTTCAACGGCATCTCTGTACTCCTCGGGGCACCACTGGCTGAGAATCAACGCGGTCAACACACGTGTAACGCGCGTAGATTCTGGCGCAGAACACACCTCCCGCAACACCCCCCGCAGGTTTCGATCGGATGACCAGACGCTGTCGAAACCCGGTGGGACAGGGGGACCATGTCCCCCACACCACCCGAACCGACACGTATCGGCACGCCCCACGCGCCCCCGAGAGCCCACTAAAAGCGCCCCGATTCGCTCATCGGAGCAGCACCGCGCGCAAATTCAAAACTTAGCGGGTGTTTGTCAATAGCCCTTCATATGAACGTTGTTGGGTAGTCACCCCCGGCCAATTCCCTACCCACCGGTAAGCCCTAGGCTCGAACCATGCGCCGAGCAAAGATCGTCTGTACCCTGGGCCCCGCCACCGACTCGTACGAGCAGATCAAGGCACTCGTCGAAGCCGGAATGGACGTAGCCCGCTTCAACCTCAGCCACGGCACCTACGCCGAGCACGAGGAGCGCTACCAGCGCGTGCGAAAGGCCTCCGAGGAAACCGGCCGCAGCGTCGGAATCCTCGCCGACCTTCAAGGCCCGAAGATCCGACTCGGCCGCTTCATCGAAGGTCCCGTACTCCTTGAACGCGGCGACACGTTCACCATCACCGTCGAAGACGGCATCGAAGGGGACCGCCGGCGCTGCGGCACCACCTACAGCGGCCTCGCCGAAGACGTCACCCCCGGCGAACTCATCCTCGTCGACGACGGCAAGGTCAGCCTCGAAGTCACCGGAGTCGACGGCCCCCGCGTCCACACCGAGGTCGTCGAAGGCGGCATGGTCTCCGACCACAAAGGCCTCAACCTCCCCGGCGTAGCCGTCTCCGTCCCCGCACTCTCCGACAAGGACGAAGCAGACCTCCGCTGGGCCCTGCGCATCGGTGCCGACGTCATCGCCCTCTCCTTCGTACGCAGCGGACGCGACATCGAAGACGTCCACCGCATCATGAACGAAGAAGGCCGCCGCCTTCCCGTCATCGCCAAGGTGGAAAAGCCGCAAGCCGTCGACAACATCGACGACATCGTCGCCGCATTCGACGGCATCATGGTCGCCCGCGGCGACCTCGGCGTCGAAATGCCACTCGAACAAGTCCCGATCGTGCAGAAGCGCGCCATCAAACTCGCCAAGCGCAACGCGAAGCCCGTCATCGTCGCCACCCAAATGCTCGACTCGATGATCGACAATTCGCGCCCCACCAGGGCCGAGGCCAGCGACGTCGCCAACGCCGTCATCGACGGCACGGACGCCGTCATGCTCTCCGGCGAGACCAGCGTCGGCAAATACCCGATCGAGACCGTCAAGACCATGGGCCGCATCGTCGAAGCCGCCGAGGAGGACATCCTCGCCAACGGCCTCCCGCCCCTCACCGACCGCAACAAGCCCCGCACCCAGGGCGGCGCCGTCGCCCGCGCCGCGGCCGAGATGGGCGACTTCGTCGGCGCCAAGTTCCTGGTCGCCTTCACCCAGTCCGGCGACACCGTCAGGCGCCTCTCCCGCTACCGCTCCCCGATCCCGCTCCTCGCCTTCACCCCCGAGAAGGCCACCCGCTCCCAGCTCAACCTCACCTGGGGCGTCGAGACCTTCCTCGGCCCGCACGTCGACTCCACCGACGCCATGGTCGCCCAGGTCGACGAGGAACTCCTGAAGATCGGCCGCTGCCGGAAGGGCGACGTCGTCGTCATCACGGCCGGCTCCCCGCCCGGCGTCGCCGGCTCCACCAACCTCGTCCGCATCCACCACATCGGCGAGGACGACAGCCCCAAGTAGCAGTTCTTCATACGAAGTCGGGGCCGCACCCGGCGATCAAGGGTGCGGCCCCGATGCACGCCCCCGGCGATCCCGGCGGCGCCGGCGACTACGGCGTCACGATGGCGAACCCCGGATCCGGCTTGTCCACCACCACCAGGAGCTTCTGCAACAGCGACGCGTCGCCCGAGACCTCGATGTCGCCCAACCCCTTCCCACCCAGCAGCGCCAGCAACTGCGGCTTGGTCATGGTCAGCGTCACCCCCGCACCGCTGTCCGCCACCGCATCACTCTTGTACGTCAACACACCGTTCTGCAGGGTCAAGTGGTACACCGCCTTCAAGGCCGGGAAACTCCAGTCCATCCGGACCCGCAGATCCCACGCCTTCGGACCATTGATCCGAATCGCCACCGAGTCGATGAGCTGATCCACACTCAACGCCATCATCATCGTCGGACCGACCGTCGTGGACTCCGCCGGCTTCACCCCGTCCGTCAACTCCATGGCCCCGGTGAGATAGAAGTTCCGCCACACCGCGTTCTCGGTCGCGTACCCCAACTTCGTGTACACGCGCGCCAGTTCAGCCTTGGCCTCCTTGTGGTCCGGGTCGGCGAACACCACATGATTCAGCAACGTCGCCGCGAACCGCAGATCCCCGCCCCGCGCGAACGCCTTCGCCTTCACCACCGTCGCCGCCCGCCCGCCCATCGCCCGCACATACCGCTTCGCCTCATCCACCGGCGTGTGCTCCCACAGATGGGCCGGGTTGGCATCGAACCACCCCATGTACCGCTGATAGATCCCCTTCACGTTGTGACTCAGCGATCCGTAATAGCCGCGGTTCGCCCACCCCCGCAGCGCGGGCGGCAACGCGATCTCCTCCGCGATCTCCCGGCCCGTCATCCCCAGATTGATCATCCGCAACGTCTGATCATGCATGTACGCATACAAGTCCCGCTGCTCGGTGAGCAGTTCGGTGATCTCCGCACCACCCCACGTCGGCCAGTGATGCGATGCGAACGCCACATCGACACGACCCCCGAAGAGATCAATGGACTCGTTGAGATAGTGGGCCCACTCACGCGCGTCCCGCACCTGCGCGCCACGCAACGTGATGACGTTGTGCATCGTGTGCGTCGCGTTCTCCGCCATGCACACGGCCCGCAGCTCCGGAAAGACGAAGTTCATCTCCGCCGGCGCCTCTGTACCCGGCGTCATCTGAAACTCGATCCGCACCCCGTCGAACGTCTCGACCTGACCCGTCTCCGTGATGCTCTCGGTCGGAGCAATGAGCCCGACCGTACCCAGCGACACGTTCTGACCCAGCCCGCAACCGATCTGCCCCTTCGCCGACTTGGGGAGCTGCGCCCCGTACATGTAGCCGGACCGGCGCGTCATCGCCGTACCCGCGTACACGTTCTCCGAGACGGCGTGCTCCAGGAACCCCTCCGGCGCGACCACCGGCACGTCCCCCGCACCGTCCGGCAGCACACCGTAGGCGCCGCCGAAATGGTCGACGTGCGGGTGCGTGTAGATCAGCGCCGTCACCTTCTTGCCGGCGGCGTCGCGGTGGTCCCGGTACAGCTTCAGCGCGGCGGCCGCCGTCTCGGCGGAGATCAGGGGGTCGATGACGATGAGTCCGGTGTCGCCCTCGACGATCGTCATGTTCGAGAGGTCGAGCCCACGGACCTGATAGATCCGGTCGGTGACCTTGTACAGGCCTTGTTTGCTTGCCAGTTGGGACTGCCGCCACAGGCTCTTGCTGGCGGTGCCCGGGGCGTCCTTCTTGAGGAACCCGTACGCGTCGTTGTCCCAGACGACCTTGCCGTCCGCGTTCTTGACGACGCCCGGGGTGAGCGCGGCGATGAATCCCTTGTCGGCGTTGTCGAAGTCGGCGGTGTCGTCGTAATCCAGGCCGCTCTCGTCCGTAGCGCTGGTGTTCTCGCTTGAGCCCGCGGCGAAGGCGGACTGGGGGCTCACGGCAACGGCGGCCGCGGCGGCGCCTGCGGCGGCGGCGACGAAGTGGCGCCGGTTGATCGGGCTCATGCGTACCTCTTCGGACGACGGGGGGTGAGTGTGATCCCGAACATCGTGGGAGGGGGATGGGAGGGTCAAGGGTTGCCGGGGATATTGGGGCAGGTCCCAGGGGGTGGGGGTGGGCGTTGTGACCGGTCATATTGCGGCTCAGCGCTGGGGGGTCCAGGTGGGTGTCCATGAGGACGACGTCTGCTTCGCGGGCGACCGAGATGTTGTACGGGTTCCCGTGGCGCGTGCAGTGGGTCCAGCTGACGCCCAGCTCGTCGAGGGTGTCGGTGCAGAGCTGCCGGACGCAGTCGGACTTGTTGGTGAAGAAGTACCGGGGATATTCGTAGCGCTTACGCTCGCCGCCGACCAGCCGAGTGGTCCAGTTCGTGATCGGCAGCCGTCGGAATGGACCAGACCCCGGATGGACTCCCACGGGTGGGCGTCGACGATCTCCTGCTGCCACGGCTCGAGTCTGATGGTGCGGTCATGCTTCTTGCCAGGCCCGTGCTGGGGAAACATGCAGGTCCAGTGCTTTGTGTGTGACTTCACCTCCGTGCAGCCGCTCCTGTCGCGGCGACTGACGCGAGGGAGGGGCATGACCCGGCGCAGGGCATGTTCTGCGGCGGCAAACAGACCGAGCTGTGGCGTCGCGGAAGATGGACAGGTGGTGCTGCTCGGGCTTCGAGATGATGTGGCCGTCGCCCAGGTGCGGAGCCAGCAAGTACGAGTAGGCGGTCTTGTCGAATCCGCAGCCTGTGCAACGGGGACAGCCGGTGACCCCTTGGCGTACCAGTGCGATGGCTCGGGCCCGGGGCGAAGGGTCGTGCTGTTCCATGCGGACACCGTGCGTGACCATCCGTGACGCCGCGCAGCAAAAAAGCGGATGTTCACGAGAATGTGAACATCCGCTTCTGGAAAGTGTGCCGGGTATGGGATTCGAACCCACATGTCCTTTCGGACAGAGGTGTTTGAGACCTCCGCGTCAGCCAGTTGCGCCAACCCGGCTCAGCACTGCCGTGAGTGTACCGGGTCATGCCCCAGAGACGCAGCTAGGTACCCTTTAGGACAGCAGCACCCCAGCCTGCCGAACAAGGAGCGCCCCCGTGACCGCCCCCGAGTCGCCCCAGCCCGTAGACGCCGCCGACGACGACAAGTCGCACGTCCCGCCGCTGACGACCCGTGTCGTCATCGCCGAGGACGAGGCCCTGATCCGTCTCGACCTCAAGGAGATGCTCGAAGAAGAGGGCTACACCGTCGTGGGCGAGGCCGGCGATGGTGAGCAGGCCGTCGAACTGGCTCGTGAGCACAAGCCGGACCTCGTGATCCTGGACGTGAAGATGCCGAAGATGGACGGCATCAGCGCGGCGGAGAAGATCGCGGAGGAGTCGATCGCGCCGGTGCTGATGCTGACGGCGTTCTCGCAGCGGGACCTGGTCGAGCGGGCCCGGGACGCGGGCGCGATGGCGTACCTCGTGAAGCCGTTCAGCAAGAGTGACGTCGTGCCGGCGATCGAGATGGCCGTGTCGCGGTTCACGGAGTTGAAGACGCTGGAGCAGGAGGTCGCGGACCTCACGCAGCGCCTGGAGACGCGGAAGCTGGTGGACCGGGCGAAGTCGGTTCTGCAGACGGAGTACGGGCTGACGGAGCCGGCGGCGTTCCGGTGGATCCAGAAGACGTCGATGGACCGCAGGCTGTCGATGCAGCAGGTGGCGGAGGCGGTCATCGAGGACGCCGCGGAGAAGAAGGCGTCGAAGGGCTGACGGCCCGGAGTTCGAGTACCTCGCGATGAGGCCCGCATCCCGATCATGTGTATCGGGGTGCGGGCCTCATTCGCGTACGGGGCGGAGGGGTCAGTCCTCGCCGAGGTACGCCTTCCTCACCGACTCGTCGTGGAGGAGGTCCTGGCCGGTGCCGGACAGGGCGATGGAGCCGACTTCCATGACGTGGCCCTGGTCGGCCAGGGAGAGCGCGGCCTGGGCGTTCTGTTCGACGAGGAGGATCGTCGTGCCCTGGTTCTTGAGCTCGATGATGGTCGACATGATCTTCTGCATCATGATCGGGGAGAGGCCCATGGAGGGCTCGTCCAGCATCAGGAGCTTGGGCTGGGACATGAGGGCGCGGCCCATGGCGAGCATTTGTTGTTCGCCGCCGGAGAGGGTTCCGGCGGCCTGCTTTCTGCGTTCGCCCAGGATGGGGAAGAGTTCGTAGGCGCGCTGGAGGTCCTTTTCGATGCCTGCGGCGTCTTTGCGGAGGAAGGCGCCGAGCTGCAGGTTTTCGAGGATCGACAGGCGGGGGAAGATCCTGCGGCCTTCGGGGGAGTGGGCGAGGCCCATGGCCACGATCTTGTGGGCGGGGATGCCGTTCAGCGGTTGTCCGTTGAAGGTGATCTTGCCGCTGAGTGGCTTGAGGAGTCCCGAGAGGGTGCGCAGGGTGGTGGTTTTCCCGGCGCCGTTGGTGCCGATGAGGGTGACGACCTGGCCTTCTTCGACGGTGAAGGAGATGCCTTTGACGGCTTCGATCTTGCCGTAGGCGACCTTGAGGTCTTCGACTTCCAGCAGGGCGGTCACTGGTCGGTTCCTTCCGAAGAGCCTTCCGACGTGCCCTCGGCGGCGTGGGCTTCGGCTGCCTGGACGTCTTCGAGTGCGGTGTCCTCGGGGGCGCCTTCGAAGGGGGTGCCGAGGTAGGCGGCGATGACGCGTTCGTCGCCCTGGACGACGTCGCTGGTGCCTTCGACGAGTTTTTCGCCCTGGACGAGGACGGCGACGCGGTCGCAGAGGTTGAAGATGAAGCGCATGTCGTGCTCGATGACGAGGACGGCGATGCCCTTGTCGCGGATGGCGAAGACGAGCTCTTCGGTGGCGCGGGTCTCTTGGGGGTTCATGCCGGCGGTGGGCTCGTCGAGGAGGAGCAGGCCGGGTTCGCTCGCCATGGCCCGCGCGATCTCCAGCTTTCGCTGCTCTCCGTAGGGGAGGCTGCGTGCGAGGTGGTCGCGTTTGTGGGCGAGGCCGATGAATTCGAGGAGTTCCATGGCGCGTTCCTCGGAGTGCGCCTCGGCCTTCTTGAATCCGGGGCCGCGCAGGAGTGCGGACCAGAGGCCTTCTTTTGTTCGGGTGTGGCGGCCTACGAGGACGTTTTCCAGGACGGTCATGTTGGCGAAGAGCCGGATGTTCTGGAAGGTGCGGGCCATGCCCGCCTTGGTGACGAGGTGGGGTTTGGGCGGGAGGACCGTGCCCTTGTAGGAGACCTTGCCCTCGGTCGGGATGTAGAGGCCGGTGAGGCAGTTGAAGAACGTTGTCTTGCCGGCGCCGTTGGGGCCGATGAGGCCGACGATCTCGCCTTCGTTGACGGTGAGGTCGACGGAGCGTACGGCGGTGAGGCCGCCGAAGCGCATGGTGACGTTGCTGGCTTCCAGCACGGTCCGGGTCGTCCGGGTGGTGGTCTCGGTCATGGTGGTCACGCTCCTGCCTTGGTCGCCTTGGCGGCGCCCGTGGTGCTGTCGGGCAGGCTCTGTTGTTCGGGGATGTCGAGTTGGCCGGTCTCGTGGAATTCGAGCTGCCGGCGGCGGTTGGCGATGATCCCCTCGGGGCGGAATCGCATGAGGAGGACGAGTGCGATGCCGAAGGCGAGGAGCTCGTATTCCTTGAGGAAGGTGAGCTTCTCGGGGATGAGGTAGAGGAAGGAGGCGCCGAGGAGGGGGCCGCTGACGGTGCCCATGCCGCCGAGGACGACGGCGGCGAGGAGGAACGCGGAGTTCGGTGGTGCGGCGCCCGCGAACTGGTAGGGGCTGGGGACGACGCTGTACGTGACGTGGGCGCTGACCGTGCCGGCGAGTCCGGCGAGGGTGGCGCCGAGTGCGAAGGCGATGAGTTTGACGCGGAAGCCGTTGATGCCCATGGCGGTGGCCGCTGTCTCGTCCTCGCGGATGGCGATCCAGGAGCGGCCGATACGGGAGTCGGCGGCGCGGGTGAAGACGAGGACCACCAGTGCGGTGATGAGGAGCATCAGGAAGAAGTAGTTGGCGAACCGGCCGAGGGTGAATCCGGCGACGTCGTGGCTGGCGCCGAGGTTGAACCCGAAGATTTCGAGGTCGGGGATGGAGGGGATGCCGTCCGGGCCGTTGGTGATGTCCGGGCCGGAGGAGCCGTCCATGTTGTTGACGGCGATGCGGAAGATCTCGCCGAAGCCGAGGGTGACGATGGCGAGGTAGTCGCCGCGTAGCCGCAGGGTGGGTGCGCCGATGAGGACGCCGAAGACGAGGGAGGCGGCCATGCCGGTCAACGCGGCTGCCCAGAAGGGGAATTGGACGCCGGAGAAGCGGGAGAACTCGGAGCCGGAGACGAGGGCGGCGGCGTAGGCGCCGACGCCGAGGAAGGCGACGTATCCGAGGTCGAGGAGGCCGGTCAGACCGACGACGATGTTGAGGCCGAGGGCGACGGTGGCGAAGATCAGGATGTTGACGCCGAGGTTGGCGTTGTGGTCGTCGGCCTGGGTGAAGGGGAAGATCGCCGCGGCGAGGAAGGCCATGCCGGCGGCGAAGCCTTTGTGGCGGGCGCTCAGGGTGGAGAACCGGTCGAGTTGTCCGGCGTGCACGAGGGCCCAGGCGGCGAAGAGGATGAGGAGGGCGAAGCCGACGAAGGTCTCGCTCTCCTCGTCGTTGATGCCGATGCCGTAGGTGAAGGCGATCAGGGCGAGGGCGATACCGGCGGTGATGACCAGGCGCTGTACCCAGGGCGCGAGTTCGCGGGTGGGGGCGGGCTGGTCGGGTTTGGTGAGGTAGGCCTTGACGGTGTGGCCGGGGTGGGGCAGGGCGAGGGCGCCGACGACGGGGAGCGCCGAGGCGATCACGGCAACGTAGGCGCCGGGGTCGAGGTTGGCGAGTCCGCCGAGGTCGACGGCGATGGCGATGGCCGCGAACCAGCAGACGGTGAAGGCGGCGAGGGTGGCGAGGAGGATGGGGGAGGTGGCGGCGGCGGGGTTGAGCCAGCGCAGTCCGCGTACGTCCCAGAGGCGGAGGCCGAAGAGGAGGGTGATGACTCCGGCGACGAGGGCGATGACCTGGAGGCCCGCGGGGTAGCCGTAGACGGTGAGGTCGCCGGGGAAGTCGGAGGTCCAGGTCCAGGACATGAAGGTGCTGGCGACGGTGCCGACGGCGCCGGCGGCGATCAGGATGCGCGGGGCGCCTTCGGGGAGGCTGATGAGGCCGCGGGGGGCGTCGGTCTTCTCTGGTGTGGTCATGGTGGTCACGCCCTGTCCGCGACGCGTTCGCCGAGTAGGCCTTGTGGCCTCAGCAGCAGTACGAGGATGAGCAGGACGAACGCCCAGACGGAGGCCCAGCCCTGGCCGCCGAACTGTTCCATGCCGGGCACGTCGGAGATGTAGGCGGTGGCCATGGCTTCGGCGAGGCCGAGGACGACGCCGCCGAGCATGGCGCCGTAGATGTTGCCGATGCCGCCGAGTACGGCCGCGGTGAAGGCTTTGAGCCCTGCGGCGAAGCCCATGTCGTATTGGACGGAGCCGTATTTGACGCCGTAGGCGACGCCGGCGACGGCGGCGAAGACACCGCCGATGGCGAAGGCGATGACGATGATGCGGTTGGTGTCGATGCCCATGAGCTGGGCGGTGTCCGGGTCCTGGGCGGTGGCCTGCATGGCGCGGCCGGTGCGGGAGAGGCGGACGAAGAACGCGAGGACGGCCATGCACAGGGGGGCGGCGATGATCAGGAAGATGTCGCCGCTCTGGATCCGGATGGATCCCAAGTGGAAGGGGCCGAAGGGGAGTTGCGGGAAGACGCGGGCGCTCTTGGCGTCGGGGTAGAGGTTGAAGACGAGCTGCTGGATGGCGAGGGAGAGGCCGATGGCGGTGATGAGTGGGGCCAGCCGTGGAGCCCCGCGTAGGGGGCGGTAGGCGAAGCGTTCGGCGCCGACGGCGATGAGGGTGGCGACGAGTGCGCCGCCGATGAGCATGGCGGGGAGGGCTATCCACATGGATATGCCGTCGGGGAGTACGAGGAAGACCGTGAGCGCGCCGAACGCGCCGGTCATGAAGATCTCGCCGTGGGCGAAGTTGATGAGCTGGACGATGCCGTACACCATCGTGTAACCGATGGCGATCAGCCCGTACATCGAGCCGAGGAACAGCCCGTTGGCCAGCTGCTGCGGCAGCGTGTTCACCGCGTGGCCTCCATGGGTGGGGAGTGTGGGGCAGGTATATGGGTGGGGCCGCGCGGTGACGGGTCGTCGTGGCCGCGCGGCCCCTGGGCGGTGCGGGTGGATCAGCCGGCGTCGTAGGTGCCGCTCTTGACGGCCTTCCATTCGCCGTTGCTGACCTGGTAGACGGTCAGCTGCTTGTTGGTGGTGTCGCCGTACTCGTCGAAGGCGACGGGTCCTGCGATGCCGTCGAACTTGCTCTTCTGGACCTCTTCGACGACCTTGGCGCGGGCGTCGGAGGGAACCTTGCCGTCCTTCACGACGTTGCCGACGGCCTTGATGATGGCCGTGGCGGCGTCGTAGGAGTAGCCGCCGTAGGTGCCGTAGTCGCCGGGGTACTTCTTCGCCTTGTAGGTGGAGATGAACTCCTTGGCGGCGGGCAGGGTGGTGACGGGGACGCCGACGGAGGTGGCGAGGTCGCCCTCGGCCGTCTTGCCGGCGGTCTTGATGTAGGTCGGGGTGAACATGCCGTCGCCGCCGAAGAGCGGGATCTTGGCGCCGGCGTCCTTGAGCTGCTTGGTGAGGACCTGCGACTCGTCGTACTGGCCGCCGTAGTAGAGCAGGTCGGCGCCGGAGTTCTTGATCTTGGTGACGAGGGTGCCGAAGTCGCTGCTGCCGCCGCTGGAGATGGTGGTGACGTGGTCGGTGCCGACGACCTTGCCGCCTGCCTTCTTGAACCCGGCGGTGAAGAGCTTGGCGAGGCCGGCGCCGTAGGTCTGCTTGTCGTCTACGACGTAGACCTTCTTCTTCTTGAGCGTGTTGTAGGCGTAGTCGGCCGCGAAGCCACCCTGGAGGGCGTCGGTGGTGGCGGTGCGGAAGTACGTCTTGTACGTGCGCTTCTTCGAGGTCTGCCAGTTCTTGCCCTGGGTCAGCTCGGGCGCGGTGTTCGAGGGGGAGATCTCGACGAGATTTGCCGTGGCGAAGACCTGCTGCATGGAGGTGGCCACACCCGAGTTGAGGGGGCCGACGACTCCGAGCACGTCCTTGTTGGCGACGAACGCGGTGGCGTTCTGCTGGCCGGTGGCGGGGACGGCCTTGTCGTCCTGTGCCTTGACCTCGAAGGTGACACCGGGGACGGTGTTCTTCTTGTTGGCGTCGTCGACGGCGATCTGGACGCCGTACTGGATGCCGAGGCCTGTCGCGGAGTTGGCGCCGGTCAGGGGGGCGTCGACGCCGATGACGACGGTGGTCTTCTTGTCGCTGCTCGAGCCTTTGCCGTCGTCGTCGCGCGATCCGCAGGCGGTGAGCGTCAGTGCTCCGGTCGTGAGCACGGTGGTGAGTATGAGCAGAGAACGGTGTCGCACGATCATTCCTCTCCCTGGCGCGGCCCCCGGGATCGGGGGCCGTGTGTCTCGCCGGGCCGTACTGGTGGTACAGGGGCCGTGCAATGGACGCGCCCGGCGGCGCGGTGACTGGCCGTGACTATAAGCGCAGGTCGAAGCGTGCGGAGGCGTGCGGGAGAGGATGTGACGCTCTTGTTATGCCGGGCCGCCTCCGGGTGGGTGCAGTGGGGGCGATTGGGGCGTATGCATATCGCACTCGCGTGTTCGCAATTCGAGAACGCCCAGTTCCGGTATGGGACTTGAGACGATCTTGGTCATCGCTTTCCGGGTGATCCGGTGCTGTGCGAGGGGTTGTGCCGGGGGTGGTGCGGGTGTAAAGGAAGCGAGTGTGACCGGCATGGGTGTGTTACGGCGTCGGTAACTGTGTGTTACTACCGTGTGAGATGGCGGGCGGGGCCGCAGGAGGCGCGGATCCACTGCGACAGGTCGCGGCGGTAGGCGCCGTCGAAGAGGAACATGTGGCGTTGCTGTGCGCGCCGGTTGTGCAGGGTCAGCTCTATGTAGGGCTCGTTGATGTCGTGCGGCAGGGCCGCGCAGTTGCTCGCGGTGAGGTGCGCGGTCAGGTGCCAGGGGTCGCCCGGCTCCACCGTCGCGGGCAGCGAGGGCGCGCTGTCCGCCGTCAAGTCATGGATGCCGGTGTCCAGTTGGCGTACGGTCACCGGGCTGGTGCCGGTGACGCTCACGGTGAAGCGGAAGCGGCCGGGGCCGTATCCGGGGCCGTCGTAGCGCAGCGCGGTCACCTGGGAGGGCCAGAAGGTGGGCGCGGACGGCGTGGGCATCGGGCGCAGCAGGAGGAACGCGGCGACCGCGGTGACGGTGAGGGCGATGCCTGTGGCCGCGCGGCGCCACGGCGGGGGCAGTGCGGCCCAACGTTCCGACAGGCGGGGGGAGTCGGAGCCGAACGCGTCGAGGGTGTCGAGGGTGTCGGGCCCGGACGGTGGGCGGGGATCGCCGGAGGGGTCGTACGGCTCGACGGGCCCGATGCCGCTCATGGCCCGACGGTAAGCCGGAATCCGTCGTACCGCCAACACCCTTGTCGTGCGGGCGAGTTGGGTGAGGCGGGTGTGGGGGTGCCGGCTGCGGGCGGGAGGGCGACCGGGCCCGTCGGGCCGGTTCGGTCAGGCTGTGGGCGGCGCCATGGGTGCGTCCTTGAGGACGCAGGTCAGGCGGGCGGTGCAGACCCGCTTGTCCTGCTCGTCGGTGATGACGATCTCGTACGTCGCCGTGGTGCGGCCGCGGTGCACGGGGGTGGCCACGCCGGTGACCAGGCCGGATCGGGCGCTGCGGTGGTGCGTGCAGTTCAGGTCGACGCCGACGGCGAGTCTGCGGCTGCCGCCGTGCAGCATCGAGCCGACCGAGCCGAGGGTCTCGGCGAGGACGGCGGAGGCGCCGCCGTGCAGCAGGCCGTAGGGCTGGGTGTTGCCCTCGACGGGCATCGTGCCGACGACGCGGTCCGCGGACGCCTCTTTGATCTCGATGCCCATCCGGGTGCCGAGGTGCCCGGCGGAGAACAGGGCGGGCAGGTCGACGCCGAGCGTCGCGTACTCGTCGATGACCTCTTGCGGGAACTTCACGTGGTTCTGCTCGCCCATGGGGACCGGCTCCGTCCGTCTGCCTGCTTGTCTGCGTACGAGAAAAACTCTCCCACCTGGCTGAGCAAACGCTCAGTCGGTCTTCGATTGTTCCAGGCGGACGACGACGGACTTGCTGGCGGGGGTGTTGCTGGTGTCGGCGGTGGCGTCCAGCGGCACCAGCACGTTCGTCTCCGGGTAGTACGCGGCCGCGCAGCCGCGGGCCGTCGGATAGTGCACGACGCGGAAGCCGGGCGCGCGCCGCTCGACGCCGTCGCTCCACTCGCTGACGAGGTCGACGTAGCTGCCCTCGGCGAGGCTGAGGTCCTTGGCGTCCTCGGCGTTGACCAGGACGACCCGGCGGCCGTTCTTGATGCCCCGGTAGCGGTCGTCGAGGCCGTAGATCGTGGTGTTGTACTGGTCGTGCGAGCGCAGGGTCTGCAGGAGGAGGCGGCCCTCGGGCAGGTGCGGGTACTCGACGGGCGCGGCCGTGAAGTTGGCCTTGCCGGTGGCGGTGTCGAAGCGGCGCTCGTCGCGCGGGGCGTGCGGCAGCGCGAAGCCGGCGGGGTCCGCCACGCGCGCGTTGAAGTTCTCGAAGCCGGGGATGACGCGGGCGACGCGGTCGCGGATCGTCGCGTAGTCCTTCTCGAACTCCTCCCAGGGGGTGGCGGATCCGTCGCCCAGGACGCGGCGGGCGAGCCGTGCGACGATGGCCGGCTCGGAGAGCAGATGCTTGCTCGCCGGCTCCAGGCGGCCGCGCGAGGCGTGCACCATGCCCATGGAGTCCTCGACGGTGACGAACTGCTCTGTGCTTTTCCCGTTCGGGCCGACCTGGAGATCGCGCTCGGTGCGGCCGAGGGTGGGCAGGATCAGGGCGCGGGCGCCGGTGACGGCGTGCGAGCGGTTCAGCTTCGTGGAGACGTGGACGGTCAGCGCGGCGCGGCGCATGGCCGCCTCCGTGACGTCGGTGTCGGGTGAGGCCGACACGAAGTTGCCGCCCATCGCGAAGAAGACCCGTGCGTCGCCGTCGCGCAGGGCGCGTATGGCGCGTACGACGTCGAAGCCGTGCTCGCGCGGCGGCGCGAAGCCGAACTCCTTCTCCAGGGCGTCCAGGAAGGCGGGGGCGGGGCGCTCGAAGATGCCCATGGTGCGGTCGCCCTGCACGTTGCTGTGGCCGCGCACCGGGCAGACGCCGGCGCCGGGACGGCCGATGTTGCCGCGCAGCAGAAGGAAGTTGACGACTTCGCGGATCGTCGGCACGGAGTGCTTGTGCTGGGTCAGACCCATCGCCCAGCAGACGACGGTGCGCTTGGAGGCGAGCACCATCTCCAGGGTCCGCTCGATGTCCGCGCGGGACAGGCCGGTCGCCTTCAGGGTCTCGGCCCAGTCGGCGGCGCGGGCGGTCGCGGCGAACTCCTCGTAGCCATGGGTGTGTTCGGCGATGAAGGCGTCGTCGGTCGCGCCCTCCGTGTCGAGGATCAGCTTGTTCAGGAGGCGGAAGAGAGCCTGGTCGCCGCCGAGCCGGATCTGCAGGAACAGGTCGGTCAGGGACGCGCCCTTGGTGAGGCCCTTGGGGGTCTGCGGGTTCTTGAACTTCTCCAGGCCCGCCTCGGGCAGGGGGTTCACGGAGATGATCCGCGCGCCGCCCGCCTTCGCCTTCTCCAAGGCGGAGAGCATGCGCGGGTGGTTCGTGCCCGGGTTCTGCCCGGCGACGATGATCAGGTCCGCCTTGTAGAGGTCCTCCAGGAGAACGCTGCCCTTGCCTATGCCTATGGTCTCCGTGAGCGCGGAGCCGGACGACTCGTGGCACATGTTCGAGCAGTCGGGCAGGTTGTTCGTACCGAACTCGCGGGCGAACAGCTGGTAGAGGAACGCCGCCTCATTACTGGTCCTGCCCGAGGTGTAGAAGACCGCCTCGTCCGGGGAGGAGAGCGCGGCCAGCTCCTCGCCGATGATGTCGAAGGCCCGCTCCCACGTCACCGGCTCGTACCGGTCGGCGCCCTCCGCCAGATACATGGGGTGGGTGAGGCGGCCCTGCTGGCCCAGCCAGTACCCGGAGCGCGTCGCCAGGTCCGCGACCGGGTGCGCGGCGAAGAACTCGGGCGTCACCCGGCGCAGGGTGGCCTCCTCGGCGACCGCCTTCGCCCCGTTCTCACAGAACTCCGCCGCGTGCCGGTGCTCCGGCTCGGGCCAGGCGCAGCCGGGGCAGTCGAAGCCGTCCTTCTGGTTGACCCGCAGCAGGGTCAGGGCGGTGCGCTTCACGCCCATCTGCTCGCGGGCGATCTTGAGGGAGTGCCTGACGGCCGGAAGCCCTGCCGCGTGGTGCTGAGGCGCGGCGACCTGCGGTGCGTCCTGAACCGGGTCCGAGGCGGGCGGCTTGCTGGCCATGGCTGGCTCCCCTTCGAGCTGGTCCTGCGAGCGTGCTGTGAAGTGCTGTGAGGTACGTCTCCGATCCTCGCACGTACGACTGACAGGGCCTCCGCCCGGTCCGGGATGGACCGGGCTGTCAGTGGGGCGTGGCAGGATCGGGGGCGTGGCAGAGAAAGCAGCAAAGACGGCGAAGACAACCGCGACGAAGGCGACGGGCCCCGGTGCAGGTGGGCGCCCCCGGCTGATGCTCATGGACGGGCACTCGCTGGCGTACCGGGCGTTCTTCGCGCTGCCCGCGGAGAACTTCACGACGGCGACGGGCCAGCCGACGAACGCGATCTATGGTTTCGCGTCGATGCTGGCGAACACGCTGCGCGACGAGGCGCCCACGCACTTCGCGGTGGCGTTCGACGTGTCCCGCAAGACGTGGCGCTCCGAGGAGTTCACCGAGTACAAGGCGAACCGGTCGAAGACCCCGGACGAGTTCAAGGGGCAGGTCGAGCTGATCGGCGAGCTGCTCGACGCGATGCACACGCCGCGTTTCGCCGTCGACGGGTTCGAGGCCGACGACGTCATCGCCACGCTCGCCACACAGGCCGAGGCGGAGGGCTTCGACGTCCTCATCGTCACCGGCGACCGCGACTCCTTCCAGCTCGTCTCGGAGAACGTGACGGTGCTGTACCCCACCAAGGGCGTCTCCGAGCTCACGCGCTTCACCCCGGAGAAGGTCGTCGAGAAGTACGGGCTCACGCCGGCCCAGTACCCGGACTTCGCGGCGCTGCGCGGCGACCCGTCGGACAACCTGCCGGGCATCCCCGGTGTCGGCGAGAAGACCGCCGCGAAGTGGATCAACCAGTTCGGTTCGTTCGCCGAGCTGGTGGAGCGCGCCGAGGAGGTCAAGGGCAAGGCGGGGGTGAACCTGCGGGAGCACCTGGAAGCCGTCAAGCTCAACCGCCGGCTCACCGAGATGGTGCGCGACGTCGAGCTGCCCAAGGGGGTCACCGACCTGGAGCGCGCGGCGTACGACCGCACCGCGATCGCGATGATCCTGGACACCCTGGAGATCCGTAACCCGTCGCTGCGCGAGCGGCTGTTCGCCGTCGACCCGGGCGCCGAGGAGGCCGAGGAGACGCCGGCCGAGCCGGGCGTGGAGCTCGACGGAAAGGTCCTCACCACCGGGGAGATCGCGCCCTGGCTGACCGAGCACGGCAATGCCGTACTGGGCCTGGCCTCCGTCGACACCTGGACGCTCGGCACCGGCTCGGTCACCGAGATCGCGCTCGCCGCCGCAGGGGGAGAGGCCGCCTGGTTCGACCCCTCGATGCTCGACGAGGCCGACGAGAAGGCCCTCGCCGCCTGGCTCGCCGACGCGGACAAGCCCAAGATTTTGCACAACGCCAAGGGCGTCATGCGGGTCTTCGCCGAGCACGGCTGGACCGTGCACGGCATCACCATGGACACCGCGCTCGCCGCCTACCTGGTCAAGCCGGGCCGCCGCTCCTTCGCACTGGACGCGCTGTCGCTCGAATACCTGGGCCGCGAGCTGGCCCCCGCCTCCGCCGCCGACGGGCAGCTCGCCTTCGGCACCGACGAGGACGACCAGGCCGAGGCCGACGCGCTCATGCGCCAGGCCCGCGCCATCCTCGACCTCGGCGAGGCGTTCGGCGAGCGCCTCAAGGAGGTCGGCGCGGCCGAACTGCTCACCGACATCGAACTGCCCACCTCCGTGCTCCTCGCCCGCCTGGAGCGGTACGGCATCGCCGCCGACCGTGCCCACTTGCAGGAGATGGAGCAGATGTTCGCGGGCGCCGTGCAGCAGGCCGTGAAGGAGGCGCACGCCTCCGTCGGCCACGAGTTCAACCTCGGCTCGCCCAAGCAGCTCCAGGAGGTCTTCTTCGGCGAGCTCGACCTGCCCAAGACGAAGAAGACCAAGACCGGGTACACGACGGACGCCGACGCGCTCGCCTGGCTCGCCCAGCAGACCGACCACGAACTGCCCGTGATCATGCTGCGCCACCGCGAGCAGGCCAAGCTGCGCGTCACCGTCGAGGGCCTGGTCAAGACGATCGCGGCGGACGGCCGCATCCACACCACGTTCAACCAGACGGTCGCCGCGACCGGCCGCCTCTCCTCGACCGACCCGAACCTGCAGAACATCCCGGTCCGCACGGACGAAGGCCGGGCGATCCGCCGCGGCTTCGTCGTCGGCGAGGGCTTCGAGTCGCTGATGACGGCCGACTACAGCCAGATCGAACTGCGCGTCATGGCGCACCTGTCGGAGGACGAGGGCCTCCTGGAGGCGTTCAACTCCGGCGAGGACCTGCACACCACGGTCGCCTCGCAGGTCTTCGGCGTCCCCCGGGACGCCGTCGACGCGGAGATGCGCCGCAAGATCAAGGCGATGTCGTACGGGCTCGCGTACGGCCTCTCCGCGTTCGGGCTCTCCGGTCAGCTGAACATCGAGCCGGGCGAGGCGCGGGTGCTGATGGACACGTACTTCGAGCGGTTCGGCGGCGTACGCGACTATCTGCGCCGGGCCGTCGACGAGGCGCGGGCCACCGGGTACACGGAGACGATGCTGGGCCGGCGCCGCTACCTGCCCGACCTGAACTCGGACAACCGGCAGCGCCGCGAGATGGCCGAGCGCATGGCGCTGAACGCGCCGATCCAGGGCACGGCCGCCGACATCGTGAAGATCGCGATGCTCAATGTCGACCGGGCGCTCACCGAGGCGAAGCTCACCTCCCGGATGCTGCTCCAGGTCCACGACGAAATCGTCCTGGAGATCGCGCCCGGCGAGGCCGCCGCCGCGGAGGAGTTGGTCCGTCGCGAAATGGCGGGCGCCGTTCAGTTGAGGGCGCCGCTGGATGTTTCGGTGGGGCTTGGCAGGGACTGGGAGTCCGCGGCGCATTAGCCTCCGGCGAGCGGGACGTTGAGCGGGGCGGCACCTGGGGTGCCGCCCCGCTTTGTCCGGTCGGGCGTGTGCCCGGTTCGGTCGCGTTGCCGGGTGCGGGTCCCGTCGTGGCTGGTCGCGCGGTTCCCCGCGCCCCTGAGCCGCGCACTGCGTGCGGCATCTCATCGATGGGAAGCGCGGCGAAGCCGCTGCTTCAGGGGCGCGGGGAACCGCGCGACCAGCCCCCACGCACCCACGCGTGCCGACGAATCCGGTCGGCCCGCGGTGTGGAGT
>NZ_JBFAKV010000007.1:187968-358186 GCF_040655895.1 Streptomyces sp. NPDC050264
AGCTCCTGGTGAGGAATTCGGTCGGCCCGCGGTGTGGAGTGCTCCTGGTGAGGAATTCGGTCGGCCCGCGGTGTGGAGTGCTCCTGGTGAGGAATCCGGTCAGCCCACGGCGTGAACCCGTTCAGCCGTCACGCCGCGCCCCGCGCAGGCCCCGCACCGACGATGGGCCAATGCCGCACAGACCCCGCCGCATCCGAACCGCCCTCGCCGCACTGCTCGGCGCCGCGCTCCTCGGTGCCGCTCCTCCCGTGCACGGGGCGGCGCGGAATCCTGTCTGCCGGGTTCCCAAGAACCCGGCCCTCGCCAAGCAGCTCACCCGCGACCTGCGCGCCGCGCTCGGCCCGCGCCGCGGCACCGTCTCCCTCGCGCTTTACGACGACCGCACCAGGGCCCGCTGCACCCTCGGCGGAGGCACCCGTTACGACGCGGCCTCCGTCGTCAAGGTCCTGACGATGGAGGCCACCCTGCGCCGCGCCGAGCAGCGCCACCGGCCCCTCACCGGCTGGGAGCGGCGCAACATCCGCCCGATGATCCGCAGTTCGGACAACGCGGCCGCGGGCCGCCTGTGGAACGACCTCGGCCACCCCTACCTGGCCGCCACCCTGCGCCGGGCCGGCACCACCCGCACCGGCCTCGGCCCGTACGGCTACTGGGGCCTGACCCGCACCACGGCCGCCGACCAACTGCGCCTGCTCGGCGTGCTCACGAACCGCCGCTCCTTTCTCAAGGCCCGCTCCCGCTCCTACGGGCTGAAGCTGATGAGCGAGGTCAGGAAGGACCAGCGCTGGGGGGTGAGCGCGGGGGTGCCGCACGGCCTGCGCGTCCACCTCAAGAACGGCTGGCTGCCCCGCGCCGCGCACGGCTGGCGCGTCCACAGCATCGGCGTGTTCACCGGCGGCGGCCGTACCTACCGCATCGCCGTCCTCTCCCACGACAACCCGTCGATGGCGTACGGGGTGCGCACCGTGGAACGTGTCGCCCGGGCCGTCCACCGCGATCTCAACAAGGGGCGCGCCGCCGCCCGCGGCCTCACTCCCGCCGGTGAGATCAGCGAGCGCTCGGACGGCTCGGCTCCGCCGTACGATCCCGAACTTCCGCCTCGATAGGGCCTGTTGGGCGTTCCGGGTGTCGCGGACGTGCCCTGGCCGCGACCGCGTACAGGATCAGACCGAGCGCGAGCCCCGCGCCCGCTCCGAAGCAGAGCGTCGGGACGATCTCCCAGGGCTTCCACGCGAGGCCGGACTCGTCCACGTACGCGAGCCAGCGCGCCACCCGGACCGCGGCGCAGCCGCACGCGCACCCGCCGATCAGGGCGCACGCCGCCCACCGCTGCCCGGCCGACGCGGCGGCGGGTCCGCCCGTCCCGGGGGCGCCCCGCACCGCCCGCCACGCGAACACCCCGATCACGATCAGCGCGATCGCCGAACTCCCGTACTGCACATACCAGTAGAGCGGTGAACCGGCCACTTCCTCGCCGAGGACGGGGAAGACCCGCATGCCCCAGCGGTCGGGATGCGTGAACGCGTCCCACACCACGTGCGTCGTCGCCCCGAGCGCCGCGGACACGTACCACCACCACGGCCGCCACCGGTCGCCGCCGCCGTCCTGCCCCCGGGCCACCGTCCACACGCGGCCGCGTACCCGGCGCGGCAGCAGGGCGAGGACCGGCTCCCGGATCAGCCGCCACAACGCGACCAGCGCGAGCGCGATCAGGATGTCGACGGTGAAGACTCCCGTGAAGGAGTGCGTGAAGTCGCCGAACTCCATCGCTCCGGGCACCGCGCTCGCCAGGAAGTACGTGACGTCCGGCGCGAATGACCCGGCGACGAGCAGCGACGGCACGAGCCGGCCGCGCCCGGCGCCGTCGCGCCGCAGGAACGGAAGCACCGCCGCGGCATGGCTGATGGTGAACGGCACGGGGGCTCCTTCGTGACGAGAACGTGCAAGCGTGGAAGCCTACGACGACGCGTACATGAGCAATCGGTTAATAACGGACGCGAACAGGTGTCTACGCGGCGGAAGTTGTCGTAGTGTCGGCTGGGTCCGTGCGATGGGGAGTGCGGGGATCCGGAAAGCCTCGTGATCCGAGGCGGGCCGGGCAGAGCGGCTTTGACGGGCTATATGGGAGGGGTTCGCGGCATGGCGGCGGTATTCGGCAGGAGGCTGCGCAGGGGCGCGATGACGGCAGCGGTCGCCGCCGCGGCGGTGGCCGCTCTCTCGGCGTCACAGGCACCGGGCGTGACCGCCCCGCAGACGGGTGGCGGCCAGTCCGCCGCGGACCTCTCCGACGACGACCCGACGCCCGACGTGGCGACCGGCCCCGACTACTACACGGATCTGCCGCCGCTCGACAGCCCCACCGACGGTCCCACCGCCTCGCCGGGTTCCGCCGTGGGCACCGGCGGCACCGAGTCGGGCATCCCCGCCACCGTCCTGGACGCGTACAAGAAGGCCGAGGCCGAGCTCGCGGTCAGCAAGCCCGGCTGCAATCTGCCGTGGCAGCTGCTCGCCGCGATCGGCAAGGTCGAGTCGGGCCAGGCCCGCGGCGGCAACGTGGACGCGAACGGCACGACGATCAAGCCGATCCTCGGCCCGGCGCTGAACGGCCAGGGCTTCGCGCTGATCAAGGACACCGACGGCGGCTCGTACGACGGCGACACGGAGCACGACCGGGCCGTCGGCCCCATGCAGTTCATTCCCTCCACGTGGGAGTGGGCGGGCCGCGACGGGAACGGTGACGGCAAGAAGGACCCGAACAACATCTACGACGCCGCCCTCGGCGCCGGTCACTACCTGTGCCGCAACGGCTGGGACCTGTCCAACGCCACGGACCTGAACAAGGCGATCCTCAGCTACAACAACTCCTCGGACTACCTCGCCACCGTCCTGTCCTGGCTGGAGTTCTACCGCAAGGGCACGCACGAGGTTCCCAACGGCACCGGGGCGCTGCCCACGAACCCCAGCGGCGGCGGGTCGACCCCGTCGACGAGCCCGTCCCCGACGACCCCCGGTACGTCGAGCCCGTCGCCGACGAACCCCGGCACCGGCGGCTCCCACACCCCGGGTACCGGCGGCGGTTCCGAGAGCCCGGACCCGTCGGACCCGCCCACCACGCCGGCCCCCGCCGAGTCCGTCACCAAGCTGACGAACGCGGGCATCGGCAAGCTGAGCGCCATGGCCGGCGACGCCTTCGGCGAGCAGGTCGCGGTGCGCTCGCAGAACGCCAAGGGCAAGGGCGTCGCCAAGGTCCGGGTGCGGTTCGCGATCGTCGGCGACACGGACACGAGGTTCGCCGGCGGCGCCACCAGCGCCGTCGTCACCACGAACAGCTCGGGTGTGGCCACCGCGCCCAAGCTCACCGCGGGCGAGGAGACCGGCGAGTTCACGGTCCGCGCCACCGTCGTCGGCCGCTCCCTGCCCGGACTCGACTACAAGGCGACCGTCACCGCGCGGTCGGCCGACGCGCTGATCCGCACCGGCGACAAGGCGCTCACCTGCGTCGCGGGAGAGGAGTTCGCGGACGCCGTCGAGGTGAAGGCGACGTACCGGGGCGCCGCCGCCGACGGTGTCGCCGGGACCGCCACCCTCATCACGTCGTTCCTCGACCCGTCCGAAGCGGACAAGGGCCCTTACTTCAAGGACGAGGACGGCAAGGCGGTCCGCACCCTCAAGGACCTGAAGACGGGCGCCGACGGCCTGCTCGAGCTCCCGAAGCTGTACGCGGACGACACGGCCGGCACGTTCCTGCTGCGGATCAACCTGACCGGCGGCGCGACGCTCACCGTCGAGCTGAAGGTGACCGCCGCCCCGGCCGACGGAGCCTCCGGGACGCCGTCGGCGTCCGCGAGCCCCTCCGCGTAACGTCCGGCGCTGCAAGCCCTCCGGCCCCACGGGGCCGGGGGGATTCGTCGTGTGCGCAACGTGTTCTCATCTCGGCCCCGCGTTGCTACGGTGCACCGACTCGGAGGCCTGACGCCTCATCAGATCCCGTGTGCCGCACGGCTGCAGGGAGGTCGGACATGCGCGCCCTCATCGCCGCGGCGATCGGACTCGGCTTCGCCTTCGCCCTCGTACTCGCCATCACGGCGATCGGCGCCCCACCGGGCGAGACCTCGCCGAAACCGCTCCTGACCACCGTCCCCGCACACCCGTAGCGCGACCGCGATCCGACCGTCGCCGAGGAGGGCCGCCGAGATGCGCCGCAAGGTCAGCCTGATCCTGCTCGCCTTCGCCGTGTTCTTCACGGCACTGTCCCCGCTGATGCGCTGGTACGCGTTCCCGCGCCTGGCGAAGATCCCGCCGAGCCAGTACCAGACGATGGTCCTGGAGGCGAAGAACGCGACCCTCATCGACTACGGCACCATGCAGGCGAAGACGGTCCCGAAACTGACCGTCGTACAGACCCTCAAGGGCGACGTCGAGGAGTCGGAGAAGATCGAGAAGAGCGCCGGGCGCGATGTCGTCGTCTGGGACGGCCTCAGCTACATCGTGGGCCCCGACGGCAAGTTCGTCTCCCAGATCCCCGAGCGCTACATCTTCGACGCGCACAGCCAGGAACCCGTGCACGCCACCGGCGAATCCGTCGACGGCGACCCGGTCACCCGGCAGGGCATCGAGTTCAAGTGGCCGTTCCTGACGGAGAAGCGGGACTACGAGTACTTCGACGCGCGCGCCCGCATCACCCGCCCCATCCACTACAAGGGCACCGAGACGTTCCGCGGCGTCAAGATCTACCGCTTCGAGCAGACCATTCCCTGGACGAAGGTCCCCTTCCCCAAGAAGCTCCCCGTGCAGGGCATCACCGCCGAATCCATCGCCAGGACCGGCACCCAGATGTGGTACACCACGGTCCGCACGTTCCTGGTCGACCCGACGACCGGCGCCCCCGTATACGGCGAGGAGCGGCACAAGGAGGAGATGCGCGGCGGCACCCTGCTCGGCGGCAAGGACAGGGTCACCGCGTTCGCCGGCGACGTGAGGATGCGCGAGGACTACATCAGGTCGACCGTCGACCTGGTCAACTCCCAGCGCACCCTGGTCCTGCTGCTCACCGCGTACCTGCCGTGGGGCTTCCTGATCCTCGGACTGCTGCTGCTCGCCCTTTCCCTGTGGCTGGAGGCCCGCGGCCGGCGGCCCGGGGAGCCGAAGGACGCGGCGGCGCGGGAGCCGCGGCCGGTCAGCGCCTGAGCCGCGCGTTCGTGTACCGCGTCGGCTCCGCCGCGGCCGGGTCCTCGGGCCACGGATGCTTCGGGTAGCGCCCGCGCAGATCGGCCCGCACGGCCAGGTACCCGTCCCGCCAGAAGGACGCCAGGTCCGCGGTGACGGCGGCGGGCCGCCCCGCGGGAGAGAGGAGATGCACGAGCACCGGCACACCGGCCACCCGCGGCGTCTCCTCCAGCCCGAACATCTCCTGCAACTTCACCGCGAGCACCGGCTGTTGCACGTCGGAGTAGTCCACGCGGATCCGTGAACCGCTGGGCACCTCGATCCGCTCCGGCGCCAGTTCGTCGAAGCGTGCCGCGACGCCGCCCGCCCACGGCAGCAGCCGCTTCAGGGCCTGCCCGGCGTCGATCCGCCCCAGATCCGCCCGGCGCCGCGCCGCGCTCAACTCGGGCTCCAGCCAGCCGTCCACGCGCGCGTACAGCCCCTCGTCGCTCACGTCGGGCCACGGCTCCCCGACCTGGCGCCGCACGAAAGCAAGCCGCTGCCGAAGCGCCTCGGCATCCCGGTTCCACCGCAACAGCCCGAGCCCCTCCCGCCGCAGCCCCTCCAGCAGAGCGTCGCGTACGAGACCGGGCGCGGCCTTCTTCAGGGGACGCACGGCCAGCTCGACAGCGCCGAGCCGCGTCACGTGCCGTGCCACCAACTCGCCACCGGCCCACGCCACTTCATCGCCCTCGGCGTACAGCGAGGCGGCCGCCCGGCGCGCGACCTCCTCGTCCACGACCGCCCCGAGCCGCACCCGCGCGTGCCCGGCCCCCACCGGCCGGTCGGCCACAGCGACAGCCACCCACTCGGCATGCCGCAGCGCGGACCCGTCCCCGATCTCCGCCCGCGTCCCGGACACCATCAGATACGAGCCGCCGGCCTTACGGGCGACGCGCTCGGGGAACGCGAGAGCGGCGACGAGCCCGGCGACGTGATCGTCGGAACCGCCGTCCCGCCCGGCATCCGGTGGTGCGGACCGCTCCACGAGCCCGGACAGGCGCCGTACCTCCTGACGCCACCGGGCGCCGTAGCTGTCGCCCCCGCGCCGAGCCGACCGCAGGGCACCGCCCAGATCGTCCCCGTACTCCCGCGGCGGCTCCTCGCTCAGCAGGGCCACCACTTCCGCCGCCCGGCGCGCGCCCACCACCGGCACCGCGTCGACCAGCGCCCGGCCCAGCCGTGGATGCAGTCCGAGCCGGGCCAGCCGGGCGCCCCGCTCCGTGGCCCGCCCCGAGACGGGGTCCACCGCGCCGACCGCCGCCAGCACGGTCCGCGCCGCCGCCATCGCCCCGCCCGGCGGCGCGTCGAGCAGCGCCAGCCCCGAAGCCTGCGGATCGCCCCAGCAGGCGACCTGCAGCGCGAACGCCGTCAGGTCCGCCACCTTGATCTCCGGCGCGGGGAACCGTGCGAGCCGCCCGTCCTCCGCCTCTTCCCAGCACCGGTACACCGCACCCGGCGCCTCCCGCCCGGCCCGGCCCGCGCGCTGCGTCCCGGCCGCACGCGAAGCCCGTACGGTCGTCAGGGCGCTGAGCCCGCGCGCATGATCCACCCGCGGCTCCCGGGCAAGCCCCGAGTCCACCACGACCCGCACCCCGGGCACCGTCAACGACGACTCCGCGACGGCCGTGGCCAGCACCACCCGGCGCCGGGCCCCCGCCGAGAGCACGGCGTCCTGCACGGCGGCCGGCGCCCGCCCGTGGACCTGGAGCACCTCGACGTCGCCGATCGCGCCCAACTGCCCCGCGACCCGGGCGATTTCCCCCACGCCCGGCAGAAAACACAGCACGTCCCCGGCGCGCTCCGCGAGCGCGCGCCGCACTGTTGCCGCCACATGCGACAGCAACGCCGGGTCCACCCGCATCCCGTGCGGCGGCCGCACCGGACGCGCGGGCGGCGCCCAGACCACGTCCACGGGGTGGGAGACGCCCGCCGCCTCGACGACCGGCGCGCCCCCGAGCAGCTCCGCCCACCCCTGGGCGTCCGTCGTCGCCGACGCCGCGACCAGCTTCAACTCCGGCCGCAGCGTTTCCCGTACGTCGCACAGGAACGCCGCGACGGTGTCCGCGTCCAGGTGCCGCTCGTGCACCTCGTCGAGCATGACGGCATCGACTCGGCCACCGCCGGCCAGTTCCTGGTCGCGCTGCAACCGTTGCAGCAGCACACCCGTCGTGACGACCTCCACGCAGGTGCGCGGCCCGACCACGCGCTCGCCGCGCACCGTGTAGCCGACCCGCTCCCCGGCCCGCTCGCCGAGCATCCACGCCATCCGCCGCGCGGCCGCCCGTGCCGCGATCCGCCGCGGCTCGGCGACGACGACCCGGCGCACGGGCGCGTCCGCGTCGAGGAGCCCGGCGAGCACCAGCGGGACGAGCGTCGTCTTGCCGGTGCCCGGCGGGGCGACGAGCACCGCCGTCCCGTCCGCGTCGAGCGCGGTGCGCAGCGCGGGCAGCGCGGACCGTACGGGCAGCTGATCGAGGAGGTCGGCACGGATCACCCCCTCAGTCTCCAGTACCCCCGGCGGGGTGGGCGTCCCGCTCGCACACGAAGATCGCGGTCCCGGGGATCAGGTTCCCGCGCAGCGGGGACCAGCCGCCCCACTCCTGTGTGTTCCACGCCGGCCACTGGGGCTCCACGAGGTCCACGAGGCGGAAGCCGGCCGCCACGATGTCCCGCACCCGGTCCCCGACCGTCCGGTGGTGCTCGACGTACACGGCACGCCCCTCCTCGTCCTGCTCCACATAGGGGGTGCGGTCGAAGTAGGAGGCGGAGACGCTCAGCCCTTCCGGACCGGGCTCGTCGGGGAACGCCCAGCGGATCGGGTGCGTTACGGAGAAGACGAAGCGGCCCCCGGGCCGCAGCACGCGGCGCACCTCGCGCAGCACACCTACGGAGTCGGCGATGAAGGGGAGTGCCCCATAGGCGGAGCAGGCCAGGTCGAACGAGGCGTCCTTGAAGGGGAGTACCCCCGCGTCCGCCTCGACCAGGGGCACCTTCCCGCCGTCGATCCGCATCGCGTGCTGCAGCTGGCGGTGCGAGAGGTCGAGGGCGACGGGCCGCGCGCCCTGGGCTGCCAGCCAGCGCGAGCACTGCGCGGCGCCCGCGCCGATCTCCAGGACGGCCTTGCCGGCCAGTTCCTCGGCCGGGCCGAGCAGTTCGGCCTCCACCTCGTCGAGGCCCTCGGGGCCCCAGACGAAACGGTCGTCCCCGAGGAACGTGCCGTGCTCGACCTGGTAGTCGTCCGCGTTCCGGTCCCACCAGCCGCGGTTGGCCCGCGAACTCTCCGTGGTCCCCGCGTCGCGCCGGGTCGCCGTCGACTCGTCGTCCACCGACGAGCCTCCTTGATGCGCCTCGCGCGCTTCCATTGGTCCGGACTCTTGGATGATCGGCTCCCTCGTCGTACTCTTCCGTCCAACCCCACGCCGGGAGGGCATCTACAGCGGGCTCTGCGCCCCTCGTAGCCTCGTGCGACAGGTTTTGTGCCGGGTATGCGGCGTTCGCCCCGGGTGTGCGCCTTCGCGACATTGACCCTGCCCGGCAGCCCCCGTATGCTACAAGTTGCGCTGCGGGCCTGCGCACCTCAGACATAGCAGGCTGTGCTCGCATCTGTTGCATGTCCCCTCGGTTGTCGAGGCGCCACCAGGATCGTGGAAATCACGATCATGGATTCGGCGCTTCCTAGGCTGTCCGGCTTCTTCGGTGCGAAACAGGCTCCCGGCGTAGCAGTACCCCCCGACTTTCAATGTCCGCCGGAGCCCTTTCCCACATGACGAGCAGCACCGAGACCACCGCCACCACCCCGCAGGTTGCGGTCAACGACATCGGTAACGAGGAAGCATTCCTCGCCGCCATCGACGAGACGATCAAGTACTTCAACGATGGCGACATCGTCGACGGCGTCATCGTCAAGGTTGACCGGGACGAGGTTCTCCTCGACATCGGTTACAAGACCGAAGGTGTCATCCCGAGCCGCGAGCTCTCGATCAAGCACGACGTCGACCCCAACGAGGTTGTCGCGGTCGGCGACGAGATCGAGGCCCTGGTTCTCCAGAAGGAGGACAAGGAAGGCCGCCTGATCCTCTCGAAGAAGCGCGCGCAGTACGAGCGTGCTTGGGGCACCATCGAGAAGATCAAGGAAGAGGACGGCATCGTCACCGGTACCGTCATCGAGGTCGTCAAGGGTGGTCTCATCCTCGACATCGGCCTCCGTGGCTTCCTGCCGGCTTCCCTTGTCGAGATGCGCCGCGTCCGCGACCTCCAGCCCTACGTGGGCAAGGAGCTCGAGGCGAAGATCATCGAGCTGGACAAGAACCGCAACAACGTGGTCCTGTCCCGCCGTGCCTGGCTCGAGCAGACCCAGTCCGAGGTCCGCCAGACGTTCCTCACGACCCTCCAGAAGGGTCAGGTCCGCTCCGGCGTCGTGTCCTCCATCGTCAACTTCGGTGCCTTCGTGGACCTGGGTGGCGTGGATGGTCTGGTGCACGTCTCCGAGCTGTCCTGGAAGCACATCGACCACCCGTCCGAGGTTGTCGAGGTCGGCCAGGAAGTCACCGTCGAGGTTCTCGACGTGGACATGGACCGCGAGCGTGTCTCCCTGTCGCTGAAGGCGACGCAGGAAGACCCGTGGCAGCAGTTCGCCCGGACCCACCAGATCGGCCAGGTCGTGCCCGGCAAGGTCACGAAGCTGGTTCCGTTCGGTGCGTTCGTCCGCGTGGACGAGGGCATCGAGGGTCTGGTCCACATCTCCGAGCTGGCCGAGCGCCACGTGGAGATCCCGGAGCAGGTCGTCCAGGTCAACGACGAGATCTTCGTCAAGGTCATCGACATCGACCTCGAGCGCCGTCGCATCAGCCTCTCGCTGAAGCAGGCCAACGAGGCCTTCGGCGCCGACCCGTCGGCCGTCGAGTTCGACCCGACCCTGTACGGCATGGCCGCGTCCTACGACGACCAGGGCAACTACATCTACCCCGAGGGCTTCGACCCCGAGACGAACGACTGGCTCGAGGGCTTCGAGACCCAGCGCGAGGCTTGGGAGGGTCAGTACGCCGAGGCGCAGCAGCGCTTCGAGCAGCACCAGGCCCAGGTCATCAAGAGCCGCGAGGCGGACGCTCAGGCCGAGGCCGAGGGCGCTTCCACCACGGGTGCGGCTCCGGCCGCCTCCGGTGGCAGCGGCGGCGGTGGCGGCGGTTCGTACTCCTCGGAGTCGGACGACAACTCCGGCGCGCTCGCCTCGGACGAGGCGCTTGCCGCGCTTCGCGAGAAGCTGGCCGGCGGCCAGAGCTGAATCGCTCTGCGCTAGCAGGTAGTTGAACAGTGGGCCCGCACCTTTCGGTGCGGGCCCACTGTGTTTTCGCCTGCGCGCCGTAGGAGTTCGGCTCCGTGTGCGCGTGCCGGTCGTGTGTGGTTGCTCGCGCCGTTCCTCGCGCCCCTGGCGGGACGGGAATGTTCGCCGCCTTTCCGGACGTTCCCCGTATGAACACGAGGAGGAGCGGTCACAGTGCTTGATGCGCAGGATCTGTACACATGGGAGCCGAAGGGCCTCGCCGTGGTGGACATGGCGCTCGCCCAGGAGTCCGCCGGCCTTGTCATGCTCTACCACTTCGACGGATACATCGACGCGGGCGAGACCGGCGACCAGATCGTCGACCGGCTCCTCGACTCGCTGCCCCACCAGGTCGTGGCGCGTTTCGACCACGACCGGCTGGTGGACTACCGGGCACGCCGCCCGCTGCTCACCTTCAAGCGCGACCGCTGGACCGAGTACGAGGTGCCCTCGCTCGAGGTGCGGCTCGTCCAGGACGCCACCGGCGCGCCGTTCCTGCTCCTCGCGGGGCCGGAGCCGGACGTCGAGTGGGAGCGGTTCGCGGCGGCCGTGCTGCAGATCGTGGAGCGCCTCGGAGTGCGGCTCGCGGTGAACTTCCACGGGATCCCGATGGGCGTTCCGCACACCCGTCCCGTAGGCCTCACCCCGCACGGCAACCGCACGGATCTGGTCCCCGGCCATCGCAGCCCCTTCGAGGAGGCGCAGGTGCCGGGCAGCGCGGAGGCGCTGGTCGAGTACCGGCTGATGGAGGCCGGTTTCGACGTTCTCGGGGTCGCCGCGCACGTCCCCCACTACATCGCGCGCTCCGCGTACCCGGACGCCGCGCTCACCGTGCTGGAGGCGATCACCGGCGCGACCGGGCTCGTGCTGCCCGGTGTCGCGCACGGCCTGCGCACCGAGGCGCACCGTACGCAGACGGAGATCGACCGGCAGATCCAGGAGGGCGACGAGGAACTGGTCTCGCTCGTACAGGGCCTTGAGCACCAGTACGACGCGGCCGCCGGAGCCGAGGTCCGGGGGAACATGCTGGCCGAGCCGGTGGAGATTCCGTCGGCGGACGAGATCGGCCAGGAATTCGAGAAGTTCCTGGCCGAACGGGAAGGCGACTCCTGATCGCCGGACCCGCTGGGCAGGCCCTAAGCTTCCGCTTATGTTGAAGGTGGGGTTGACCGGCGGCATCGGCGCCGGAAAGAGCGAGGTGTCCCGGCTGCTCGTGGAGCGCGGGGCGGTCCTGATCGACGCCGACCGGATCGCGCGCGAGGTGGTCGAGCCCGGTACACCGGGACTCGCGGCCGTCGTCGAGGCGTTCGGCGACGAGGTGCTCGCCCCGGACGGCACGCTCGACCGGCCGAGGCTCGGCTCGATCGTCTTCGCCGATCCCGACAGGCTCGCGGTCCTCAACAAGATCGTGCACCCGCTGGTCGGCACCCGGTCCGCCGAGCTGGAGGCCGCCGCGGGCCCCGACTCCGTCGTCGTCCACGACGTCCCGCTGCTCGCGGAGAACGGTCTCGCGCCGCTCTACGACCTGGTGATCGTCGTCGACGCGAGTGCCGGGACCCAGCTCGACCGGCTGACCCGGCTGCGCGGCATGACCGAGGAGGACGCGCGGGCCCGGATGGCCGCGCAGGCCACCCGCGAGAAGCGCCGCGAGATCGCCGACGTGGTGATCGACAACGACGTACCGCGGGAGCGGCTGACGGAGCGGGTCGAGGCGGTCTGGGCCGATCTCGTACGCCGGGCCGCGGGGCAGGAATAGCCCTTGCGGTTTCGGGTGTTGACCGGATCGGGTGTCGACGTGATCGACAGGTCGACGCCGGAAGGGAGTTGACCGTGTCCGACGCCACCCCGGAGACGCACGTCATCGACTACCGCGCGGCCGAGCAGCTGCTGGCCGCGCGAGATCCGCGCGGCGCGGTGAAGCTCCTCGACGACGTGATCGCGGCCCACCCGGAGAACACGGCGGCCCGGCTGCTCAGAGCCCGCGCGTTCTTCGCCGCCGCCCAACTGCGCGCCGCAGAGCTGGAGTTCTCGATCGTCCTCGAGCGCGAACCGGACAACGCGTTCGCGCACTTCGCTCTGGCCCGGACGTACGAACGCTGGTCGCGGCCGCAGCAGGCCCGGCGGCACTTCCGTCTCGCGGCGGCGCTCGATCCGCAGCCCGAGTACCTGGCCGCCGCGCGCTTCGACGAGTGACCCCGGCGGCCGGCCGGACGCACACCTTTCGATCAAGGCGCCCTGGTGTCAGGGCGCCTTTCGGTACGGTGGGACGTCGCGGCCGGGCTGGTAGTGCGGTCCCTGGTGGATGTGGCGGAGGATCATGAAGACGTCGACCGTCGTGACGAGCCACAGCACTCCACAGGCCAGCGCCCACCACGGGCGGTGCGCCAGCAGGAAGGCGACGGTGCCGAAGACCGTCCAGACGAGGCCGAACAGGGCCAGGCCGAGCCGCAGCCGCAGGGGACTGCGTGCGGTGACCGGCTCGTCACCCGTACGCACCGGATGCACCGGATTCATGGGCACCATCCCCTCATGACGAAGAGGCCCCCTTCCAGGGTGCCACGATCGAAGGAGCGGGCGTGTGCTGGACGTACTGAAGGGTGACGAGGCGTGCGCCGCGTGGCTGGCGGCGCTGGACGACGCGGCGATACCCGCGCTCCCGGCCGAACTGCCCGGCGCGCTCGACCTGCCCGACGTGCTGCTCGACCTGGCCGTCCCCCACGAGGACATCAACGAACTGCTGCGGCTGCGCGCCGAGTTGCTGGCGTCCCCGGAGCTGCGGACGTTGCTGGCGCGGGCGGTCAGCGGACTGCTGTGGCGGTCGGGGGAGCCGGGGCAGGGCGTCGGACTGCCGGTGTTCCCCGCGGCGGCAGGGGCGCTCGGACGCTGCTTCGCCGTGTTCGTGTTCGTCGCCGCGCTGCCGTACACGCGGGCCCACCACCGCGAGCGTGGCATCCCCGACGACGTGTCCCGGCGCACCCTCGCCGACCTCGGCCGCAATCTCGCCGTGCACCGCAGGCGGTTCGGCACGACGGGGCTGCTCGTACCGTGGTGGCCGACCCGGCACTTCCGGGGCGAGCTCTACCAGTTGGGACGGCTGCAGTTCGAGCGGGTGCGCCTGGGGCGGCGTACGGGGGAGGGGCTCGCGGCGACGGGAGCGCCGGTCGGACCCGGGGACCCGGCGCTGAGCGTGCACATCCCGGACTTCCGCGGGCCGATGTCGCCCGAGGCGTGCGACGACTCGTTCGCACGGGCCGGGGAGTTCTTCGCGCGGCACTTCCCCGACGAGCCGGCCGGGCTCGCGGTGTGCCATTCCTGGCTCCTGGACCGGCAGTTGCGGCAGTACCTGTCGGCGGACTCCAACATCATCCGCTTCCAGGACCGGTTCGACGTCGCGCGTCTGTCCGATGAACCGGATGACGACGCCCCGGTCGCCTTCGTCTTCGGCGGCACCGAGACGCCGCGCGAACTCCTGCCGCGCCGCACGAGCGTGCAGCGCGCCGTCCTCGGTCACCTCGACGCGGGCGGGCACTGGTACGCGGGACACGGCTGGTTCCGGATGTAGGAGTCCGGCTGCCGCGGCCGTGTGGAGGGAACCGGGCTGGACGGGTGTTCGTTCCCTGTGCATGAGCCTTGAGATGCGTACGGGGTACGAGGGGACGGGGCCGGGCGCGATCACGCCCGACGGCTGCGCCGTGGAGCTGTACTCGAGACTGCCTGTCGAGGGCGAGCCGGAGATCGTCGCGGGCGCCGTGCCCGCGGGCGCGACCCTGCTCGAACTCGGCAGCGGGGTGGGCCGGGTGACGCATCCGCTGGTGGAGCGCGGCTTCACGGTGACGGCGGTGGACGAGTCGCCGGAGATGCTGGAGCGGGTGCGGGGCGCGCGCACCGTGCGCTCCACCATCGAGGGCCTCGACCTCGGGGAGCGGTTCGACGTGGTGATGCTCGGCTCGATCCTGGTCAACACCGGGGACGCGGCGGTGCGGCGCGGCATGCTCGACACGTGCCGGCGCCATGTCGCCGACGACGGCTGCGTGGTGATCCAGCGCGAGGGTGACGGCGTGCACGAGAACCTGCCGCGGGAGCACGTCCTCCCGGGCGGGGCCGTCATCCGCAAGCTGTCCTCGGTGCCGGTCGGCGACGACGGGGTGCGCTCGGTGACGGTGGAGTACGTGTTCCCGGACGCCGTGTGGACCCAGACGTACCGGATCCGTCCGATGGGGATCCCGGAGTTCGAACAGGCGCTTGTGGAGGCCGGTTTGAAGGTCGACCGGTATCTGACGGAGAACCGCGGCTGGGTGCGGGCCGTACCGGCGTGAGCGCCGGCTGACGGGCTTCGGCGGGGTGCGATGAGTTCGGGCGGCGGCGCCGGTCCTAGTGGGTGACAGCGACCGACCGCCCGCCTCCGGGCCGGTACAGGCTCTCACCACCGCACAGGAGACCGTCATGACGAACCTCGCCGCCGCCTCCACTCCCGCCGCTTCCCGCGCCGCCGCCCCCGCCCGCTCCCGGCGTGCCCGGATCGCACTGCGCACGACCGCGATCGTGCTCGCCGCGTTCTTCGGGATCGCGAGCGGTCTGCCCAAGCTCTTCGCCGCCCCCGCCGCGGTCGAGGCGTTCGACTCGCTCGGGTGGGGCGCTGTGGGCATGTACGCGATCGGAGCGCTCGAACTCGCGGGAGCCATCGGCCTGTTGGTGCCGGTGCTCTCCGGGCCGGCGCCGATCGGGCTCGGTGCGCTCATGGTCGGCGCCTGCGTCACGCAGATCGTCGCCTTCGACGGGGAGAACGCGGCGACGCCGCTGATCCTGATCGTCCCGCTCGCCGCCCTGGCGTGGGCGCACCGGGGACGCAACCGGGAGCTGGCGGCCCTGCTGCTGCGGCGCGGCGCCTGACCGTGCGGGGTTCCTGAGCCCGGGGCCCGGCCGACCGAGAGCCCCTCGCCGACCGAGGTCCACGTGGAGCGGACCTCGGTTCAGTGCTGCCCGGATTCCGCTTCGGGGTCCTGCCCCGGGCCCTGGCCGAACACGCCGCGCAGCCGCTCCAGTTCCCGGCGGTCGCGCTTGGTCGGGCGGCCCGTGCCGCGGTCGCGGACGCCGACCGGGGCGATCACCTCGCGCGGCGGGGGCGGCGGGGAGTTGTCGATGTACGTCTCGGCCGCGACCGGCGCCCCGACCCGCTTGCGGATCAGGCGCTTCACCACGACCAGGCGCTCGCGCACGCCGGGCTGGCGCAGCCGCACCTCGTCGCCGACGCGCAGCGCGTGCGCGGGCTTCGCGCTCGTCCCGTTGACCTTGACGTGGCCGCCCTTGCAGGCCGCCGCGCCCGCCGAGCGCGTCTTGACCAGGCGTACGGCCCAGATCCAGCTGTCGACCCGCACGCTCTCGCCGCCGCCCGGAGCCGCCGCCCGCGCGGCGTCCACCGGGTCCGGGGTGCTCGACGTCCCTGATGTCTCCGATGCCATGCTCCGACTTTAGTGCCCGCCTGATGCCGTCACCGGCTCCGTCGGCGAGCCCTGGGCGGGACGCCTCCACCCAGCCCGGATAATCCGGGCAAACCGCATGTAGTCGACAGTGAGGCGCCCCCGTCATGGCCGCGATGGACCCGGACAACGCCCGGCAGGAACAGGAACGGCAGGGCCGGCGGAACCGGCACGACCGTAACGATCTCCAGGGCGAGGTCGACCTCCAGGCCGAGGTCGACCGGCTGATGGACGGACTGCGGTCCGATCTGGTGCGGCTCGCCGCGATCCCGTCGGTCGCCTTTCCCGGATTCCCGGACGAGCCGGTGCGCCAGGCCCACGACCTGCTCGTAGAGCTGCTGCACGAGGCGGGCGTGGAGCGCGTCGAGCGCATCGACCTGCCCGACACGGCGCCCGTGATCTTCGCCGAGATCCCGCCGCCGGCCCCGGACGCCCCGACCGTCCTGCTCTACTCCCACTACGACGTGCAGCCCGCGGGCGACGAGAGCCTGTGGCGGTCGCCGCCGTTCGAGCCGACGCCCGTGGAAGAGGGCGGCGAGAGCGGGCTGCGGGCCCGCGGGGTCGCCGACGACAAGTCGAACGTCATCGCGCACCTGGGCATGCTCCGCGTCTTCGGAGGCCGTCCGCCCGTCGGCGTCAAGATCGTCTTCGAGGGGCAGGAGGAGTACGGCAGCCCCTTCGACGACTATCCGCCCAGCGACCCCGGGCGGTTCGCCTGCGATGCCATGGTCATCGCCGATCTGGGGAATCTGCGGCCCGGCACCCCGACCCTCACCACCGGTCTGCGCGGTGCGGCCGAGGTCGTCGTCGAGGTCCGTACGCTGCGGGAGCCGCGCCACAGCGGCGAGTTCGGCGGCGCCGCCCCGGACGCGCTGCTCGTCCTCCTCAAGGCCCTGTCCACCCTGCACGACGTGCACGGCGACGTCGCCGTGGAGGGACTGCGCCGCGACGAGTGGACCGGCACGAGCTACACCGAGGACGAGTTCCGTGACCTCGCCGGAGTCGAGGACGGCCGCCCGCTGATGGGCAGCGGCACCCTCGGCGAGCGCCTGTGGAGCGGCCCCGCCATCACCGTCGTCGGACTCGACGCCCCGAGCGTCGAGCACGCCGCGGCGGCCGTCGTCCCCTACGCCCGCGCCAAACTCAACCTGCGCTTCCACCCGCTCCAGGACCCCCGCGAGGCCCGGACCCTGCTCGTCGACCACCTCGCCGCCCTCAAGCCGTTCGGCATCCCGCTGACCGTCACGCCCGGCGACACAGGACCCGGCTACGAAGCGGCGACCGACGGCCCCGCCTACCGCGCCGCCCGCACCGCGCTCAAGGAAGCCTGGGGCACCGAGGCCTCGTACGTCGCGACCGGCGGCTCCATCCCCCTGGTCAACGGCCTCGCCCAGGCCGCGCCGGACGCCGAGGTCCTCCTCTTCGGCGCCCAGGACAGCATGTGCAACCTGCACGCCCCGAACGAACGCGTCCTCTTCTCCGAACTGCGGGCCACCGTCGTCGCCATGTGCGCGTTCGTCCGCGAGTACGCCGCCGACTTCGAGGGCGGGGCCACGTCATGAGTACGCAGACGCGGGTTCCGGAGCGGGAACAGCCCCCGGCGAAGAAGAAGTTCACCTTCCCCAGCGCCCTGACCGTCCTCGCCGTCGTCACCGTCGCGGTCTGGCTGCTGGCCTTCCTCATCCCCTCGGGACAGTACGACCGCAACGGCGACGGCGCCCCGCTCGAAGGCACGTACCACCGCGTCGACTCCGGCCAGTCGTTCCTGGACCGGCTCAACGACCTGTTCCTGGCACCGGTCAACGGCCTCTACGGCATCCAGGACCTCAAGACGTCCCTGGTCGGGCCGGACAACTCCGGTGATCTGTACGGCAGCGCGGGTGTCTTCCTCTTCGTGCTCGCCATCGGCGCCTTCATCACCGTCGTCTTCGCGACCGGCGCCCTAGACCGCGGCATCGGCCGCCTCGCCCACCGGCTGCGCGACCGCGGGGCCCTGCTCATCGCGGGCGTCATGGTCGTCTTCTCGGTGCTCGGCACGGTCGAGGGCTTCGCCGAGGAGACCCTCGGGTTCTACGGGCTGATCGTGCCGCTCATGCTCGCGCTCGGCTACGACCGGATGACGGCCGTCGGCGCGATCATCCTGGGCGCGGGTGTCGGCGTGCTGTGCTCGACGGTCAACCCGTTCGCCACCGGCGTCGCCTCGTCCGCCGCGGACATCTCCCTCGGCGACGGCATCGCCCTGCGGTTCGTGATGTGGATCGTGCTGACCGCGGTCACGGTCGCGTACGTCGTCCGCTACGCCCAGCGCGTGCGGAAGAACCCGGACCGCTCGCTCTCCGGGTTCCTGCCGGGTGACAAGGACCGGGACAAGGCGGCGTCGGACGCTGCCGAGGTCCCCGAACTGACCACGCTCCACAAGGCCGTCCTCGTCGTCACGGCGCTCGTCTTCGCCTTCATGATCTTCTCGGTGGTGCCGTGGGCGAGCGCGCTGACGGGCAAGGCCGACGCGAAGCCGTACGGCTTCGAACTCGGCTGGTCCTTCCCGCAGTTGGCGGCGCTGTTCCTGTGCGCCGCCGTACTGGTCGGGCTCGTCGGGCGGATGGGTGAGCAGAAGCTCAGCTCGACGATCATCCAGGGCGCCGCCGACTTCGTCTCCCCGGCGCTCGTCATCCTGCTGGCCCGCGGCGTCACCGTGATCATGAACAACTCGAAGATCACGGACACGGTGCTGCACGCCATCGAGGGGGTCGTGAAGGGCACCTCCTCCGGGATCTTCGCGATCATCGTCTTCGTCGTGAACCTGCCGCTGGCCTTCCTCATCCCGTCCACGTCCGGGCACGCCACCCTCGCCATGCCGATCCTCGCGCCGCTCGCCGACTTCGCGGGCGTCTCACGGGCCGTCGTCGTCACCGCGTGGCAGGCGGCGAGCGGCTGGATGAACCTGTGGGTGCCGACGACCGCCGTCACCATCGGCGGCGTGGCCCTCGCCAAGGTCGGCTACGACAAATACCTGCGGTTCGTGTGGCCGCTGCTCGCCCTGCTGTTCCTCCTCATCTGCGCGTTCGTCGCGCTGGGCGCCGCGTTCACGTAGCCGTAGGGTCTGTCTTCAAACTCCCCGCTGCCCGGCGACGCCCGGCACGCGCTCCCGCCGCACCGGGCGCAACGCCGAGTACGCCCCGTACGAGGCCCCGCACCCGGCCCGCCGAGAGCACCCACCGAACGCCGCCGGGCCGCCCTCCGGGCGACGAGAGGAGTTTGAAGCCAGGCTCTAGGGTCGGGGGAATGGACGACGGCGGCGGACTCGGCGGACTCGACGAGCGGATCACGCGGTGCCGGGCCTGTCCCCGGCTCGTCGACTGGCGTGAGGAGGTCGCGCGCACCAAGCGCGCGGCCTTCGCCGACGAGACGTACTGGGGCAGGCCCGTGCCCGGCTTCGGCCCGCCCGACGCGTCCCTGCTGATCGTCGGGCTCGCGCCCGCCGCGCACGGCGGCAACCGCACCGGCCGGATGTTCACCGGCGACCGCTCGGGCGACGTCCTGTACCGGGCCTTGTACGACGTCGGGCTCGCGTCCCGCCCGGACGCGGTCTCCGTCGACGACGGTCTGACCCTGCACGGCGTGCGCATCACGTCGCCGGTGCACTGCGCGCCGCCCGCCAACAAGCCGACCCCGGGCGAGCGCGACACCTGCCGCCCCTGGCTGGTGAGCGAGCTGGAACTGCTGCGGCCCACCCTGCGCGCGGTCGTCGTGCTCGGCGGTTTCGGCTGGCAGGCGGCGCTGCCCGCGTTCGCCGCGGCCGGCCGGCCGGTGCCGCGTCCGCGCCCGCGTTTCGGCCACGGCACCCGCGTCGACCTCGACGGTCTCGCGCTGTTCGGCTGCTTCCACGTCAGCCAGCGCAACACCTTCACCGGCCGGCTCACCCCCGAGATGCTGCGCGACGTGCTGCGCACCGCCGCCACGGAGGCCGGCCTGGCGGTGACTCCGCCCGGCGCCCCACCGACCGGAGCGACACCGAACGGAGCAACAGATCAGGAACCGCCGCCCCCGGCTTCCTAGCGTGAAAGGGTGACGACACCCTCCTCGCCGACGACACCGTCCACGCCGGTCCCGGCCCCGCAGACGAGCGGCCACCCTCCGGCCGCGGCCTACCGCAACCTCGTCGTGGCCACGATCGGTTTCGCGCTCACGTTCTGGGCCTGGAACCTGATCGCGCCGCTGGCCGGCGTCTTCGGCTCGGACCTGAAGCTCAGCTCGTTCGCCCAGTCGTTCCTCGTGGCGGTGCCCGTGCTCGTGGGGTCGCTCGGCCGCATCCCGGTCGGCGCGCTCACCGACCGCTACGGAGCCCGGCTGCTGTTCCCGCTGATCTCGGCGCTCACCATCATCCCCGTGCTCCTGGTGATCCCGGCCCGGCACAACTTCGGCGCGATGCTCGCCGTGGGCTTCCTGCTCGGCCTCGGCGGCACCACGTTCGCCATCGGCATCCCGCTGGTGAACTCCTGGTTCCCGCCCGCGCACCGGGGCCTCGCGCTCGGCATCTTCGGCATGGGCATGGGCGGCGTCGCCCTGTCCGGCTACCTGACACCGCGGATGGCCAAGCACGGCGAGAACCTGCCGTTCCTCGTCGTCGCCATCGCGCTCGCCGTGTACGCGGTCCTCGCGGCCGTACTGATCACCGATCACCCGGACCGCAAGATCCCCACGACGTCCCTGGGCAAGCGGCTCGGCGCGGCCGGCAAGCTGCGTGTCACCTGGGAACTGTCGGCGCTGTACGCGATCGGCTTCGGCGGCATCGTCGCCTTCGGCGTCTACCTGCCCACCTACCTGAAGACCTGGTACGAACTGAGCCCCACGGAAGCGGGCACCAAGGCGGCCGGCTTCGCGCTCGTCACCGTCATCTTCCGGCCGATCGGGGGCTGGCTCTCCGACCGGATCCACCCGGCGACCGTCACCGCCTGCGCGCTCGCCGTCGTCGCCCTCTTCGCGATCCTGCAGGCCTTCGACCCGGCCCTGAACCCGATGGGCACGATCTGCTTCCTGGTCATGGCGGCCGGTCTCGGCACCGCGAGCGGCAGCGTCTTCGCCCTCGTCTCGCAGGTCACCCCGCAGCCCCAGGTCGGCTCGGTGACCGGCATCGTCGGCGCGATGGGCGGCCTCGGCGGCTTCGTCCCGCCGCTGGTCATGGGCGCGATCTACAGCGCCAAGGACTCGTACTCCATCGGCTTCATGCTCCTGTCCGACCTGGCCCTCGCCGGCTGCGTGTACGCGTACGGCCGGATGCGCAACGCCAAGGCGGAGTGAGCCGGCCGGTTCAGCGCCCCCGGCGCCGCACGCGCTCGCCCTGCGCCTCGATGAACTGCAGTTCCAGGGAGACCGGGGCGGGCGCCAGCCCCGGGCCGCCCGCCCGCGCCCACGCCAGGATCTCGTCGGTCGCGTCGTCGCCCATCGACCAGCCGATCCAGGCCGCACGGCCGCCCCGGGCCCGCCCCGGCCCCGACGGCTGCACCACGACCACGTTCGCCTGGTCGCAGGGGCCGAGACAGTCGCTGACCCGCACCGCGAACCGGCCGCCGGACGCGGCCGCCGCGGAACGCAGCCGCTCCAGCTGCCAGTCGTGGTCGTATCCGGGGTACTTGCGGGCGTCACCGCAGCAGCAGCCCCGGCACACGACGAGCGTGCAGGGGCGGGTGCGGGCGGCGCCTATCAGGGTGGGCACGGTGCTCCTGGGTCTTTCCTACGTGGACGAGTGCTCGGTGTCGTCGTCGCCGAAGAGGTGACGCACGGTGGAACGGTAGTTGGTGCGTACGTGCCCCAGCGCCACGGCCCGCGCCCGCTCCGGATCGCCGGCGGCCACGGCGTCGTACAACCGCCGGTGCTCGTCGAGCTGTTGGGACCACGCCTCGTTGCGCCGGGTCAGCCAGCGGAGGCGGCCGTCGACCGGCTGCATCACGCCGATCAGCAGCCCGTTGCCCGCCATGGCCAGGAGCCGGTCGTGGAAGCGGCTGTTGATGTCGGCGATCGTCTCGTCGTCGCCCTCACCGGTGGCCAGCGCGGCGCGGTCGAGCAGCTCCGCCAGCTCCGCCAGGCCGCCCGGTTCCGCGCGCTCGGCGGCGAGGCCGGCCGCGTAGACCTCCAACGCCTCGCGCAGTTCGTAGAGTTCGGTGACATCGGTACGGGTGAGGGTGCGCACCACGGCCCGGCGCGGGGTCTCGAACGTCACGAAACCCTCGGAGAGCAGCGCCCGGATCGCCTCGCGCACCGGAACCCGAGAGACCCCGAAGCGCTCGGCGAGCTCCCGCTCGACCAGGCGGTCGCCCGGGCGCAGGCGACCGCCGATGATCTCCTGCCGCAGCGTGGCGAGCACACGTTCGCGCACCGCGCCCAGGGGTTCCACCGTCGTCATGTGCCCATCTTCGCCGATGTGGGAGGCCGCCACGGGCCTGGGTCCCGCACCGGACCGCTGCCGGGAAAACGAGGAGAACGCCGGGCGGCGTGTCGGTAGCGTGGCGGGATGCCCGAGTTCACGGACGACGCCTTCCTCGACCATCTCGCCGACCGTCTCGCCGAACTGCCCGGCGCCCGTGCCGTCACCCTCGGCGGCTCGCGGGCTCAGGGGACGCACACCGAGGCGAGCGACTGGGACACCGCCGTCTATTACCGGGGGAGTGAGGGTGTCTTCGCGCCTCGGCAGCTGCGCGCCGTCGGGTGGGAGGGCGAGGTCTCCGAGATCGGGGGGTGGGGCGGCGGCGTTTTCAACGGCGGGGCCTGGCTGAGCGTCGACGGGCGGCGGGTCGACGTGCACTACCGGGATCTCGACGTCGTGGAGCACGAGGTGGCGGAGGCCGGGGCCGGCCGGTTCCGGTGGGAACCCCTGATGTTCCATCTCGCCGGGATTCCGTCGTACCTCGTCGTCGCCGAGCTCGCCGTCAATCGCGTGCTGCGTGGAAAGACCCCGCAGGTGGACGCGTATCCCGCCGCCCTGCGCGAGGCCGCGCCGCAGGCGTGGTGGGGGCGCGCCGACCTCGCCCTGCACTACGCCCGCGCGGGGAACGTGCCGCTCGGCGGGCGTACCGAGGTCGTGGGCGCCGTGGCCGTCGCCGCGATGCAGACGGGGCACGCCGTGCTCGCCGCCCGCGGGGAGTGGGTGACCAACGAGAAGAGGCTGCTGGCTCGGGCCGGGTTGCGGGCGGTCGACGAGCTGCTCGCCGACCCGTCGCTCGGGCTCGGTGAACTCGTCGACAGGGCGCGGGAGTTGATGGAGCGGGCCGTGCGAGCCGCCCGTCAGGAGGGTCCCAGCAGCGGGTAGTCCGCGGCGTCGCGCCAGCCGGTGCCGGGGCCGTCCGTGACGATCAGGCGGACCGAGCGGATCTCCGAACGGAGCGGGAGGCGGCGTTCGAACGCGCTCGACGGGAGGTCGTCCGTGCCGGCACCGCTCGCCAGCGTCAGGTGCGGGTCCAGGCCCTCGTCACCGAAGATGCCCCGGTACGGGACCGCCTCCGGCCAGCGTTCCCGCAGCGCCTTCGTCAGGGCGCGGAACGGGTCCGCCGGCGACGGACGCAGGTAGAGGACCCCCGGCCAGCGGCGGAGCTCGGAGAAGACGCAGGTGAAGGGCGGCGTCGCCGAGAAGAGCGCCCGCAGGTCCGCCTCCGTCGCCGGGTCCACGCGGGACAGCGGCAGGAAGGGATAGACCACCGTGACGTGGGCACGCGAACCGGTGCGGACCCATGCGTCCGCCTCAGGAACGTGGATCGTCAGGGCAGTGTCGCCCGGCACGTCCGGCCAACCGTCCGTCGTCTCTTCGGCAGGCATCGCAGGCGTTGCAGGCGTCGTAGTGGCCGTAGGAGTCGCAGGCGGCGCAGGCGTCTTGTGCACGGCCAAGTGTCACATCGCGGAAACGCGCCCGTTCTCTCCCCTCCAGAAACCTCCCTTACGCTGGAGGCACCAGTCACCAGCTGGCCGATGTCGTCCGGCGCCACCGCGTCCTCGTACGACAGGAGCCTGCGCATCCTCATGATCCGCCCGCACTCCCTTCCGCCCTGGCTCGCCCACGCCCTGCGCGCCCAGCGCGCCCCCGTGCCGTGGCCGGCCGTCGTGCGCGGGGCGCTCGCCGGCGGGCCGCTGCTCCTGCTCGCCGTCCTCGCCGGGCGGCCGTCCAGCGGAGTGCTGCTCGCCCTCGGCGCCATGCTCGCCGGGGTCAACGACCGGCCCGGCACTCGGCGGGCCGCCGTGACCCGGCTCGGCGGGCCCGCTCTCGCGGGGGCCCTCGGAATGTTCCTCGGCAGCGCGCTCGCCGGGACCGGGTACGTGATCGTCGGGGCCTTCGCCGCCCTCGGGCTGATGGGCGGCGCGCTGAGCGCCGTCGGGCCCGTCGCGTCCGCCGCCGGAACCCAGCTGCTCGTGACGGTCGCCGTGGGAGCCGGCATGCCGTTGCCAGAGGGCGGGGGAGCGCGGGCCCTGCTGTTCGCCGCAGGGGCCGTGTGGCTGATCGTGCTGCGCGTCGCCCTGCCCTCACCGGGGCTCGGCTATCTCTACGACGGGGAGCGCGCTGCCGTCGCCGGGGTGTACGACGCGGTCGCCGCGCTGCTCGACGCCGTCGGCGGACCCGACGCCCGGGCGCGCCGCGTCACCCTCACCGCCGCTCTCGACCACGCGCAGGACGCTCTGCGCGGCCGTCCGTCGGGCATGCGGCGGCTGCGGGCGCAGTACGGTGCCGCGCTGCCGCTCGCCGAGGCCGCCACCGCGCTGGCCTGGGCCGGGGAGCCCGTGCCGGGACGGGCCGCCGAGGGGCCGCTGCGGCTCGCCGCCGCCGTGCGGTCCGGGGCACCGGTCGGGGTGCTGCCCGCGCCGGCCCGTTCCGACGCGGGGCTGCGGGCGCTGGACGAGGCGCTGCTGCGGGCCGCCGAGGTGTTCGACCGGGGGAGCGGAGGGGCCGGGGCGGCCCGTCGCCGCGGCTCCCCGTCCGCCGTCGTACGCGCCGTCGTACGCAGGATGGCCGGGCCCGCGGGGCGTGAGTACGGGGTCCGGGTCGGCCTCTCCTTCGGGGCCGGCGCCGCCGTCGCCCAGGCACTGCAGCCCGTGCACTGGTACTGGCTGCCCGCCACCGCCGTCTTCCTCGTCAAGCCCGATCTCGGACCGCTGGCCTCGCGCGTGCTGTGCCGTGCCGCCGGGACGGTCGCCGGGGCGCTGCTGTTCGCCGGGCTCGCCGCCGCCCTGCCGCGCCCCCTCGGGCTGATCGCCCTGGTGGCCGTGTGCGGGGCGCTGATACCCGTCGCCACGCGCCACTTCGCCGCGCAGACCGCCGTCATCACCGTGCTCGTACTGTCCCTGGTCATGGTCGGCGGGGAACCGGGCGCCTCCTTGAGCCGGATCACCGAGACACTGCTCGCCTGCGCCATCGTGCTCATCGCCGGGCATCTGCCGTGGCCCGGCGCGCACCGGGGGAGCGGGGTGCGGGTGCGGCTCACCGTCGCGCGCGAGGCCGCCCACCTGTACGTACGGCATGTGCTGAGCGAGGACACGGACCGGGCCGGCCGGTGGGCGCTGCGGCGGGAGGCGTACCGGACGCTGGCGGAGGCGCGGGCCGCCGTGGAGCTCGCCGCCGCCGAACTGCCCGTCCTGGCACGCCATTCGGACGGCTCGCGGCAGGTCACGGTCGTCCTGGAGAGCCTGGTCGACGCGACCACCGCGTGCGCGGTGCAGGTCGACGACACCGGGCGGGTGCCCGCGCGGCATGCCGAGCGGATCGAAGTGCTGCTCGCGGAACTCGCGGCGTGACACCCCTGGCGGGGCGCAGGTCACCCTGCGCCCCGCCAGGGACGGCTACGGCTTGGGCAGGGTGCAGCCCGCGGCCGACAGGTCGATCTTGTTGCCGGTCCCGACGCACGGCACGATCCCGTACGTCTCCTGCGCGTAGTTGATGCCCTTGCGCACCGTCACCGTGCCGTTCTCGTCCACCTCGCACGGATTGTTGTCCGTGCACCGGGCCCCGTCCTCGTTACCGGTGTTGTTGACCGCGACGACCTTGCCGGTCGCCCGGTCGAGCACCGGGGAGCCCGAGGTGCCGCCGATGGTCTGGCAGGCGGAGGTGTAGCGGACCGAGTCCTTCCAGGTCCACTCGCCCTCCTTCAGGCGGTACGCGAATCCGTCGACCGCGCAGGTGTAGGTCCTCTTCCAGTAGCCGGAGACCACGCTGATCGCCGTGCCCTTGACCGGGTGGGCCGCCGACAGTTCCAGGGCCTTGATGCCGTACGAGCTCTCGATCTTCTGGTAGGTGCTGGTGAGTTCGTAGAGGGAGACGTCCGTGTCGGTCATCGTTCCGTACGCGATCTTGCTCGCGCGCAGTGTCGCGACCTTGGTGCCGGCGCCGTTGAGCAGGCTGAAGGTGCGGGTGGAGGGCTGGTCGACGACGACCTCGCCCGGGCCGGGGAAGCCGGACTCCAGGCAGTGGCCGTTGGACATGACCAGGGCCGGGTCGGTGGGCTGGGAGTTCGGTACGCGGACGACGGAGCCGGAACAGTTGCTGAGCGCGACCGTGCCGGCGAAGTCCACGGCCTGGGCTCTCGGCGCCGCCGTCGGCTCCGCGCCGTCGAGTGCCGCCGCGGGAACGGCTGTCGCGCCGAAGAGCAGGACGCCGAAGAGCGCGCCGACGAGAGACTTCTTCATGTGGGGGGTTCCTCTCCCGTGCTGAGAGTGGTGCACCGGGTGGGGCGTTCGCCATGTTTGGCATGAGCATTGTGATGGCGTACGGCTCAGCGGACAACAGTGCCTTCTCAGCGAACGGGCTTGTTCACCGCCCCAGTTCGATCCACATGGGCGCGTGATCGGACCCCGGCGCGTCCCGCCGCGTCCCCGGATCCTCCCCGACCGACGGCAGCGGCCGCGGCTCTGTCACCGTCTCGTGCGGTACGCCCGTGCCCGCCCGCGTGATGCGGCCGACCAGCTCGTGCGTGACGAAGACGTGGTCGATCAGCTCGCGGCGGCCCGCGTACACGCGCGAGAAGCGCTGCTCCTCGGGGATGAGCGGGGCGACGTTCCACAGGCGTTTCGCGTCGCCCCTGTCCGGGTGGCCGAAGCCCGGGGTGCCGATCTCGGAGCCGGGCGGGCCCTGCGTGATCTGGGTGGTGGCGGCGCCCGGCTCGTCGTTGAAGTCGCCCAGGACGGCGACGCGTCGACGCCGGCCGTCCTCGCCGATGAGGGTGTCGGCGAGGGCGCGTACGGTGGCGGCCTCCGCTGCCCGGCGCTGCAGCGCGTACGTCGCGCAGCGCGCCCGCTCGCCCTCGTCGCGCGGCACGAACCGGCCGCCGGGGTAGCTCAGCAGCTTCGACTTGAGGTGGCACACGGCGGCCGTCAGCCACGTCACCGGCGTCGGGAACTCCACGGCCAGCACACCCCGCCCCGCCCGGTCCGTCGTACGGCCGCTGTCGTCGACCTGCACCGGACGCAGGGCGCCGGGGAACGCGGGCGTGTCCGCGACGACGCGCACGGGGCTGTCGCTGAGGAAGCCGACCCGGATGCCCCGCTCGTCGGGAAAGTCGGACAGCGTCGCGAAGTACCGCCCGTCGAGCAGCTCCAGCAGGTCGTCGAGCGCCGCCGGATCGCCGGCCTCCTGGATGCCGAGCAGGGCCGGCCGCAGTCGGTTCACCGTGTCGGCGAGCGAAGCCAGCTTCGCTTCGTACGCGGCCATGTCGCGGGGCCCGGACGGCCCTCCGGGACGGTAGAGGTTCTCCAGGTTCCAGGTGCCGACGAGCATGACGGGCTCCGTCCTCGGGCCGGCCCGGACGGGGCCGGGGGCGCCAGAGTGCCAGCGGCTCCGCCGTGGGGACAGGGGGCCGTCCGGAAAAGCGCCGCGAAAAACTTCGCGGGAAGCGATGAGTTCCGCGGCTGCCCCCGGTCACCCCTCCGAGAGACCCGACCCGAGGAGGAACCATGGGGCTGCCGAAGGCGGTCACGCGCGCGGAGTGGCGCGCCGCCCGCGAGGAACTGCTCGCCCTGGAGAAGGAGGCGACCCGGGCGCGGGACGCGCTGAACACCCGGCGCCGCGAGCTGCCCATGGTGGAGATCGACAAGTCGTACGTCTTCGAGGGCGCCGACGGGAAGGCCGAGCTGCTCGACCTTTTCGAGGGGCGGCCCCAACTCGTCGTCTACCACTTCATGTTCGCGCCCGACTGGGACGCGGGCTGTACCAGCTGCTCCGGGTTCCTCGACCAGATCGGGCACCTGGCACACCTGCGGGCCCGGGGCACGGCGTTCGCGGCGGTCTCCCGCGCACCCTTCACCAAGATCCTGCCGTTCAAGGCCAGGATGGGATGGACGGTGCCCTGGTACTCCTCGAACCTCAGCGATTTCAACCAGGACTTCGGCGCCACCGTCGAGACCGGCGACGGCCGCCAGGAACGCCCCGCGCTCAGCTGCTTCGTACGGGAGGGGGAGCGGCTCTTCCACACGTACTCGGCGTTCGACCGCGGCCTCGACAACATCGGGTTCACCTCCAACCTCCTCGACCTCACCGCCCTCGGCCGGCAGGAGGAGTGGGAGAAGCCGGAGGGCCGCGCCTCGGCCCTCGGCGCGCCCGCGGGCAGCGCGCGGGTCCGCTACCACGACGAATACACCGACTGAGGCCGGCCGGACGCACCTCCCGCCCGCCCCGGGCCCGTCTCAACTCGGTGTCATTCTCGTCACGTTGCGAGTCCGAACGCACCCTGTCAGCGTTCTCCCTCAATAAGACGTCGGAACATACCGGCGTCAGCACACCGGCACGATCACGGGGGCAGGGACGAGAGATGGTCAACGGACGAGTGGTGCTGCAACGATTCCCCGCGGGCGGGCCCCGCGGCTCCTGGCCCGCCGAGGAGTTCGCGCGGTTGCGCCGACTGGAGGGACAGCGGGCCGAGGTGGTCATGGACCTGGCGACCGACGCGTTCCTGGTGATCGTTCGGGAGGCGGCCCCGGAGCCCGTCGCGTGAACTGGTCCGCCTGGAGCCCGTACAGCTCGGCGTAGACCCCGCCGGCGGCCAGCAGATCGTCGGGCGAGCCCGATTCGACCAGGCGGCCCTGCTCCAGGACGTGCACGAGATCGGCGTGCCGCACCGACGCGAGCCGGTGCGTGATCAGGATGACCGTCTGGCCGGTGCCCGCCAGCGCCCGGATCTTCTCGAAGACCTCCAGCTCGGCCCGCGCGTCCAGGGCCGCCGTCGGCTCGTCGACGATCAGGATGCTGCCCCTGCGGTACGCGGCCCGCGCGATGCCGAGCCGCTGCCACTGGCCGCCCGACAGTTCGTGCCCGCCGCTGAACGCGCGCGCGAGCAGCGTGTCGATGCCGCGCGGCAGGTCCCGTACGACATCACCCGCGCCCGCCTGCGACACGGCCTCGCCGATCCGCTCCTCGGTCGGGTCGAACGTGGCACGGCCGATGCCGACGTTGACGCGCGCCGTGAACGGCCAGCGCTTGAAGTCCTGCGCCACCATCGCGACCCGCTCGGCGAGTTGCGCCCGGTCGGCGCCCGCCGCGTCGACCCCGTCCCACAGGATGCGGCCGCTCTGCGGGGCGTAGAGCCCGGCGAGCAGCTTCACCAGAGTCGTCTTGCCGGAGCCGTTCTCGCCGACGAGGGCGACGATGCGGCCCATCGGCACGGAGAGCGTCACGTCGTCGAGAGCGGGGCGGGACGCGCTGCCCGGATAGGTGAAGGTGACGTTCTCGAACCTGATCTCGTCCGGCTCCCAGGGGAGTTGCGTGCCGCCCGTCGGGATCGCGCGCCGCGCCGCCTCCACGTACAGCCGCTCCAGGTCACCGACGAACAGGGCGTCCTCGTGCAGGGAGTTGACCTCCAGGACGAGGGTGTCCAGGCTCTGCGAACCCGTGCGGATCGCGATCACCGCCGTGCCCGCCACCGACAGCGCCATCGCACCGGTCAGCAGGAGCAGACCCAGCGTCGCGTACGTCGCCGTCGTCGCGAGCCCCGTCCAGGCCGCCGCGACCAGACCGGTCCGCGCCGCGAGCTTGGCGAGCCGCTCCTGTTCCGCCTCCTGCGTCTCCGCCATCGAGCGGAAGTGGCGCAGCAGGAACGGGCCCACGCCGTGCACCCGGATCTCCGGGGCCGCCGCCGCGTCGATGAACAGGCTGCTGATCAGCCGGCCCGCCCGCGCGTGCTGCACCCACACGTGGAACGAGCGGTAGCGGCGCCGCGCGATCGTCAGGGCGCTCCACGCGCTCGGCAGCGTCATCGTCACCAGGAGCGGCAGCAGTACCGGATGCAGCACCGTCAGTACGCTCGCCGCCGCGATCAGCGAGATCATCGCGTTCACCACACGGGTCGCGAGGGTGATCATCCGGCGCGCCGACTGCGCCCCGTACTGCGCGGTGTCGAGCAGCTTGTGGAACGCCTCGTCCTCGATCGCCGCCAGTTCCACGGTCGCCGCGCGCTCCAAGTACCGCTCCGTGGCGAGGCGTTCGACCTTCGGCTCCAGGCGCCCGGTCGCGTACGTCGAGGCCGCGCGCAGCAGCGCCGCCACCAGGAGCACGGTCGCCATGGCGATCAGCGCGGGCGCGGCGCCGCGCAGCCGGTCCGCCATCGAGCCGCCCGCGATGAGCCGGGCCAGCACGCTGTTGACGGCGAGCAGGCTCACCGCCTGGGCGACACCCCGGCCCGACTCGGCGGCCAGCACGATGCGGGCGGCGCGCCCGTCCGCGTCCCGCGCGAGCCGGAAACTGGACGCGAGCAGCGCGGGAAGCCGCGTCAGCATCGCCCGGAAACTCAGCTGGAGGAAGGCGTTCTCATGCGCCGACCAGCCGATGTCGTAGCGCAACGGCCCGCCGAACAGCAGGCTCTCCGACTCCGACGTCACCGGTTCGTCCGGCTCCGCCCCGGCGTCCGGCTTGTTCCTGGCCATCGGACCACCCCGTCCCCGTCGCCGCGCCGGCGACCGTCGCCGGGTGCCTGCCCGCGCGGGGCGGACTCGACGCCTGGCGTCGGAGGGGGGTGGGAGGGTTCAGGAAGCGCCGATGGACCGGGACCAGACCGGCGTCGTCCCCGTCACCCGGCACAGCGCCAGGTACAGGGGGATCGGCGGGGTGTACGGCACCGAGCTGTCGGGGCAGTGGATCAGATCGGGGGCGCGTCCGGCGTCCGGCACCAAAGCCCCCGCCGTGTAGCGCGCGGGCGCCGGCCACTCAAGGGCCACATCGGAGTCCGACGGTACGAGCCACCACCAGTGCGCCCCGTCCGCGTACACGCACCCCATCCGCGGCAGCCGCCGCGTCATCGCGCGGGCGAACGCCTCGGGGACCGCCACCGCGTCGCAGCCCAGCGGAACGGTCATGCCGTCCGGCACGCTCAGGCGCACGGGTGCGGGCGGGCGAGGCGTACGTCGTCGCCGGGCGAGCCCGACCAGCGAGTCCAGCTGCATCGTCCGCGTCGTCACCACGCCCATCCGTTCCCGCTCAGCACGCTCGTCGTCGTTCCGTGCCCGCCCGGCCGGGGCGGGCTTCGCTCACCAGGCCCAGCCGGTCCCGTGGGAGGCGTCCGGCACGGGTCCGGGGCCCGTCACCGCCTGGGCGTCCCGGGGCAGCTCCGCCCAGACGAGCAGTCCGGGACCGGTCTCCTGGGCGCCCCACGCCGTGGAGACGGCCGCCACGAGGAGGAGCCCCCTGCCGTGCTCCTCCTCGGGCGCGATCCGGCCCGCGGCCCGGGTGTCACCGGGCAGGGATCCTTCGTCGCGCACCGCTATCCGCACCCGTTCACCGGCGTCGTCGCACAGCTCGTGCAGTTCGCAGTGGATGCGTCTGCTGGCGGTGTGCACGATCGCGTTCGTGACCAGCTCGGAGACGACGAGGGCCGCCGCGTCACAGGTGTCGTCGCACGCTCCCCATCCACTGAGATGGTCGCGCGTCATGCGCCGGGCCTGTGCGGCGGAGCCCGGGTGGGGAGCCAGCTCGAAGCTGCTGCGCCGTGCCGCGGTCCCCAGTGGGGTTCCCGAACGGTCACTGAGCGTAGCTTCGCCTGCTTCTGTTCCTAAGGGCGCGGACGGAGTCACGTTTGCCACTATCTCCCCGTCGTGAACACTTGGCAAGAGCCACTCTGAAAAGTACAGAGTGCAGTGTGCCCCATGGAGCAGACGTGGCACACTGCTCGCAACAGCTCGTCGCGCGGCGCCCCTTGGGGGCTAACCGCGGGGAAATGGCCGGTGAACGACCTCGCCGGACCTTTTTCCGCGGCTGAGTTCCGAACACAGGACCACTGGATTGACTACTGGGAGGTAAGGGGCGTGAGCGAACCGCGGTCCGCGCCGACGGTCGGCCAGGTCGTGCTCGGCCGGCGTCTCCAGGACTTGCGAGAGGGCGCCGGCCTCAAGCGCGAGGACGCCGCGAAAGTACTCCGCGTAACCGCCGCGACCGTGCGCCGCATGGAGACGGCGGAGGTCTCGCTCAAGATCCCCTACCTCCAGCTCCTCCTGAAGTCCTACGGCGTCTCCGAGGAAGAGGCCGCCGCCTTCGTGCAGCTCGCGGAGGACGCGAACAAGCCGGGCTGGTGGCAGCGGTTCCACGACATCCTGCCCGGCTGGTTCTCGATGTACGTGAGCCTGGAGGGCGCCGCGGCCCTCATCCGGTCCTACGAGCCGCACTTCGTGCCGGGCCTGATGCAGACCGAGGAGTACGCGCGCGGCGTGCTCAGATCCGGCGCCATAGGGCGCGCGCTCGTCGAGGACCCCGAGGTCGTCGACCGGCACGTCGCGCTGCGCATGCAGCGCCAGGCCCTGCTCACCCGCGAGGACGCGCCCCGGCTGTGGGTCGTCATGGACGAGACCGCGCTGCGCCGTCCCGTCGGCGACGCGGGCGTGATGCGCGGCCAGGTCGACCGGCTGCTCGAAATGATGGAGCGGCCGAACGTGACGCTCCAGGTCGCGGAGTTCGCGACGGGCCCGCACCCGGGCACGTACGGACCCTTCGTCCTGTTCCGGTTTGCCATGTCAGAACTGCCGGACATGGTCTACAGCGAGTACCTGACCGGCGCCGTCTATCTGGACGCGCGACCCGAGGTGGCCACTCACCTGGAGGTCATGGACCGCATGGCGGCGCACGCCGCGACGGCACAACGCACAAAGGAGATCCTCCGGGATCTCCGCAAGGAGCTGTGAATGGACCGGATCAAGGACCGGATACGAGGAGTCGACGGGGAGCCGATCTACAACGGCATGCCCGCGCGCGACCTCGGCACCGACGGCTGGCACAAGCCATGGAGCGGCGGCAACGGGGGCAACTGCCTCGAAGCCATGAAGCTGGCCGACGGCCGGGTCGCGGTGCGCCAGTCATCCGACCCGGACGGCCCCGCCCTGATCTACACCCCGGGCGAGATCAACGCGTTCATCGAGGGAGCGAAGTCGGGGGCGGCGGACTTCCTCCTCTCATGACGCTCCTCTCGTGAGGTCCGGGGGCCGACCGGGCACTGACCGGCGGGGGTTCTGCGGACGGGTCGCGGGCCGGACGGGGTGCGGGAGCGCCCCCGTCCACCGCACCCGTACGGCTCAGGGGCTCACGCCGTCATGGGCCGGTCGTGTGCCCCGATCGGCGCCGGAAGCTGCGTGGTGCCGGTCAGCCAGCGGTCCACGGCCGCGGCGGCGGCCCGCCCCTCCGCGATCGCCCAGACCACGAGCGACTGCCCCCGTCCGGCATCCCCGGCGACGAACACCCCCGGCACCTCCGTGCCGAAAGCGGCGGTGCGCGCGAGCCCGCCGCGCGGGGTGACGTCGAGCCCCAACTGCTCGACGAGCCCGCCGGCTTGACGCTCGGGGCCGGTGAAGCCGAGTGCCAGCAGCACCAGATCGGCGGGCAGTTCCCGGTCCGTGCCCGCGCGTGGCTGCCGCGCCGCGTCCACGCCGACCAGGTGCAGCGCCCGTACGTGCCCGTACGCGTCGCCGGTGAACCGCAGGGTCGACGCCGCGAAGAGCCGCGCGTCCGCGTCCGCGGAAGGTGCCGTCCTCAGCTCGCCCGCCTCCTCGTGCGCGGCGGAGAGCCGGTACAGCTTCGGGTACGTGGGCCACGGCTCGGCCTCTTCGTCGCGCACGTCGCCGGGCCTGCCGTAGATGTCCAACTGCGTGACGGACAGCGCCCCTTCACGCACCGCCGTGCCCAGACAGTCGGCGCCGGTGTCGCCGCCGCCGACGACGATGACGTGCCGGCCCGCGGCGCTCATCGGTGACGTGCCGAGGTCGCCCTCGCTCACCCGGCCGGCCAGCGGCAGATACTCCATCGCCTGATGGACGCCGGCCAACCCCCGCCCGGGCACCTCCAGTTCGCGCCAGGCTGTCGCCCCCGTGGCGAGCACCACGGCGTCGTACCGTGCCCGCAGCTCCGCGGCGCTGATGTCCCGGCCGATCTCCACCGACGTACGAAAACGCACGCCTTCTTCCCTCAACTGGCCGAGCCTGCGATCGAGTTGCCGCTTCTCCATCTTGAAGGAGGGGATTCCGTACCGCAGCAGTCCGCCGGGCCGCTCGTCCCGCTCGTACACGGCCACGGTGTGACCGGCCCGGGCCAGCTGCTGCGCCGCGGCGAGTCCGGCGGGACCCGAACCGACGACGGTGACCGTCCGGCCGCTCAGCCGGTCGGGCGGCCGGGCGGCCATGAGCCCGTCCTGCCAGGCCCGGTCGGCGATGGCCACCTCGACGTTCTTGATCGTCACCGCGGGCTGGTTGATCGCGAGGACGCAGCCCGCCTCGCAGGGGGCGGGGCACAGCCGGCCGGTGAACTCCGGGAAGTTGTTCGTGGCGTGCAGCCGCTCGCTCGCGGCCCGCCAGTCGTCCCGCGCCACCAGCTCGTTCCACTCGGGGATCAGGTTCCCCAGCGGACACGCCTCGTGGCAGAACGGGACCCCGCAGTCCATGCACCGGTCGGCCTGGGCGCCGACGATCGGCAGCAGTCCGCCGGGGACGTACACCTCGTCCCAGTCGCGGACCCGCTCCTCGACGGGCCGGCGCGGCGCCTCCTGCCGAGGCGTGGTGAGGAAGCCCTTGGGGTCGGCCATGGCCGTCTCCCTACGCAGTGGCCCTTTTCGCCACGATACGTCGGGATTGCACCAGGATGCGCGCCCAGTCGGCGCCGCCGCCCGGGCGGCGCCTCAGGTCAGGGCCAGTACGAACGACGCCGCCGCGGCGAGCGAGGCACCGCCCCGGACGTGGTTCCACAGCACCCACTCGCGCAGGTACGTGCGCCAGTACGCGGCGCTGCTCCCGGACTCCTCGTCACCGGCCAGCCCGGCGAGAGCCTCGTTGCGCGGGATGTTCGCCACGATCGTCACGCCGAACGAACCCGCGAGATACAGGGCGCAGCCCACCAGCAGCTCCACGGTGCCCTCGTCGGGCCACAACACGAACGTGACGACGGCGATCACCGCGCACAGCACGGCCGCGCCGAGAAAGACGACCATGAAAGCCGGGCTCACCGCGGCGACGTTGATGGCGTTCATCGCCGTGATGCCGCGCGCGGCGGGCAGCGCCCCGAGCCCGCGCATCACGAACGTGGAGAACGCGACGAACACCCCCGCGGTGACCCCGCACCACAGCGTCCCGAGCACGACGAGCACGAAATACGGTCCCTCGATCATCCCGATCCCCCCAGGGCCTGTCCGGTCCGTACGGGGATCATGCCGCAGAAACCCGGCCATGGGCAGCGCTTTCCCCGCGCTCAGGACGCGCCCGCCCGCCAGGCGTCCAGTACGGCCGCGACCGTTCCCGCCACCCGCAGCCGTGCCTCCTTCCAGGCCACCCCCTCCATCAGCAACCGGTCGTACGGAGTGTCCACGTGCCGTACCGCGGCCCGGACCGCCGCGGTCACCGCGCCCTCCGACAGCGCGCGCCCCGCGGCACTGCGCCCCACCCGGCCGCTGCCCCGCAGCCCGGCGTGCCCGGCGACGGCCGCCGCCCGGTGCGTCGGGCACCCCGGGAACAACCGCAGGATCTCCGCCGCGAACGCCGCTTGGAATCGCACGTCCTGCGCCGCCCGCCGCGCCGCGTCCCGCTCCCGCCGCCTGGCCCGCGCCTCGGCGTCCGCCAGGCAGCGCGCCTCGGCCCGCGCGAGCGCCGCCTCCTCGACGAGGACGCCCTGCCGCTCGTACCGCCCGCGGCGCCGGTGGAACCGCACCACGACCGCCGACAGCGCGCTCTCCTCCCGGGACCGCCGGGTCAACGCCGTGTCGCCGCGCGGCAGATACACCAGATGCGCCAGGTCGACGCAGTCCAGGCAGCGCGGCTGCCCGTCCGACAGCACCAGCAGGCCGAGCGGCCCCGTGCGACAGGCGCCGCACCGCCTGCGCCGCACCGGCTGGAAGACGAGCGGACCACGCACCGCGAGGGGCGAAGGGGACGGGGGCACCGCGCTGCTCATACGAACGTCATGCCCGCCGGGGCGCCCGCGCCACCGCCCGGCATCATGGATCGTGTGCGACTCGAAGCGATCACCTGGGAACGGCTCGGCGACGCCCTCGCCGAGCGCCTGCTCGACCTGGAACCGGCCGACGGCGGCGCCTGGCCGAAGGTCGCCTTCGACGGCGCCCCGGCCGCCCGCCCCGGCGACCTCGCGGCCCGCGTCGCCGAGGCCCTGCGCGTGCGCGGCCGCACGTCCGCGGTGATCGGCACGGAGGGTTTCCTGCGCCCGGCCTCCCTGCGCTACGAGTTCGGGCACCAGGACGAGGAGTCGTACTACAGCGGCTGGCTCGACACGGGAGCGCTCTGGCGTGAGGTGTTCGGCCCCCTCGAACCGGACGGGACCGGCCGTGTCCTGCCCGACCTGTGGGACCCCGCGACCGACCGGGCCACCCGCACTCCGTACGTCCGGCTGCCGCCCGGCGGAGCCTTGTTGCTGCACGGCCCCTTTCTGCTGAACCACTGGTTCCCGTTCGACCTGACGGTCCACGTGGGCCTGACCCCGGGCGCGCTGCGGCGCCGTACGCCCGAAACCGACCGGTGGACACTGCCGGCCTTCGCGCGCTACGACACCGAGACGGACCCCGGGGCCCGGGCCGACGTGCTGATCCGAGCGGACGACCCGCGGCATCCGGCCTGGTCACGGCGGTGACGTGGCGGCGGCCCGGTCAGAGCCAGCCGTTCCGCTTGAACCCCCGGTAGACGCCGACACAGATCGCGGCGATGACGGACAGCATGAGCGGATAGCCGAAGCGCCAGTGCAGCTCCGGCATGTGGTCGAAGTTCATGCCATAGATCCCGCAGCCCATCGTCGGCACGGCGACGATCGCGGCCCACGCCGTGATCTTGCGCATGTCCTCGTTCTGGGCGACCGTCACCTGCGCGAGATGGGCCTGCAGAATCGAGTTCAGCAGTTCGTCGAAGGCCGCTATCTGCTCGACCGCCCGCAACAAGTGGTCCGACACGTCACGGAAGTACGCCTGTATCTCGGGCGGTACGGCGGGGAACGGCCGCCCGGACAGTTCGAGGACCGGGCGGGACAGCGGCGCCACCGCCCGCTTCAGCTCGAGCAGTTCGCGCTTGAGCTGGTAGATGCGGCCCGGGTCGGTCCGCGCCCCGTTCTGCGCGAACACCTCCGCCTCGACCGCGTCGATGTCCGACTGGACCTCGTCGATCACCGTCAGATAGTCGTCGACCACACCGTCCGCGATCGCGTGCAGCACCGCGGCAGGTCCTTTGGCGAGCTGTTCCGGATCGGCCTCCAGGGCTTCCCGCACGAGTCCGAGCGAACCGTGCCGGCCGTGCCGCACCGTGATCACGAAGTCCCGTCCGACGAACACCATGATCTCGCCGGTGTCGACGACCTCGCTGGTCGCGGTGAGCTCCGCGTGCTCGACGTAACAGACCGTCTTCAGGACCGCGAACAGCGTCTGCCCGTACCGCTCGACCTTCGGCCGCTGATGCGCGTGGACCGCGTCCTCCACCGCCAGCGGGTGCAGGTCGAACAACTCGGCGATGTCCGCGATCTCCAGCTCGGACGGCTCGTGCAGCCCGAGCCAGACGAACCCCTCGTCCGACTTGCGCACCGCGCGCACCGCCTCGACGAGATCGCGGCCGCCCGTCTCGCGCACGCCCTCGCGGTACGTCACGCAGTTCACCACCGCGGAGCCGAGCGGGGAGCGCGCCGGGTGACTCAGATCCACCCGGGGCCGCCGTCGCGCCAGCCGCGCCACCTTCCGCAGCCCGCCCACCCCGCGCAGGCCACCGACCTTCCGCAGGTTGCCCGCCATCGACATGCTCGGCTCCTAGCGCCCGTTCCCGTACGTGCTCGTACCTGGTCGCCGCTCTGCCGTGAGGGCGACCCGGCCAGCCAGTCTGCCAGCGATCGCCGACAGCGCGGCAGGCCGTGCGCGGGCGTCAAACAGGGCAAATGAGCGGTATCGGGCAAGGAGGCTGGAATGATCGGCCCATGATGCGATCCGGCGGCCATGCCTATCTTCTCGACAATCAGCAGCCCGAGGCGGGGCGGCGCTTCGACGCCTTCTCGACTCTTTTCGACCCCACGACGTTCCGGCACATCGAGCGGTTCGGCATCGGCCCCGGCTGGCGCTGCTGGGAAGTCGGCGCCGGTGGCACCTCCGTGGTGTCGTGGCTGGCGCGGAAGGTCGGCCCGACCGGCCGGGTCCTCGCCACCGACATCGACACGTCCTGGCAGACCACCGCGCCGCGCACCCCCGTCGAGGTACGCCGGCACGACGTCGGCGCCGACGAGCCGCCCGCCGGCGGCTTCGACCTGGTGCACGCCCGGCTCGTCCTGGTCCATGTCCCGGACCGGGACAAGGCGTTGCAGTCCATGATCCGTGCCCTGCGCCCCGGCGGCCGCCTCCTCCTGGAGGACGCCGATCCCGCCCTCCAGCCGCTGCTCTGCCCCGACGAGGCAGGCCCCGAGCAGCAGTTGGCCAACCGGCTGCGCCACGGCTTCCGCGCCCTGCTCGCGGAGCGCGGCGCCGACCTGTCGTACGGCCGCAAACTCCCGCGCCTGCTCCGCGAGGCGGGCCTGCGCCAGGTCGAGGCGGACGCGTACTTCCCCCTGACGTCCCCCGCCTGCACGGCCCTGGAGACCGCGACGGTCGACCAGATCCGCACCTCCCTGACCGAGGCGGGCCTGGCCACGGACGACGAGATCGACCAGCACCTGGCCAACGTGGCCGGCGGCACGATGGACTTGGCGACGGCTCCGCTGATCTCGGCGTGGGGGAGGAAGGGGTAGGCGTGCTGACCCGCAAGTCGCCTACGGCGTACGGAAAGTGGGCTCCACGCGCGCGTGGAGCCCACTTTCCCCGGCCTCACACGGGTCGCAGCCCGCTGAGGGCCCCGTGCGGATCGAGGACGTACTTCCTGCTCGCACCCTGGTCGAACTCGGCGTAGCCGCGCGGCGCGTCGGCAAGGCCGATCACCGTCGCGTTGACGGCCTTGGCGATGTGCACGCGCTCGTGCAGGATCGCCATCATCAGGCCCCGGTGGTACTTCATGACGGGGCACTGCCCGGTCGTGAGCCGGTGACTCTTCGCCCAGCCGAGCCCGAGCCGCACCTTCAGCGTTCCGGTCCGCGCGTCCTGGTCGACGCCGCGCGGGTCGTCGGTGACGTACAGGCCGGGAATGCCGAGCGCGCCACCGGCCGTCGTGAGACCCATCAGCGAGTTGAGGACGGTCGCGGGCGCCTCGGGGGAGTCCGGGCCGTGCGCCCGCGCCTCGAAGCCGACCGCGTCGACCGCCGCGTCCACCTCGGGCACGCCGAGGATCTCGGCGACCTGGTCCTCGACGGTGCCCCGCGTCAGATCGACCGTCTCGCAGCCGAAACTCCGTGCCTGCGCGAGCCGTGCGGGGTTCAGGTCACCGACGATCACCACGGCCGCGCCGAGGAGTTGCGCGGAGGCGGCCGCCGCGAGCCCGACGGGCCCGGCCCCGGCGACGTACACCGTGGAACCGACCTCGGTGCCCGCGGTCACCGCGCCGTGGAAACCGGTCGGGAAGATGTCCGACAGCATCGTCAGGTCGAGCAGCTTCTCGCGCGCCTGCTCCGGGTCGGGGAAGCGCAGCGCGTTGAAGTCCGCGTACGGGACCATGACGAACTCGGCCTGCCCGCCGATCCAGCCGCCCATGTCGACATAGCCGTACGCCGCCCCGGGGCGTGCGGGGTTGACGTTCAGACAGATGCCGGTCTTGCGTTCCTTGCAGTTGCGGCACCGTCCGCAGGCGATGTTGAACGGCACCGAGACGATGTCCCCGACGTCCAGGAACTCGACGTCGGGGCCCTTCTCGACGATCTCGCCGGTGATCTCGTGGCCGAGGACCAGGCCCTCGGGCGCGGTGGTGCGGCCACGCACCATGTGCTGGTCCGAGCCGCAGATGTTGGTGGCCAGCACCTTGAGGACGACGCCGTGCCGGCACGTCCGGCCGACATTCGCGGACGCCACCCCCGGGCCGTCCTTCAGTTCGAGCGTCGGGTGGTCGATGGTCCTGACCTCCACCGCACCCGGCTTGAGATACGCGACTGCCCTGTTCCCGCTCATGCCCTGATCGCCGTCCCTTCGGCTCCGTGACTCGTCGTACGGCGGATGTTCCGGCTGTGCGCACGGCGGAGTCTGCTACCGAAACGGCGCTCTGAGGAGCCCTGGCGGACACGTTGCCCGAGGAGGCGCGGCGCGAGGCTCAGCGGCGGAGGCGGCCGCGGTCGAGCAGGGCGACACCGAGCGCCGCCAGGCCGATCTGGATCAGCCACTCGACCCAGTCCACGCCCTTGGTGTCGGCGACGCCGAAGCCCGCGGCCATCGCCGAGCCGAGCAGGGCCGCCACGATGCCGACGGCGACCGTCGCCAGGATGCCGATGCGCTGCCGGCCGGGCAGCGCCAGCCGGCCGAGCACACCGATGACGATGCCGATCACGATGGCGCTGAGTATGCCGGAGATCTCCATGCCGTCCTCCCGGAGAAATGTCGCCAAGTCGCTTTACACATCCACTCGGACGTCTGCCCCCCGACGGCCCGTCCAGTCGCGGCCGCGCACACGCTACGAGCCGTCCAGTGAGAGGAGAGGCGCAGGTCAACTACCGTGACCGCCCATGACCACGAACGACCGGCCAGCCGCCCCGCCCGCCCCGTCCACCGCTTCCTTCGCCGTCCGCGTCGCCGACGTCGAGCTGGAACCGGAGCCGCTCGACCCGGCCCGGATCGTCTCCGGCGACCCGGTCGTCAGCGGCGCGGTGCTGTGGGAGTCGGCCGACGGCAAGCAACTGCGCGGCATCTGGCAGATCACGCCCGGCGTCGTCACCGACACCGAGGCGAACGAGCTGTTCGTGGTCGTCAGCGGCCGCGCCACCGTCGAGGTCGAGGGCGGCGCCGTCCTCGACCTCGGCCCCGGCACGGCCGCAGTGCTCCGCGAGGGCGACCGCACGACGTGGACCATCCAGGAGACGCTGCGCAAGGCGTACTACATCACGCTGCCCTGAACTCCCGGGCAGACTCCGCCGGTCCGGCGATCGCGGACGAGCCCCTCAGAACAGCGGCTCGGGCAGCACCCCCTCCAACGCCAGCAACCTCCGCTTCGTCTCCAGCCCGCCCCCGAACCCGCCGATCCCCCCGTCACGCTCCACCACCCGATGGCACGGCACCACGACCGGCAGCGGATTGGCCCCCATCGCCGCGCCCACGGCCTGCGCGGCCCCGGGCTGTCCGACGCGTCCGGCCAGCTCCCCGTACCCCACGACCGCCCCGTACGGCACCCCGGACGCGAGCTCGCGCAGCACCTCCCGGTTGAACCCCGCGCTCAGCGACCAGTCGAGCGGCAGCGCGAAGTCGCGCCGCCGCCCGGCGAAGTACTCCGCCAGCTGACGCCCCGCCTCGACGAGCAGCGGCGCGTCCGGCGCCTCGGCCGGCTCGGCCCCGAACCGGGAGCCGAGCCGGCCGAGCACGTCGTCCCGCACCGCGTCGGTGGCGTGGAAGGCCACCTGCACCAGACCCTCGTCCGTCGCGGCGAGCAGCAGCGGTCCGATGTCGCTCGCCACGACGTCCCACACGACCCGCCGCGACGCGTCGGGTGCGCTCTCCTTCTGCCCAGTGGCGTTCATGCCGACCACGGTACGGCCGGGCACTGACAACGCCCCGGCGACGGTCAGTCGTCGAGGGCCTCGCGCACCACGTCCGGGTTGTTGGTGATGATCCCGTCGACGCCCTGTCCGGCCACCCGCTGCGTGGTCGCCGCGTCGTTGACCGTCCAGGTGTAGACCTCCAGGCGCTTGTGATGCGGCCCCTTGAGCGCGTGGACCGCGTTCACGTAGTCCGCGGAGATCGTCGAGTTGCTCGGGTTGATCTGGTCGGTGAACTTCGCGTACGCGGGCAGGTCGGCGACGGCCGGGGTGCCCAGGAACCCGGTCTTGATGTCCGGGCGCCGCTCGTGCACGGTCCGCACGCTGTCCGCGCTGAAGCTCTGGATGACCAGCCGGCGCTGGATGTGCGCCTTCCCCAGCCAGCCGTCCTTGCGGAGCTGCCGCAGGATCTGGTCCTCGATGCCCGGGTACAACTCGGGCGACTTGATCTCCATGAGCAGGTTCTGATGGTTGTGCGCCACCTGTAGCAGGTACCGGTGCAGTGTCGGGATCCGCGCGCCCGTGAACTCGGCGCCCTTCCAGCTGCCGGCGTCCAGCCTGGCGATCTCCGCGGCGGTGAAGTCCCCCACGTTCCACGGGGCGCGGCCGGGGAAGACCTCCTCGACGTTCGTGGTGCGCGCCAGAGTCGTGTCGTGGATGACGACGAGCGCGCCGTCCTTGGTGCGCTGCACGTCGTTCTCGACCCAGGTGAAGCCCAGGTCGTCCGCCTCGTCGACGGCTTCCAGGGTGTTCTCGGGGGCGTAGGCGGACGCGCCGCGGTGAGCGACGACCACCGGTCTGTGGTGCCCGGTGACGGCTTGCGCGGCGGTGGGCAGGACCAGGACACCGATGATGGCGGAGCCGGTCACGGAGGCCAGTGCGACTGCGGTGCGTGCGTACACGTCTGCTCCTCGTGCGTCGTGAGATCACGTACAAGCACGAGACTGACAGTCGGGAGTCAACGGAACACAGGCGAAGGATGGTCAGAGGTTGAACGGAGTTGTCCAACCGCGACCGACCCCGCGTCCGGCGCCGGAGTTCTTTGCCGGAAAATCGTTCGGACGTTCCTGTGTGCGCTTTAATCTCAGCCTCAACCGCGGCCACCCCCGTGGCCGTTGACAGGGGAACGAGCAGGACATCTCGGGCAACAAGTCAGGCGGAAGGGCTGCGGCGCATGCAGGGGACGGTCGACGGCTTCAGTTACGGACTGGTTACGCCAGTGGTGGCGTACTTCATGGCCTGCCTCGGAGGAGCTCTCGGCCTCCGGTGCACCACCAGGTCGCTGCTCGTGGCCAGCACATGGCGGGCCGGCTGGCTCGCGCTCGGCTCCGCCGCGATCGGCTCGGGCATCTGGACGATGCACTTCATCGCCATGATGGGCTTCAGCGTCGAGGGCATGCCGATCCACTACGACAAGGCGCTGACCTTCGCGAGCCTCGGCATCGCCATCGTGATGGTCGGCGTAGGTGTCTTCATCGTCGGCTACAAGGGCGCGACCGGCCCCGCGCTGTTCACAGGGGGCACGATCACCGGCCTGGGGGTCGCGTCGATGCACTACCTGGGAATGGCCGGAATGCGGCTTCACGGGACGATCGAGTACAACACCTTCCTTGTGGGCGCCTCTGTGGTGGTCGCCATGGTGGCCGCCACCGCCGCACTGTGGGCGGCCGTCCAGGTCCGCGGCATCCTGTGGAGCATCGGCGCGAGTCTGATCATGGGGCTCGCCGTCTCCGGTATGCACTACATGGGGATGGCGGCCGTCAGTGTCCAGACCCACGGCTCCGCCACCGGCTCGCCGGGAGGGGAATCGGCCGCCGGAATCCTCGCCCCGATGATGATCGGCCCCCTGTGCTTCCTGCTCCTGGCCGGCGTGGTCGTCATGTTCGACCCGCTGATGGTCATGGGCCGCCCCGACTGGCGTGACGCCCAGGAGGCCGCGGAGCTGGACGGCCGCTCACGCGCCGGAGTCCCGCGGCCCCGCCGCGCCCCCGACAGACAGTCGCCGCGCACCCCGCAGGGCTGGTGACGCGGCGGCCCCGGGAGGCCGATCGCGCCCCGTTGTCAGTGGTGGGTCGTACGGTTGATTCCATGCGGCCCGTATCCAAGATCGAACGCACGGTGGCACCCTTCGAGGTCGTCAGTCCGTACCAGCCCAGCGGTGACCAGCCCGCGGCCATCGCCGAGCTGGAAAAGCGCGTGCGCGCAGGCGAGAAGGACGTCGTCCTGCTCGGCGCGACCGGCACCGGCAAGTCCGCCACCACGGCGTGGATGATCGAGAAGCTCCAGCGCCCCACGCTGGTGATGGCACCGAACAAGACGTTGGCCGCCCAGCTGGCCAATGAGTTCCGCGAGCTGCTGCCGAACAACGCGGTCGAGTACTTCGTCTCGTACTACGACTACTACCAGCCCGAGGCGTACGTCCCGCAGTCGGACACCTACATCGAGAAGGACTCCTCGGTCAACGAGGAGGTGGAGCGCCTGCGCCACTCCGCGACGAACTCGCTGCTGACGCGGCGCGACGTCGTCGTGGTCGCCTCCGTCTCCTGCATCTACGGCCTCGGCACGCCGCAGGAGTACGTCGACCGCATGGTCCCCCTCAAGGTCGGCGCCGAGTTCGACCGGGACGAGCTCCTGCGCCGTTTCGTCGACATCCAGTACACGCGCAACGACCTGGCGTTCCAGCGCGGCACCTTCCGGGTGCGCGGCGACACCATCGAGATCTTCCCCGTCTACGAGGAGCTCGCGGTCCGCATCGAGATGTTCGGCGACGAGATCGAGCGGCTGTCCACGCTGCACCCGCTCACCGGCGAGGTCATCAGCGACGACGACTCGCTGTACGTCTTCCCCGCCTCGCACTACGTGGCGGGCCCCGAGCGCCTGGAGCGCGCGGTGAACGACATCGAGAAGGAGCTGGTCGAGCGGCTGACCACCCTGGAGAAGCAGGGCAAGATGCTGGAGGCCCAGCGGCTGCGCATGCGCACCACGTACGACATCGAGATGCTCCGCCAGATCGGCTCCTGCTCCGGCGTGGAGAACTACTCGATGCACTTCGACGGGCGCGAGCCCGGCTCCCCGCCGAACACGCTGCTCGACTACTTCCCGGACGACTTCCTCCTGGTCATCGACGAGTCGCACGTCACCGTGCCGCAGATCGGCGCCATGTACGAGGGCGACGCCTCCCGCAAGCGCACGCTCGTCGACCACGGCTTCCGGCTGCCGTCCGCCCTCGACAACCGCCCCCTGAAGTGGGAAGAGTTCCAGGAGCGCATCGGCCAGACCGTCTACCTGTCGGCGACGCCCGGGAACTACGAGCTCGCGCGCGGGGACGGCTTCGTCGAGCAGATCATCCGCCCCACCGGCCTCATCGACCCGGAGGTCGTCGTCAAGCCCACCGAGGGGCAGATCGACGACCTGGTGCACGAGATCCGTACGCGCACCGAGAAGGACGAGCGTGTCCTGGTCACCACACTCACCAAGAAGATGGCCGAGGACCTCACGGACTACTTCCTGGAACTCGGCATCCAGGTGCGGTACCTGCACAGCGACGTCGACACCCTGCGCCGCGTCGAGCTGCTGCGCGAACTGCGCGCGGGGGAGTACGACGTCCTGGTCGGCATCAACCTGCTGCGCGAGGGACTCGACCTGCCCGAGGTCTCCCTGGTGGCGATCCTCGACGCCGACAAGGAGGGCTTCCTGCGCTCCGGCACCTCGCTGATCCAGACCATCGGCCGTGCGGCTCGTAACGTGTCGGGGCAGGTCCACATGTACGCCGACAAGATCACGCCGGCGATGGAGAAGGCCATCGACGAGACCAATCGCCGCCGCGAGAAGCAGGTCGCGTACAACGAGGCGAACGGCATCGACCCGCAGCCGCTGCGCAAGAAGATCAACGACATCGTGGCGTCCATCGCGCGCGAGGACGTCGACACGGAGGAGCTGCTCGGCAGCGGCTACCGCAAGGGCGGCAAGGACGGAAAGGGCGCCAAGGCCCCCGTCCCCTCGCTCGGCAAGGCGGACACCGGCACGAAGAAGCGCGGCAAGGCCGAGCGGACCACGCCCACCGACCGTCCCGCGGCCGAACTCTCCGAGCAGATCGAGGAGCTGACCGAGCGGATGCGGACCGCGGCGGCGGGCCTGCAGTTCGAGATCGCGGCGCGGCTGCGCGACGAGGTGTCCGAAATGAAGAAGGAGCTGCGCCAGATGAAGGAAGCGGGCATCGCCTGACCGGGAGCGACGGGCGGGGCTGCGCGGCGTGTTGCAGGACCGCCACAAAATCCCGCCCGCGGTGGCGGCGTTGTCGGTGCCGCCCTCTAGGGTTTGGACCAGCCGCGCGCAAGCCGCGGTAACAGGGGACGGTTCGAGAGGGGACAGCACGTGACGGCCGATTCTGGCGGTTCCGCCGGTTTTTCCAAGGGGCCCGGCATCAGCTTGACCAAGGGTCAGGCCATCAGTCTGGAGAAGCAGGGCGGAGGCACCCTCACCGCCGTGCGCATGGGCCTCGGCTGGCAGGCCGCCCCACGGCGCGGCCTGTTCGGTACCCGTACGCGCGAGATCGACCTCGACGCGTCCGCGGTCCTCTTCGCCGACAAGCAGCCTGTGGACGTGGTCTTCTTCCGCCACCTCGTCAGCGACGACGGCTCGGTGCGGCACACCGGTGACAACCTGGTCGGCGGCGTCGGCCAGGGCGGCGACGACGAGGCGATCCTCGTCGACCTCGCGCGCGTCCCGGTCCACATCGACCAGATCGTCTTCACGGTCAACTCCTTCACGGGACAGACCTTCCAGGAAGTGCAGAATGCTTTCTGTCGCCTGGTCGACGAGACCACCGGCCAGGAGCTCGCCCGCTACACGCTCGACGGCGGCGGCCAGTACACGGCGCAGATCATGGCGAAGGTGCACCGGGACGGCGCCGGCTGGAAGATGACGGCCCTCGGCGCGGCGGCCAACGGCCGGACGTTCCAGGACCTGATGCCCGCGATCCTGCCCGGCCTGTAGCGGTCCACGATGGCGGCCGAACTGGTGAGGGGGCAGAACCACCCCCTCACCCAGACCCGTCTGGAAATCCGGGTGTCGGCCGGCCGGCCGGTCGTCGCGGGCGCCACGCTCGCCGACGACCGGGGCGCCGTCCGCGGTTCCGAGTACGTCGCCCACCCGGGCGCGCCCGCGCTGCCCGGCCTCGAAGTGCCGCGCCAGGCCGCGGCCGACCACCGCCTCGCCGTCGACCTGGACGCGATGCCGCAGGACGTGCACCGCGTCACCGTGCTGCTCGCCCTGCCGGTCGGTACCGGCGGGCCCACCCGGTTCGGCGCGGTGGCGGCCCCGTTCATCGCGGTCACCGGACTCGACGGCACCGAAGAGGCCAGCTACACGATCACCGACCTCGACACGGAATCGGCCGTCACCGCCCTCGAGCTGTACCGCAGAGGGGGCGCCTGGAAGGTCCGCGCCATAGGCCAGGGCTACGCCGACGGGCTCGCCGCCCTCTTCGCCGACCAGGGCGTGCCCGACGCCCGCGCGCTGGCCGGTGCCATCCATGACGCCGTCGCCCAGGGTCTGGCCCGCACGGTGGCGCCCCCGCCGCGACCGGCGGACGAGGCCCAGGTCCGCGCGGCGGCCACGGCGGGGCACGCCTCGGGCGCCCGGCCACCCGCCGCCGCCCCCGCCTCCGGCAGCGGCTCCGACAGCTCCATCGACTACACGCACCCGGGCCGCCAGGCGCCCCCGCCTCCCGTCACGGCACAACCCGCCGAGCCGGGCCGGCCCGCCGCGCCCGTCGCGGGCGACGCGACCGGCTGGAGCATGGAGGAGCGGCTCTACAACCAGGTGTGGGGCATGTTCGAGGATCTCGCCCGCACGACGGCCGCCTACCGCAGCGCCGTCGACTTCGCCGACTCCCGCATGGAGCGGGAGCTCGATCAGGTGCTCTCCGACCCGCGCAGCCGCGTCGGCGGCCGGGCGGACGCCGCTCGGGAGGCCGCCGGAGCCAAGCACAGCGCCCTCGTCGACCGGGCGCGGGAAGCCCTCGACCGGGACCTGGCGCAGCTCGTCGCCGAGTCCGAGGTCGTCGAACCGGCGCTCCCCGCGCCCTACGCGGGCTGGGACAACCCGTGCTGGCACGCCTACCGCAGCCCCATGGAGCTCCCCATGGCCGTCCGCCTGGGCGACCTGCGGCTGCCCGAGAGCGAGAGCGCCGGCCTGCGCATCCCGATGCTCGTGCGGCTGCCGCTGGAGCGCGGCCTGTGGATCGACGCGGGCACCTCCGACGCGGAGGCCCTCGTGGACGCCGAAGAACTGCGGGCCCGGGCCGCCCGCACCGCGGTCGAGCTCGCGGCGCGGCTGCTGGCGGCCTATCCGGCGGGCGAGTTCAGCGTGCATGTCGTCGACCCCGGGGGCACGGCGGCGGGCGCGCTCGCCCCGCTCGTCGACGCCGGGGTGCTCGCCGGTCCCGTGGCGGTGGGAGCGGCGGGCGTCGCCGAGACGCTGACCCGGCTGACCGAGCGGGTCGACCTCGTCCAGATGGCGGTCAGGAACGGCATGGCCGACGCCCTGCCGGACGACCTGGACGTCGCCGAGCAGCTGCTGATCGTGCACGACTTCCCGCACGGCTTCGACGACCGCGCCGTGACCCGGCTGCGCTACCTCGCGGACGAGGGCCCGCAGGTCGGAGTGCACCTGATGCTGGTGGCCGACCGGGAGGACGCCGCCGAGTACGGGCCGCTCCTTGATCCCCTGTGGCGTGCGCTGCTGCGCCTGACGCCGGTGCCCGACGATCACCTGGCCGACCCCTGGGTGGGACATGCGTGGACCTACGAACCGCCGCCGGTCCCGTACGGCAGCGCGGTCCTGAGCCAGGTTCTCGCGGAGGTGTCCAGAGCCCGCAGGGAGAGAGGCCTTTGACTTACACACGCCCCTGAACTGCACACTTGAGATGTTCTTTACCTAACCCTTTACCTTTCATGGGTCTTTCCAGTACTCTTCTTGACGCGGAGGGGAGTACTCCCATACGCGGTGTTCCCGTCAATACGGACGACCCGGCCCGATGGCCGTCGATCCCGGGGCACCGGCCCGAGGCGCGTCAGGCGCCCGGGTGGAGGAGACCTCCGGCAGCGACGACGCTGATCAGTAGCCGTACGACGCCGGAGGCGCAGTGGACGTATCGATGACCCTTTGGGTACTCACCATTCTTGGTCTGGGTGCCCTGATCGCGGTCGACTTCTTCATCGGGCGCAAGCCCCACGACGTATCCATCAAGGAAGCCGGAATCTGGACCGTCGTCTGGATCGCGCTCGCCGCGCTCTTCGGAATCGGCGTGACCATCTGGGGCAGCAGCCAGGCCGGCGGCGAGTTCTTCGCGGGCTTCATCACCGAGAAGTCGCTCAGTGTCGACAACCTCTTCGTCTTCATCCTGATCATGGCGAAGTTCTCGGTGCCGACCCACCTCCAGCAGCGCGTGCTGCTGTTCGGCGTACTCATCGCCCTCGTACTGCGGGCGATCTTCATCGCGGCGGGCGCCGCGGTCATCGCCAACTTCTCGTGGGTCTTCTACATCTTCGGCGCGTTCCTCATCTACACCGCCTGGAAGCTCGTCCAGGAAGCGATGTCGGACGACGAGGAGGAGGAGTTCGAGGAGAACCGCCTCCTGAAGTCCATCGAGAAGAAGTTCGGCGTCGCCGACCGGTACCACGGCACGAAGCTCTTCATCCGGGAGCACGGCAAGAAGATCATGACGCCGCTCCTGGTCGTCATGCTCGCCATCGGCATGACCGACGTGCTGTTCGCGATGGACTCGATCCCCGCGATCTTCGGCCTGACCCAGGACCCGTACATCGTCTTCACGGCCAACGCGTTCGCCCTGATGGGCCTGCGCCAGCTGTACTTCCTCATCGGTGGCCTGCTCAAGAAGCTGGTCCACCTCAGCTACGGCCTGTCGGTGATCCTCGGATTCATCGGCGTGAAGCTGGTCCTGCACGCCCTGCACGAGAACGGTGTGCACGTGCCGGAGATCTCCATCCCGGTCTCGCTCGCCGTGATCTGCGGCGTCCTGATCGTCACCACGATCACCAGCCTCATCGCCTCCAAGAAGCAGGCCGAGCGGGAAGCGGCCGAAGCGGCTCAGAAGGACAGCATCGGGGCCTGACGGCATCGGGCGTAGGAACAATCAGCACCGGGGGCGCCCGCGGCTCATTGCCGCGGGCGCCTTCCGGTGCTTGCTTGTGCCCTGAGCGCGCCCCGGCCCCGGGCGCGCCGGCCCGGCGCGGGAGGACCCCATGAGCCAGAAGTTCGCCCAGATCGTCGACTTCGAGACCCGGCGCTTCGACGAGCTGAAGAGCCTGCTCGGCCGGTTCGAGCAGGAGATGGCCGGAGAGTCCGGCGGCCCCACCCACCGCATCCTGCTCCAGGACCGTGAGCAGCCCGGACGCTATCTCGCGATCATCGAGTTCGCGTCGTACGACGACGCGACGCGCAGCAACGAACGCCCCGAGGTAGCCCGGCTGAACGAACAGCTGACAGCGCTGTGCACCAAGCCACCGGCCTTCATCAACTGCGACGTCAAGGACGTGCGCGAGCTGAAGTGAGGCGCTGCGCACGGGCCCTGACACGGCGCCGAAGTCGCGCCCCCGCCCCGCCGCGGGCACCATCGAAGGCATGATCACCAGACTCCGGGCTCTGGCCACGCGCTGGACCGTCGCCGTCCCGGTGCTGGCGGTCGTCCTGCTCGCGTGCACGTGGGGGCGCGACCTGCCGGGCGTCCTGGTCGCCGTCGTGTCCGTCGTCCTCGCCGGCTCCGTCCTCGCGGCCGTGCACCACGCGGAGGTCATCGCCCACCGCGTCGGCGAACCGTTCGGCTCGCTGGTACTGGCCGTCGCCGTCACGATCATCGAGGTCGCGCTCATCGTCACCCTGATGGCCGACGGCGGCGACAAGAGTTCCACCCTCGCCCGGGACACGGTGTTCGCCGCCGTGATGATCACCTGCAACGGCATCGTCGGCATCAGCCTGCTCTCGGCCGCACTCCGCCACCGCGTGGCGGTCTTCCAGTCCGAGGGCACGGGCGGCGCCCTCGCCACCGTCGCCACGCTCGCCACCCTCTGTCTGGTCCTGCCGACCTTCACGACCAGCAAGTCCGGCCCGGAGTTCTCCACCTCCCAGCTGGTCTTCTCGGCCGTCGCCGCGGTCGTCCTGTACGGGCTCTTCGTCGCCACCCAGACCGTGCGCCACCGCGACTACTTCCTGCCGATCACCAAGCACGGCGAGGTCATTGACGCCGACGACCACGCCGGTGCGCCGACCAACCGCACCGCCCTGACCAGCCTCGGACTGCTCGCCCTCGCCCTCATCGCGGTCGTCGGCCTCGCCAAAGGCGTCTCGAAGACGATCGAGCACGGTGTGGAGGCCGCGGGCATGCCGCAGGCCGTCGTCGGCGTGATCATCGCGCTGCTCGTGCTGCTCCCGGAGACCATCGCGGCGCTGCGCGCGGCCCGCCGCGACCGCGTGCAGACCAGCCTCAACCTCGCGCTCGGCTCCGCGATGGCCAGCATCGGACTGACGGTGCCGGCGGTCGCCATCGCCTCGTTCTGGCTGTCCGGACCGCTCGTCCTCGGGCTCGGCGCCAATCACATGGTGCTGCTCGCGCTGACCCTGATCGTCAGCACCCTTACGGTCGTCCCCGGGCGGGCCACCCCTCTACAGGGCGGCGTGCACTTGGTGATTCTCGCCGCATACGTAGAGCTCGCCGTCACGCCCTGACAGGGAGGGAACGGTCGGTGCGTACGAGGCCGCCTCCAGTGGTCGAGACAGGTCCCGGCCGCCCGCGGCGCCCGTGATAGACCCTCAAGGAGCATCCGCCCGACGTACGGAGGTCCTTGTGCCGCACACCCTCGCCACCGCGCCGATCCTGGTCCTGAACGGCCCGAATCTGAATCTCCTCGGCAAGCGGCAGCCGGAGATCTACGGTCGCGACACCCTCGCCGACGTCGAGACGCTGTGCGTCAAGGCGGCCGCCGCCCACGGCGCCACGGTGGACTTCCGGCAGTCCAACCACGAGGGCGAGCTGGTCGACTGGATCCACGAGGCGCGCGAGCACCACGTCGGCATCGTGATCAACCCGGCCGCCTACTCGCACACGTCCGTGGCGATCCTGGACGCCCTCAACACCTGCGACGGGCTGCCCGTGGTGGAGGTCCACATCTCCAACATTCACCAGCGCGAGGAGTTCCGGCACCACTCCTACGTGTCGCTGCGCGCCGACGGCGTGATCGCCGGATGCGGCGTGCAGGGCTACGCGTTCGGGGTGGAGCGGGTGGCGGCCCTGGCCGCGCCGGGCGCCGCGGAAGCGTGAAGCACTGCGGAAACGCACGGCAGCGCGGAAGCGCAAGGCACCGCGGAAGCGAAAAGCGCGCCTACAGGCGTCCCGCGTCCACGATCCGTCGCAGGAACTGTCGCGTACGTTCCTGCCGCGGGTCCCCGAACACCGCTTCCGGGGCGCCGCGTTCGAGAACCACCCCGCCCTCCAGGAAGCACACCTGGTCGGCGACCTCACGGGCGAAGCTCATCTCGTGGGTGGCCAGCACCATGGTCATGCCCTCGTCCTTCACGTCGCGTACGACATCGAGGACCTCGCCCACCAGCTCCGGGTCCAGGGCCGCGGTGATCTCGTCGAGGAGCAGCAGCCGGGGCCGGACGGCAAGAGCCCGCACGATCGCCGCACGCTGCTGCTGGCCGCCGCTGAGCCGGTCCGGGTACTCCAGGGCCTTCTCGTGGAGCCCGAGGCGCTTCAGCAGCCCCCTGGCCCGCTCCTCGGCCTCCTCCCGCGCGACGCCGTGCACCCGGCGCGGCGCGAGCGTGACGTTCTCCAGGACCGTCATGTGCGGGAACAGGTTGTACGCCTGGAAGACCACGCCGATCCGTCGCCGCACGGCGTCCGCGTCCGTACGCGGGTCGGTGATCTCCTCGCCGTCCAGCCAGATCGCCCCGTCGTCGATCTCCTCCAGCAGGTTGGCGCAGCGCAGCAGCGTCGACTTGCCCGAACCGGACGCGCCGATCAGCGCGGTCACGGTGTGCGGGGCCACCTCCAGATCGACATCGCGCAACACCACCGCGTCGCCGAACGTCTTGCGCACGGACTCCATCCGCAGCACGGGCCCGGTCATACGAGACCTCCTTGTGCCCGGCGCCGGTCCATCCGGGCCGTCACCCAGTCGGTGAAGCGGGTCATGGGGATGGTCAGAGCCACGAAGACCAGACCCGCGACCACATAAGGCGTGTAGTTGAAGTCCTTGCCGGCGATGATCTGCGCCGCGTACACGGCGTCCACCGCACCGCCGATCGACACGAGACCGGTGTCCTTCTGGAGCGACACCATGTCGTTCAACAGAGGCGGCACCACGCGGCGTACCGCCTGCGGCAGCACTACGTAGCGCAGCGTCTGCCGGTTGTTGAGCCCCAGGGAGCGCGCGGCGGCCCGTTGCGAAGGGTGGACCGACTCGATTCCCGCGCGGAACACCTCGGCCACGTAGGCCGCGTACGTGAGGACCAGGGCGACGCCGCCCAGGACGACCGGGTCGGTGGTCACCCCTTGGAGGCGCAGAGCCGGCACTCCGAAGATGACCATCAACAGGCAGATGATGAGCGGCAGTCCACGGAAGAAGTCCGTGTAGGCCGTGGCCAGGGCGCGCAGCGGGAAGAACACGGGGCCGCGCAGGGTCCGTGCGAGAGCGAGCAGCATCCCGAGGACGAGCACGCACGCCCCGCACACGAACAGGAGCCGCACGTTGAGCCAGAGCCCCTCCAGGACCTGCGGCAGCGCCACGCGCGCATAGTGCGCACTGAAGAAGGTCTCCTTCGTGCGCTCCCAGCCGGGGGAGTTGACGATGACGACGAACAGGACCGCGCCGGTCACCAGAGTGCTGAGTGCGGCAAGACCGGTCGCCCTCCGTGCGCGCGTGCGCTTGTAGCGCTCGCGCGCCGTGCGCCGCTCGGAGGGGACGTACGTGCCTTCGGCGGCGGACGTCTTCTTCAGGACGGTCACTTGAGCACCGGGGCATCGACGGCGTCCGACAGCCACTTCTTCTCCAAGGAGGCGAGTGTGCCGTCCTTACGGAGGGCATCCACGGCGCCCGTCACGCACGACGTCAGCTCGCTCTCCTTGTCGAGGACGAGACCGAACTGCTCCGGAGACCCGGCCGTGTTCTCGAACTGCCCCACGACCTCGGCGTCGCTGACCTCGGCGCCGGTGATGTAGAACGCGGTCGGCAGGTCGACCACGATGGCGTCCACCTGGCCGTTCTTCAGAGCGGACTTGGCGAAGTCGTTCTTCTGGTAGACGGCCGGCTTCTGGGCCGGCTTCACGAGGTCGTCGATGAAGTCCAGGCTGGTGGTGCCCACTTGGGCGCCCAGCTTCACGTCCTTCAGGTCGGCGACGGACTTCGCCTTCGCGGCCTTGGACGACTTCAGGGCGACGACGGCCTGCCGCACGTCGTAGTAGCCGGACGAGAACGCCACGGCCTTCTTGCGGGCGTCACTGATCGACACCTGGTTGATGTCGAAGTCGAACTTCTTCGCTCCCGGGGCGAAGGAACTGTTGAACGGCACGGTCTGCCACGTCACGTGGTCCGTGCCGTAACCGAGCCGCTTCGCCACGGCGTACGCGACCGCCGACTCGAAGCCCTTGCCGCTGGACGGGTCGTCGTCCTCGAACCAGGGCGCGTAGGCGGGCTTGTCGGTGCCCACGGTGAGCTTCCCGGAGGTCACCGTGGACAGCTTGCCGGGAGCGCAGGAGGCGGCCGTGGCGGGCTTGTCCGCGGCCTCCTTCTCGGGCTCGGGGGCGCAGGCCGCGGCGGCGAGGACGACGGCGGAGCAGACGGCGAGAAGCGCGGCGCGGTGGGCGAGAGGCATGGCGGGAGACTGACAGCGCACAGGCCGGTCTGTCGAGGTCAGACCGGCAACTGTCCGCATCCTGGGAACGTGCGTTGCATTCTTGTGAACAGCGGCCCGGCGCCCCGGCGTTGACCCCTGAGGGCCCTCGGGTCACCAGCCCCGCGCGCGCCACTCCTGCAGGTGCGGCCGCTCGGCGCCCAGCGTGGTGTCGCTCCCGTGCCCCGGGTAGACCCAGGTCTCGTCGGGGAGCGCCCCGAAGATCTTCGACTCCACGTCGTCGATGAGGCTCGCGAAGGCCTCCGGGTCCTTCCGCGTGTTGCCGACGCCGCCCGGGAAGAGGCAGTCGCCGGTGAAGACGTGGGGGTGCCCGTGCGGGTCGTCGTAGACCAGCGCGATGGAGCCGGGGGTGTGGCCGACCAGATGGCGGGCCGTGAGGGTGATCCGGCCGAACTCGATGGTGTCCCCGTCGTCGACCGCGACGTGCGTCGGTACGGGAATGCCCTCGGCGTCCTCGCGCCCCGCGTACGTGCGCGCGCCGGTGGCCTCCACGACCTCCGCGAGGGCCTGCCAGTGGTCCCCGTGCTGGTGCGTGGTGACGACGGCCGCGATGCCGTCGTCACCGATGAGGCGGAGCAGCGTCGCCGGCTCGTTCGCCGCGTCGATGAGCAACTGCTGGTCGGTCGCGCGGCACCGCAGCAGATAGGCGTTGTTGTCCATGGGCCCGACCGCGACCTTGGAGATCATCAGGTCCTGCAGCTCGTGCACGTCCGCCGCGCCGCCGACCTTCACCGTTCCGCTGTACGTCATGCGCTCAGCCTATAGCGGGGGCAGCGCGGGCAGGGAGCCCCGGTCGACGGAGAGGGCCGCGCCGTCCCTGCGCCCCGCCAGCCACCCCAGCAGGTCTGCCTGGCGGCCTGCGACGACGATGCCGAGCGGTGGTACCGCGCCGTCCTCGATCTCCTGGACGGAGAGTGTCTGCACCGCGCCGGTGGAGATCATCCGGCCGTCGTCCTGCTTGAGCAGCAGAGGTGCCAGACCGGGGTGGTCGCGAAAGCGCCTCGCGAGGAAGTTGATCTCCCGTTGGGTGAACTCCTCCGACAGGTCCTCCAGCTCGTAGCCGATGCCGAGGTCCACATGGTGCAGTTCGACCTCGATCCAGCGCCGGAAGGGCACACGGGAGGCGGTGTCCTTGACGCCGTTGCGCAGCTCTACGGTGCGTGACCAGTCCGCGTCCCGGGCTCCGAAGTTCTGGAAGCGGTCCGCGCTCTCCCGTACGTCGTCGGCCTGTGCGCGCAGCCCGCGTGGGGCGTCCCGCGCGATGTCGGCGTCGCGCGCCTCCGCGCTCGCGTACATGGGGCGGCCCGCGAGGACGTTGACGAGCGCGTCCGCGTTCCGGGCCAGATGGGCGAGCACATGGCCGCGGCTCCACCCCGGCAGCCGTGACGGGTCCGTCACAGCCGCGTTGTCCAGAGTGCCGACCGCAGCGAGCAGCCGGTCGGTCGCTTCGCGTACAGAGGCCAGGTCGCGCGCATGATCGCTCATGGCGCCGACGATAGCTGCGCCACACGTTCGGGTGAAGGTGGCGGACGTCCTGCTTAAATCGAATGTACGTGCTATAAGCTCGACGGCGGCATCGGGCATTCTTGGTAGTCCGGGTTTGTTGGCAACCACGGGAACCGAACCGGCGCTGTCAGTGGCTCCCCCTAGTCTTCAAACGACAGTCTTCTCAGGACTTCTCCCGTGGACTTCCCCGCGGAGTCTCCAGGGCCGTCCTCGAGAACCAGACCTCGTGAGACGGGGGCCCAGCCCCTGTCACTTCTCCCAAGAAAGGTACGGACCGGCGTGGCCGACCGTCTCATCGTCCGTGGCGCGCGCGAGCACAATCTCCGGAATGTCTCGCTCGACCTCCCGCGCGACTCCCTCATCGTCTTCACCGGTCTGTCCGGCTCCGGCAAGTCCTCGCTCGCGTTCGACACGATCTTCGCCGAGGGGCAGCGGCGCTACGTCGAGTCCCTGTCCTCGTACGCCCGCCAGTTCCTCGGCCAGATGGACAAGCCGGACGTCGACTTCATCGAGGGCCTCTCGCCGGCCGTCTCGATCGACCAGAAGTCGACCTCGCGCAACCCGCGCTCCACGGTGGGCACCATCACCGAGGTCTACGACTACCTGCGCCTGCTCTTCGCGCGCATCGGCAAGCCGCACTGTCCCGAGTGTGGCCGCCCCATCGCGCGCCAGTCGCCGCAGGCCATCGTCGACAAGGTTCTGGAGCTGCCCGAGGGCAGCCGCTTCCAGGTCCTCTCGCCGCTGGTGCGCGAGCGCAAGGGCGAATTCGTCGACCTCTTCAGCGACCTGCAGACCAAGGGCTACTCCCGCGCGCGCGTGGACGGCGAGACGATCCAGCTGTCCGAGCCGCCGACCTTGAAGAAGCAGGAGAAGCACACCATCGAGGTGGTCGTCGACCGCCTCACCGTGAAGGACTCCGCCAAGCGCCGGCTGACCGACTCCGTGGAGACCGCGCTGGGCCTGTCCGGCGGCATGGTCGTGCTCGACTTCGTCGACCTCCCCGAGGACGACCCCGAGCGCGAGCGCATGTACTCGGAGCACCTGTACTGCGCGCACGACGACCTGTCCTTCGAAGAGCTGGAGCCCCGCTCCTTCTCCTTCAACTCGCCCTTCGGCGCCTGCCCCGACTGCACGGGCATCGGCACGCGCATGGAGGTCGACCCCGACCTGATCGTTCCCGACGAGGACAAGTCGCTCGACGAGGGCGCCATCCACCCGTGGTCGCACGGCCACACCAAGGACTACTTCGCCCGGCTCATCGGGGCGCTCGCCGACGCTCTCGGTTTCCGTACGGACATCCCCTTCGCGGGGCTGCCGCAGCGCGCCAAGAAGGCGCTCCTGCACGGCCACAAGACGCAGATCGAGGTGCGCTACCGCAACCGGTACGGCCGGGAGCGCAGGTACACGACGCCGTTCGAAGGCGCCGTGCCGTTCGTGAAGCGCCGGCACAGCGAGGCCGAGTCGGACTCGAGCCGCGAGCGCTTCGAGGGCTACATGCGCGAGGTGCCCTGCCCCACCTGCGCGGGCACGCGCCTCAAGCCGATCGTCCTCGCCGTCACGGTGATGGAGAAGTCCATCGCCGAGGTCTCGGCCATGTCCATCAGCGACTGCGCCGACTTCCTGGGCAAGCTCCGGCTGAACGCGCGCGACAAGAAGATCGCCGAGCGCGTCCTGAAGGAGGTCAACGAGCGCCTTCGCTTCCTCGTCGACGTAGGCCTCGACTACCTGTCGCTGAACCGCGCGGCCGGCACCCTCTCCGGCGGCGAGGCCCAGCGCATCCGGCTCGCCACCCAGATCGGCTCCGGACTCGTCGGTGTCCTGTACGTCCTCGACGAGCCGTCCATCGGTCTCCACCAGCGCGACAACCACCGCCTGATCGAAACGCTCGTCCGGCTGCGGGACATGGGCAACACGCTCATCGTGGTCGAGCACGACGAGGACACCATCAAGGTCGCCGACTGGGTCGTCGACATCGGCCCCGGCGCGGGCGAGCACGGCGGCAAGGTGGTGCACAGCGGCCCCTTGAAGGGGCTGCTGAGCAACGCGGAGTCGATGACCGGCCAGTACCTGTCGGGCAAGAAGGCCATCGCCGTGCCGGACATCCGGCGGCCCGTGGACCCCAAGCGTCAGCTCACGGTGCACGGCGCCAAGGAGAACAACCTGCGGGACATCGACGTGTCCTTCCCGCTCGGTGTCCTCACGGCCGTCACCGGCGTCTCGGGCTCCGGCAAGTCCACGCTGGTCAACGACATCCTGTACACGCACCTGGCGCGGGAGCTGAACGGGGCGCGGTCCGTCCCCGGCCGTCACACGCGCGTGGAGGGCGACGACCTCGTCGACAAGGTCGTGCACGTCGACCAGTCGCCCATCGGCCGCACACCCCGGTCGAACCCGGCGACGTACACCGGCGTCTTCGACCACGTCCGCAGGCTGTTCGCCGAGACCACCGAGGCGAAAGTCCGCGGCTATCTGCCGGGGCGCTTCTCCTTCAACGTCAAGGGCGGCCGCTGCGAGAACTGCTCCGGCGACGGCACCATCAAGATCGAGATGAACTTCCTGCCGGACGTGTACGTCCCGTGCGAGGTCTGCCACGGCGCGCGCTACAACCGGGAGACCCTGGAAGTCCACTACAAGGGCAAGTCCATCGCCGAGGTGCTGGACATGCCGATCGAGGAGGGCCTCGCCTTCTTCGAGGCGGTCCCCGCGATCGCCCGGCACCTCAGGACGCTGAACGACGTGGGCCTCGGCTACGTCCGCCTCGGGCAGTCCGCGCCGACCCTGTCCGGCGGCGAGGCGCAGCGCGTGAAGCTGGCGAGCGAACTGCAGAAGCGTTCCACGGGACGCACGGTCTACGTGCTCGACGAGCCGACCACCGGTCTGCACTTCGAGGACATCAGCAAGCTCATCACGGTCCTGTCCGGTCTCGTCGACAAGGGCAACTCGGTCATCGTCATCGAGCACAACCTGGACGTCATCAAGACCGCGGACTGGGTCGTCGACATGGGTCCCGAGGGGGGTAACGGCGGCGGCATCGTCGTCGCCGAGGGCACCCCGGAGCAGGTCGCCTCCGAACCGGCCAGCCACACCGGCAAGTTCCTGCGCGACGTCCTCGGCGCCGACCGGGTCAGCGACGCCTCGGCGCCCGCCGCCCCGGCCCGCAAGACCAGGGCGAAGAAGACCGTGGCGGCCACCAAGGCCCCGGCCAAGAAGACGGCCACGGCGCAGGCCGCCGCGGCCAAGCCGACCGCCAAGTCGGCTGCTGCCAAGGCCACTTCGACCGCGAAGAAGGCGACGCCCGCCAAGTCGACGGCCAAGAGCGGCAAGCCGGCCAAGACCGCGGCGACGAAGCCCGCCGCCAAGAAGACGGCCGCGCGGACCCGCAAGGCCTGACGGTCCGCCGTACGTGACCGGCCGCGTCGCCGTACGCGACCGGTCACGCTCCGTACAAAAAACCGCGCCCCGCGGGAACTTCCCGTGGGGCGCCGTCCGTTCAACGATCAGCCGGCCTGGTCCTGCGGTTCACGAGGCTCCACGAACTGCATCTCCAGTTGAAGCTTGACAACATCACCCAGGAAGCCCGCGCCGAAGTCGCTGCGCCGGATCTCACCCGTCGCCTCGAACCCGGCGTGCCGGCGCCCGTCCGCCGGCGAATCGACGACCCCGCCGAACTCCACGTCGAGCGTCACCGGACGGGTCACGTCCCCGATGGTCACTCGCCCTCCATGGCCCAGTCCTCGGTGAGCGCGGGCAGGCGCCCTACAGGGTGCCTGCCTCGGACGCGTACGGAGGCTCCGCACCCGCCCGTGAACAGGTGATCGCCGCCGCGCGCGCCGCGAAGCGCAGCAGCCGCGCCCAGCTGTCGCCGCCCAGGGCTTCGACCGCCGCGGGGGAGAGGGCGTCCTGTTCCGAAAGGCCGTGCAGCAGCGCCGCGTTGACGGTGTCGCCCGCGCCGATCGTGTCCACGACGTCGACCCGCTCGCCCGGCACGGAGTGCTCGCCGCCGTCCCGCGTGAAGACGGTGAGCCCGTCGCCACCGCGGGTGATCACCACGGCCGCGGGGCCCGCGGACAGCCACTCCCGGGGCGTACCGCCGAGCCACTGCGCATCTTCCTCGGAGAGCTTGAGGACGGTGGTCGCCGGCAGCCAGCTCTTGAAGCGGGCCCGGTAGGCGTCCGCGTCGGGGATCAGGCCGGCCCGGATGTTCGGGTCGAGCGCGGTGCACACGCCCTGCGCGGCGGCCGAGCGCATCAGTTCCTCGTAGGCGGTCGCCCCCGGTTCGAGGACCAGGGAGCAGGTGCCGAACGACACCGCGCGCGTGCCCGCGGGAAGCGCGTCCGGCGCCGTGAAGAGCCGGTCGGCGGTTCCCTCCACGTAGAAGGAGTAGCCGGCCGAGCCGTCCGCCCCGATGGACGCGACGGCCAGCGTCGTCGGCTCGTCGCCCCGCTGCACCGGGGACACGTCCACCCCGGCCGTCCGCAACCCGTCGAGCAGGGCTTCACCGAACGCGTCACGGGACACGCGCGAGCAGAAGGCCACGGCGGAGCCGAGCCGGCCGAGCGCGACCGCCGTGTTGTACGGCCCGCCGCCGAGCCGGGGCGCGAGAGCGGGCAGCACCTCGGCCGGGCCGTCGTCGGGGGCCGCGGCGAGCGGGACGAGGTCGATCAGGGCCTCTCCGGCGACGACGATCACGATGGTTCCTCTCGGACGGGTGGCGCGGAGCCTCGGGGCGGGTACCGAAGGCAGGCTAGAACGTCACGGCTGGTAGGGCGGCACGCGTCCCCGACACGGGCACGTCCGACACCGATACGGGCACGCCGAGGGCGAGACCGGGCAGCACGTCCGGGCGTGCGGGGCCCCCGGGAAGCGTTGGACTCCTCGTCGGTATCGTCTGATCTGTCACCCCACCCATCGCTCTCGCCCCACTGAACCCCTGCTCCTCCAGTCACCCTGTCTCGCTCCTGTTCCCCGGACGTGTTCCCCGGAACAGCGCCTCCCGTGGAGTCCAGATGCCCGGCACGACCTCCTCCCGCATCTCCCGCCGCACCGCACTGCGCGGCGCCGCCGTCGCGGGGACGGCCGGACTCGGCCTGACCGCCTGTTCCACCGGGTCCGATGGCGGCACGGCCGCCGCGCCCACCGGGCCGGTCGAGCTGGGCAAGGCCGAAGAGGTGCCCGAGGGCGGGGCGAAGCTCTACAAGGACGAGCACGTCGTCGTCAGCCGCACCAAGGACGGCCAGTACAAGGCGTTCAGCACGATCTGCACCCACGCGGGCTGCCCGATCGGGATGCTGAAGGGCACGGAGCTGACCTGCAACTGCCACGGCAGCAAGTTCGACGCGACGACCGGAAAGGTGCTGCACGCGCCGGCGACCCAGCCGCTGGAGGAGCTTTCGGTGCGGGTCGAGGGCGGCAAGATCGTCACGGGCCCGCAGAAATAACCCCCTCCCGTTGGGCGGCTCACTCCCAGTCCCAGCCGATCCCCAGCAGCCCCGCCCGCACCTGCGGTTCCACCAGGTGCACCGAACGATGGCGCCCGCTCAGCGTCAGCTCCTGGCGGCCGCCACGCGGCGCCGCCGTCGACTGCTGGGCGAAGCGATGACAGCGCACGGGCAGCGCGTCGTCGGTGAACCGGACCTGGAGCGCGTACTGCCCGCCCGGGACGCCGAATCCGCGGAGGTACTCGGTCGAGGCGCCGGCCGTGCCGTCCTCGAAGCCGTAGCGGAACAGATGGGTGTCGCCGGTCCGCAGCCGTGCGTCGAAGAGCAGTTCCGCCACCAAGAGGCCCGTCCCGGCGTCCCACCGCACGCGCCCTGTACGGCAGTTCTCCATGGCGTGCACCGTCACGTCCGCCGGCGAACACCCCGGATCGCCATGGTGGACGGCCACATAGCGATCCACCCCCTCCCGCTGCGCCCGCACGATGTGCTGGGAATCCCTGCCGAGCAGCTCCCTGCCGGGGCCTATCCGCACCCGCTCATGCTGTCCGACGGTGCGCAGACCACCGTCCAGGGGTGACTCCACCTCGGCGAGCAGCCGCTCCAGAACCCCGGACGCCTCGACGAGCGAGCGGTACGAGTGGGCCGCGAGCCGCCGCGGCACGGCGGCGTTCCCGGTGGGGCCGAGCAGCCGGATCAAGGACTCCTCGGGCAGTTCGAGGATCACCTCCAGGGCGCGTACGGCCCGCATGGACTCGGCGCGCTGCGGCCGCCGCGCGCCCTGCTGCCAGTAGCTCAGGCTCGTCACGCCGACCGTGATGCCCTGGCGCGAGAGGTGGTGCTGGACCCGGTGCAGGGGCAGCCGCCGGGCGGCGATCGCGGCCCGCAGGGCGAGGTGGAAGGGACCGTTGCGCAGGGCCGCCTCCAGGGTCGGGGTCTGTGCCACTTCCTTGTGCCGTTCGCCGAGCCGCATCCGGGCCTCCTGCCTCTCCGCGCTGCGTCCATGGGTCGCCGCTGGGCGGCTGGGCGACGTAAGTACGTCGTTCACGTCCGTGCGACGTCATCCAGCGCCCCAAGTCACCCGGCATTGAAGCGTGTTGACTTGCACCCGACAAGGTTCATTGCGCGTCAACGCGTCCGGATGCGATCCCTCGCCTTCCGCCCCGCTCCGGAAGGGGCGAACCGCAGGTGGCCCCGCCGCCGAGCCGGGCGGCCGGGCCCACCGGCGCCGGGCACCCCGCGCTGTCACACCCCGCCAGTAGGGTGTCTGACATGGCCGACCCCTCCAGCTACCGCCCCAAGCCGGGACAGATTCCGGACTCCCCAGGGGTGTACAGGTTCCGCGACGAGCACCGCCGGGTGATCTACGTCGGAAAGGCGAAGAGCCTGCGCCAGCGCCTGGCGAGCTACTTCCAGGACCTGGCGAATCTGCACCCCCGCACGCGCACCATGGTCACCACGGCCGCCTCCGTGGAGTGGACCGTGGTGGGCACGGAGGTCGAGGCGCTGCAGCTGGAGTACTCCTGGATCAAGGAGTACGACCCGCGGTTCAACGTCAAATACCGCGACGACAAGAGCTACCCGTATCTCGCGGTCACCATGAACGAACAGTTCCCGCGTGTCCAGGTGATGCGCGGTCAGAAAAAGAAGGGCGTGCGCTACTTCGGGCCGTACGGGCATGCCTGGGCGATCCGCGACACCGTCGACCTCCTCCTGCGCGTCTTCCCGGTCCGCACCTGCTCCGCGGGCGTCTTCAAGAACGCGACCCGTACCGGCCGCCCCTGCCTCCTCGGCTACATCGGCAAGTGCGCGGCGCCCTGTGTGGGCCGCGTCACCCCCGAGGAGCACCGAGAACTGGCCGAGGAGTTCAGCGACTTCATGGCGGGCCGTACGGGCACGTACATCCGCCGCCTGGAGAAGGACATGGCGGTGGCGGCCGAGGACATGGAGTACGAGCGCGCGGCCCGCCTCCGCGACGACATCGGGGCCTTGAAGAAGGCCATGGAGAAAAGCGCGGTCGTCCTCGCCGACGCCACCGACGCCGATCTCATCGCGCTCGCGGAGGACGAGCTGGAGGCCGCCGTCCAGATCTTCCACGTGCGCGGCGGACGCGTCCGCGGACAGCGCGGCTGGGTCACCGACAAGGTCGAGGCGGTCACCAGCGGTGACCTGGTCGAGCACGCGCTGCAGCAGCTCTACGGAGAGGAGACCGGGGACTCCGTCCCCAAGGAGGTCCTCGTCCCCGCGCTGCCCGACCCCCTGGAGCCCGTTCAGGCCTGGCTCACCGAGCGACGCGGGTCGGGCGTGTCGCTGCGCATCCCGCAGCGCGGCGACAAGAAGGCGCTCATGGAGACGGTGCACAGGAACGCGCTGCACGCGCTGGCCCTGCACAAGACGAAGCGTGCCTCCGACCTCACCACGCGCTCCCGCGCCCTGGAGGAGATCGCCGAGGCCCTCGATCTGGACAGCGCCCCGCTGCGCATCGAGTGCTACGACATCTCGCACCTCCAGGGCGACGACGTGGTGGCCTCCATGGTGGTCCTCGAGGACGGCCTCGCCCGTAAGAGCGAATACCGCCGCTTCCAGATCAAGGGCTTCGAGGGCCAGGACGACGTCCGCTCCATGCACGAGGTGATCACGCGCCGCTTCAAGCGCTTCCTCGCCGCCCAGGAGAGGTCGGGGGAGTGGTCCGACGCCGAGCTGACGGACGAGGACGGGCCGGCCGAGTCCAGCCTCACCGAGGACGACGGCCGCCCCAAGAAGTTCGCCTACCCGCCGCAGCTCGTCGTGGTCGACGGCGGCCAGCCGCAGGTCGCGGCGGCCAAGCGGGCCCTGGACGAGCTGGGCATCGACGACATCGCGGTGTGCGGCCTCGCCAAGCGCCTCGAAGAGGTCTGGGTGCCGGACGAGGACGACCCGGTGGTCCTGCCGCGCACCAGTGAGGGGCTCTACCTCCTCCAGCGCGTCCGCGACGAGGCCCACCGGTTCGCGATCACCTACCAGCGCACCAAGCGGGCCAAGCGCTTCAAGGCGGGTCCCCTGGACGAGGTACCGGGACTCGGCGACGCGCGCAAACAGGCGCTCATCAAGCACTTCGGTTCGGTGAAGCGGCTCAGGTCCGCCACAATCGACCAGATCTGCGAAGTTCCCGGCATAGGCCGCAAGACGGCCGAGACGATCGTGGCGGCCTTCGCGCAGGCGGCACCGGCAGCGCCCGCGGTGAACACAGCCACCGGAGAGATCATGGAAGACGAAGAGAACACCACGGAGCACGCGACGGACGCGCGCCCCGCGGAGGAGCCCGTCAGCACGGGCGCCTCGGAAGAACGACGGGGGCAGGAGCCATGAGCGAGCAGGACCACGAGACCAGCGCCACCGACGGCACAGCGGAAAGCACCGCACAACCGGAACACGGAGCACAGGTGAGTACCGGTACGACCAGCGACACCCCGAGCGTCCCGGACGCCGCCATCCCCGAGCTGGTGATCATCTCCGGGATGTCCGGCGCGGGCCGTTCCACCGCGGCGAAGTGCCTGGAGGACCTCGGCTGGTTCGTCGTCGACAACCTGCCACCCGCCCTGATCCCCACCATGGTGGAGCTCGGCGCCCGCTCGCAGGGCAACGTGGCGCGGATCGCGGTCGTCGTCGACGTACGGGGCCGGCGCTTCTTCGACAACCTCCGGGAGTCCCTCGCGGACCTGGAGTCCAAGCACGTCACACGCCGCATCGTCTTCCTGGAGTCCTCCGACGAGGCACTCGTGCGCCGCTTCGAGTCGGTGCGGCGCCCGCACCCCCTCCAGGGCGACGGCCGCATCGTCGACGGCATCGCGGCCGAGCGCGAACTCCTGCGCGAGCTGCGCGGCGACGCCGACCTCGTCATCGACACCTCCAGCCTGAACGTGCACGAGCTGCGCGCCAAGATGGACGCCCAGTTCGCGGGCGAGGAGGAGCCCGAACTGCGGGCCACCGTCATGTCGTTCGGCTTCAAGTACGGCCTGCCCGTCGACGCCGACCTCGTCGTCGACATGCGCTTCCTGCCGAACCCGCACTGGGTCCCGGAGCTGCGCCCCTTCACCGGCCTCAACGAAGAAGTCTCGAACTACGTCTTCTCGCAGCCCGGCGCCAAGGAGTTCCTCGACCGTTACACCGAGCTGCTCCAGCTGATCGCGGCCGGCTACCGCCGCGAGGGCAAGCGCTACGTGACCATCGCCGTCGGCTGTACCGGCGGCAAGCACCGGTCCGTCGCCACGTCGGAGAAGCTCGCCGCCCGGCTCGCCTCGCAGGGCGTGGAGACCGTGGTCGTCCACCGGGACATGGGCCGCGAATGACAGGACGCACGCTGCGGCTCACCAGCAGACTGAGCCGTAGAAACGCGCCGGAGCTGCGCCGCAGGGGGGCGACCCCCAAGGTCGTCGCCCTCGGCGGCGGCATGGGCCTGTCGGCGTCCCTGGCCGCGCTGCGCCGGATCACGGGCGACCTCACGGCCGTCGTCACGGTCGCCGACGACGGCGGCTCCAGCGGTCGCCTCCGTGACGAGCTGGGCGTGCTGCCGCCCGGGGACCTGCGCAAGGCGCTCGCCGCGCTGTGCGGCGACGACGACTGGGGCCAGACCTGGGCCCGTGTCATCCAGCACCGCTTCCAGTCGCCGGGGGAGATGAACGGGCACGCGGTCGGCAATCTGCTGATCGTCGCCCTGTGGGAGCAGCTCGGCGACCACGTCCAGGCACTGGACCTGGTCGGCAAGCTGCTCGGCGCGCACGGGCGCGTGCTGCCCATGTCCGCGGTGCCGCTGGAGCTCCAGGCCCTGGTCAAGGGGCACGATCCGGACCGGCCGGAGGAGGTGGACACCGTGCGCGGGCAGGCTACGGTGGCACTCACCCCGGGTGAGGTGCAGTCCGTCCACCTGGTGCCGCACGACCCGCCGGCGGTGCCCGAGGCGGTCGCCGCGGTGCTCGACGCGGACTGGGTGGTGCTCGGCCCCGGCTCCTGGTTCTCGTCCGTGATCCCCCATTTGCTCGTACCCGAACTGATGGACGCACTCGTCGAGACGAAGGCCCGCCGGGTCCTCTCGCTCAACCTCGCTCCGCAACCCGGAGAAACCGATGGGTTCTCACCGCAGCGTCATTTGGAGGTTTTGGGACGACACGCCCCTAAACTCGCCCTGGACGTGGTGCTGGCCGACGAGGCCGCCGTGCCCGATCGCGAGTCTTTGACCGACGCCGCCAAGGAGCGTTTCGGTGCCGCGGTCGAGCTGGCGCCCGTAGCCAGGCCCGACGGGACTCCGAGGCACGATCCGGAGCTGTTGGCCGCCGCGTACGACCGTATTTTTCGGATGCATGGAAGGATCGGCCCATGGCGATGACGGCAGCGGTGAAGGACGAAATCTCCCGGCTCCCCGTCACCCGGACCTGCTGCAGAAAGGCCGAGGTCTCGGCGATTCTGCGGTTCGCGGGCGGCCTTCACCTGGTGAGCGGCCGCATCGTGATCGAGGCGGAGCTGGACACCGCGATGGCCGCACGGCGGCTCAAGCGGGACATTCTCGAGATCTTCGGGCACAGCTCGGAGCTGATCGTGATGGCGCCCGGCGGACTGCGCCGCGGCTCGCGTTTTGTCGTACGAGTGGTCGCGGGCGGCGATCAGCTGGCCCGCCAGACGGGCCTGGTGGACGGCCGAGGCCGCCCGATCCGGGGCCTTCCGCCGCAGGTGGTCTCGGGGGCCACCTGCGACGCCGAGGCGGCCTGGCGCGGCGCGTTCCTGGCGCACGGCTCGCTCACCGAGCCCGGGCGCTCCAGCTCGCTCGAGGTGACCTGCCCGGGCCCCGAGGCGGCACTGGCCCTGGTCGGCGCCGCCCGCCGGCTCTCCATCGCGGCGAAGGCCCGCGAGGTGCGCGGCGTGGACCGCGTGGTCGTCCGGGACGGCGACGCGATCGGCGCGCTGCTCACCCGGATGGGTGCGCACGAGTCGGTGCTGGCCTGGGAGGAGCGGCGGATGCGCCGTGAGGTGCGCGCCACGGCGAACCGCCTCGCGAACTTCGACGACGCGAACCTGCGCCGTTCGGCCCGCGCGGCAGTCGCCGCGGGCGCCCGGGTGCAGCGCGCTCTGGAGATCCTCGCCGACGAGGTGCCCGAGCATCTGGCGGCCGCGGGTCGCCTGCGCATGGAGCACAAGCAGGCCTCCCTGGAGGAGCTGGGCGCGCTCGCCGACCCGCCGCTGACCAAGGACGCCGTCGCGGGCCGCATCCGGCGGCTGCTCGCCATGGCGGACAAGCGGGCGCAGGACCTCGGTATCCCGGGCACGGAGTCGAGCCTCACCGAGGAACTCGCGGAGGACCTGACGGACGAGATGGCGCGGGAGATGGCGGACAACCTGGCGGGCTGAGCCGCTGGACAGACGTCATGAAGACGTCGTAGGTACGTCGACAAGCCGGTGGTGGCGCCCCTGTAGGTGCCGCCACCGGCTTTTTGCCACTCATGAAGGCGACTTGAGACCCACTTGACTTGACCATGAACTGTCATGAGTCTGGCGGCTGTTCGCTTCTGTGGCAGCACGCCACGACCGCGGCAGACCACCGCAAGGGGGGCTCATGAGACGAAGAGCGAGATCGATCCTCGCTGTCGGAGCACTTGTTCTGGGACTGGGAGGGGCCGCGCTCACGCCCGTCGCCCAGGCGGAGAGCGGAAGTACGGCGAGCGGGAACCCCGGCGCGGACGCCGTCAAGGTGTTCCGCGCCGACGTGTCGAAGGAGCAGATTCCCCTGCTCCTCCAGGCCGGCCAGGACGGCCCGGAACTCGCCGAACAGGTGCCCGAGAAGGGCACCGCCGAAGTCGAGGTCTACCTCACCGACCGGCAGGCCGAAGCGCTGCGCGGCAAGGGTGTGAAGGTCACCGAGCACAAGCTGACGGCCGGAGCCGAGGCCCGCGTCGAGGCCGCGGGCGACGGCGTCTTCCGCCCGTACAGCGGCAAGGGGAATCTCCAGGAGGAGATCGTCCGCACCGGCCAGGAGCACCCCGACCTCACCAAGGTCGTCTCCATCGGCAAGACGCTCCAGGGCCAGGACATCCTCGCCCTGAAGGTCAGCAAGGGCGCCAAGAAGGCCAAGGACGGCGCCAAGCCGTCGGTCCTCTACATGTCCAACCAGCACGCGCGCGAGTGGATCACTCCGGAGATGACCCGGCGCCTGATGCACTACTACGTGGACAACTACGCCAAGGACCGGCGTATCAAGAAGATCGTCGATTCCACGGAGCTGTGGTTCGTCCTGTCGGCCAATCCCGACGGCTACGACTGGACGTTCGACCCCGCCGGCAACCGGCAATGGCGCAAGAACATGCGCGACGTGAACGGGGACGGCGCGCACACCACCGGCGACGGTGTCGACCTCAACCGCAACTTCGCCTACAAGTGGGGCTACGACGACGAGGGTTCGTCGCCGCGCCCCGCCAGCGAGACCTACCGCGGCGCGAGCCCGAACTCGGAACCCGAGACCAAGGCCGTCGACGCCTTCGAGAAGCGCGTCGGCTTCGACTACGCCATCAACTACCACTCCGCGGCCGAACTGCTGCTCTACGGAGTGGGCTGGCAGGTCGCCACACCGACCCCGGACGACGTGCTCTACGAGGCGCTCGCCGGCACCCCGGACAACTCCGCGATCCCGGGCTACCACCCGCAGGTCTCCTCCGAGCTCTACACGACCAACGGCGAGGCCGACGGGCACGCGGCCAACGTGAACGGCGTCTCGATGTTCACGCCCGAGATGAGCACCTGCCAGACCGCATCGAACGTCGATCCGAACGACGCCTGGCGGCCGCAGGACTGCGCGTCGATCTTCACGTTCCCGGACGATGAGAAGCTCATCCAGGACGAGTTCGCGAAGAACGTGCCCTTCGCGCTCTCCGTCGCCGAGACCGCCTCCCACCCGGACCAGCCGTCGTCCTCGGTCGGTCTGGACGCGCCCGACTTCACCCCGGCGACCTTCTCGACCTCGTACGCGCGCGGTGGCGATCAGGAAGTGTCGGTGGTCGCCCGTAAGTCCGTACGCGACAAGAAGCTGAACTACCGCATCAATGGCGGCCGTTCGTACGACGAGAAATTGCGCGCCTGGAAGGGGGGTGAGACCTACGGGGGCGAAGACAATCTCCACTTCGACGCCTATAGGGCGAAGGTCGACGATGCCGATGTGGGCGACAAGGTAGAGGTGTGGTTCACGGGCCGCACGAAATCCGGAAAGCGCACTTCCAGTGACCACTTCACGTACACCGTCGCCGAGCGCCCGAAGGCCGACACTCTTGTCGTCGCGGAAAATGACGCCACTGGGCAGCAAACAGCAGCCTACGTAGACGCGCTCAAGGCAGACGGCCGCAAGGCCGCCGTATGGAACGTCGCCACACAGGGCGTGCCGGACGCGCTCGGCGTCCTCGACCACTTCAAGACGGTCGTCCACTACACAGGCGCCGACCGTCCCGGCCTCGCCACCCAACTCGCCCTGCGCGACTTCCTGAACGAGGGCGGCAAGCTGATCGAGGCCGGTGAGAAGGCGGGCGGCTCCGTCGACATCGGCGACACCACGACCAACGACTTCAGCCAGTACTACCTGGGCGCCTACTCCCGCACCGCGGCACCGGTAGCCTCCCGGTTCGAGGGCTCCGGCGCGCTCGCCGGGCTCACCGCGGCCCTCGGTGACGCGCCCGGCAACCCGCTCGGCGGCGCGGGCCTGTACGAGGCCACCTCGGCCACCCTGCCGCAGTTCAAGAGCGCCGGAGCCGGTCAGTACGAGGGCGCAGGGATGGCCGCCGCCGTGCACACGGACGACGCCTACAAGCGCCTCACCCGCACCGTCGACCTCACCGGCGTCACCGCGGCCGATCAGCCCGCCCTGCGGACGCAGCTGCTGTGGGACACCGAGCCCGGCTACGACCACGTACTCCTGGAAGCGCACACGGTCGGCGCCGAGGACTGGACGACCCTGCCGGACAAGGAGGGGCTGACCACGAACGCCGTACCCACCGAGTGCGAGGCCGGCTTCTTCATCGAGGACCACCCGGCTCTCAGGCGCTATCTGACGCCCGACGGCGCCGCCTGCGGGAACTCCGGCACCTCCGGGTCCTGGAACAGCCTCACGGGCTCCTCGGACGACTGGAAGACCGTCACGTACGACCTGAGCGCGTACGCCGGCAAGTCCGTCGAGGTGTCGCTCGGCTATGTGTCCGACCCCGGCACCGGAGGCGAGGGTGTGCGTGCCGACAACGCGGCCGTCGTCATCGGCGGACAGGTCGAGGAGAACGAGGACTTCGAGACGTCCCTGGGCGTCTGGCAGGTCCCGGGGCCGCCCGAGGGCAGCCCGGCCGCCGTCGAGGACTGGGCGCGCGCCCAGGACCTCTTCACGACGTACGGGGCGATCAGCACTCCCGACACCGTTCTCCTCGGATTCGGCCTGGAACACGTCACCTCGACCGCTGATCGAAATGCGCTCATCAGAAAGGCCCTGCGCTCAATTAGCGACTGAACGACACTGAACGGCTCTGAACGCCCCTGAAATACGTGGGAAATACGCGGCGGTCCGTACGTTACTGGCGAGTACGGACCGCTGCGCCATACCTGGAACCGCTCGATGTCACCCCAAGCCCTTATGGGAGGTAGGGTCGGAGGCGGTCGGGGACATCCCAATACATCTCGCCGGCGTCGAATCCGGCGTACCAACGAGGAGATCGGTTCGTGACGATCCGCGTAGGCATCAACGGCTTTGGCCGCATCGGTCGTAACTACTTCCGCGCGCTGCTGGAGCAGGGTGCGGACATCGAGATCGTGGCTGTCAACGACCTGGGTGACACCGCGACCACCGCACACCTTCTTAAGTACGACACCATCCTGGGCCGTCTCAAGGCCGAGGTGTCGCACACGGAGGACACCATCACGGTCGACGGCCACACCATCAAGGTGCTGTCGGAGCGCAACCCCGCCGACATCCCCTGGGGTCAGCTGGGCGTCGACATCGTGATCGAGTCGACCGGCATCTTCACCAAGAAGGCCGACGCCGAGAAGCACATCGCCGGTGGCGCCAAGAAGGTCCTCATCTCGGCTCCGGCCAAGGACGAGGACATCACGATCGTGATGGGCGTCAACCAGGACAAGTACGACGCGGCGAACCACCACGTCATCTCGAACGCCTCCTGCACCACCAACTGTGTGGCGCCGATGGCCAAGGTTCTCGACGAGAACTTCGGCATCGTCAAGGGCCTGATGACGACGGTCCACGCGTACACGAACGACCAGCGCATCCTGGACTTCCCGCACTCGGACCTGCGCCGCGCCCGCGCCGCCGCCGAGAACATCATTCCGACCACGACGGGTGCCGCCAAGGCCACCGCCCTGGTCCTGCCGCAGCTCAAGGGCAAGCTCGACGGCATCGCGATGCGCGTCCCGGTCCCGACCGGCTCCGCCACCGACCTGGTCGTCGACCTGCAGCGCGACGTCACCAAGGACGAGGTCAACGCCGCGTTCAAGAAGGCCGCCGACGACGGCGACCTCAAGGGCATCCTGTTCTACACCGAGGACCCGATCGTGTCCTCGGACATCGTCAGCGACCCGGCATCCTGCACCTTCGACTCCTCCCTGACGATGGTTCAGGAAGGCAAGACGGTGAAGATCCTCGGCTGGTACGACAACGAGTGGGGCTACTCCAACCGCCTCGTGGACCTGACGGTCTTCGTCGGTGGTCAGCTCTAAGGTTCCAGAGCAGCAAGGCATCTCGATGTGAGCGAAGGGTCCGGACCCGCGCGACGCCGCGCGTCGGTCCGGGCCTTTCGCGCGTCAGCCTCACCGCCTCACCAGGAACAGCCTCACTAGGAGTCCAGTCATGAAGACCATTGAGGAACTTCTCGCCGGAGGGGTCGACGGCAAGCGGGTGTTCGTCCGCGCCGACCTCAACGTGCCGCTGGCCGACGGCCTGATCACCGACGACGGCCGCATCCGCGCCGTCCTGCCCACGGTCAAGGCCCTCGCCGACGCGGGCGCCAAGGTGGTCGTCGCTTCCCACCTGGGCCGTCCCAAGGGCGCCCCGGACCCCGCGTTCTCCCTGCTGCCCGCCGCCGAGCGCCTGGCCGAACTCCTGGGCAAGCCGGTCGCGTTCGCCCAGGACACGGTCGGCCCCGCCGCGCACGACGCCGTGAACGGCCTGGAGCCGGGACAGGTCGCCGTCATCGAGAACCTGCGCTTCAACGCGGGGGAGACGAGCAAGGACGACACCGAGCGCGGCGAGTTCGCCGATCAGCTCGCGGCCCTGGCCGACGTCTACGTAGGCGACGGTTTCGGTGCGGTGCACCGTAAGCACGCTTCCGTGTACGACCTTCCGGCCCGGCTGCCGCACTACGCCGGCTACCTCATCGCCACCGAGGTCGGCGTCCTGAAGAAGCTCACCGCCGACGTCAAGCGCCCCTATGTGGTCGCGCTCGGCGGAGCCAAGGTCTCCGACAAGCTGGCCGTCATCGACCAGCTGCTCGGCAAGGCCGACCGGCTGCTCATCGGCGGCGGCATGGTGTTCACGTTCCTCAAGGCCAAGGGCTACGAGGTCGGTACCTCGCTCGTCCAGGAGGACCAGCTCTCGGCGGTGGCCGAGTACCTGGAGCGCGCCGAGAAGAACAGCGTGGAGATCGTGCTGCCGGTGGACGTCGTGGTCGCGCCCGGGTTCCCCGACCTCAAGGCGAAGGCCCCGACCCACCCCACCACCGTCGCCGCGGACGCCATGCCCGCCGACCAGATGGGCCTGGACATCGGCCCGGAGTCCGGCACGCTGTACGCATCGAAGCTCGCCGACGCGCAGACCGTCTTCTGGAACGGCCCGATGGGCGTCTTCGAGCACCCCGACTACGCCGAGGGCACCAAAGCGGTCGCCCAGGCCCTCCTCGACTCCCCGGGCTTCACCGTGGTGGGCGGCGGCGACTCCGCCGCGGCCGTCCGTACCCTGGGCTTCGACGAGAAGGCATTCGGCCACATCTCGACCGGCGGCGGCGCCTCCCTCGAGTACCTCGAGGGCAAGACGCTGCCCGGTCTCGCCGCACTGGAGGACTGACCCCGCATGACCGCTCCCGTACAGGGCCGCACGCCGTTGATGGCCGGCAACTGGAAGATGAACCTCAACCACCTCGAGGCCATCGCGCACGTCCAGAAGCTCGCCTTCGCTCTCGCGGACAAGGACTACGAGGCCGTCGAGGTCGCCGTCCTGCCGCCCTTCACCGACCTGCGCTCCGTCCAGACGCTGGTCGACGGTGACAAGCTCAAGATCAAGTACGGTGCCCAGGACCTCTCGGCGCACGACTCCGGTGCGTACACCGGTGAGATCTCGGGCCCGATGCTCGCCAAGCTCAAGTGCACGTTCGTCGCGATCGGCCACTCCGAGCGCCGGCAGTACCACGACGAGACCGACGAGATCGTCAACACCAAGGTGAAGGCCGCCTACAAGCACGGCCTGACCCCGATCCTGTGCGTCGGCGAGGAGCTGGACGTGCGCGAGGCGGGCAACCACGTCTCCCACACGCTCGACCAGGTCGAGGGCGGCCTCAAGGACCTGCCCGCCGAGCAGGCCGAGACCGTCGTCATCGCGTACGAGCCGGTGTGGGCCATCGGCACCGGCAAGGTGTGCGGCGCCGACGACGCGCAGGAGGTCTGCGCGGCGATCCGCGGCAAGCTCGCCGACCTGTACTCGCAGGACGTGGCCGACAAGGTCCGCATCCAGTACGGCGGTTCGGTGAAGTCCGGCAACGTCGCGGAGATCATGGGCAAGCCGGACATCGATGGCGCCCTGATCGGCGGTGCCTCCCTGGACACCGACGAGTTCGTCAAGATCGTCCGCTTCCACGAGCAGTGATTCCCGAGTGGCGCGACCTGTGAGTATGCGCTAGCGGCGATACGACGTACTCTGGCGGGGCCGAAGCTGTGCACACGAGCTTCGGCCCCGTCGTCCGAATCAGTCCGAGGAAGTTGGTCCAGCCGTGGTTATGGGGTTCTCGATCGCCCTGATCGTCTTCAGCCTGCTGCTGATGCTCCTGGTGCTCATGCACAAGGGAAAGGGTGGCGGCCTCTCCGACATGTTCGGTGGCGGCATGCAGTCCTCCGTCGGTGGCTCTTCGGTTGCCGAGCGGAACCTGGACCGGATCACGATCGTGCTCGGTCTGCTCTGGTTCGCGTGCATCGTGGTGCTCGGCATTCTGATGAAGATCAACAACTGACCTTCGCGGGCCGAGCCTTCGGTTCCACCCGTCACAACTGCACAGAGCTCACGTAAGGCCCCATGTCCGGTACGCGCCCAACAGCGCCGCCTATCATGGGGCTTGCGTCTAGGGGAGAGCAGGTAACTCCAATCACTGGACGTGCGTTGGGCCTTACGTAGACTGAGGCGCTCCGCGGCGAAGTGAGACGCCGACACGCTTCGCGGCACCATCACGCAGGGAGTTACGACCGTGGCAAGTGGCAACGCGATCCGAGGAAGTCGGGTCGGGGCGGGGCCGATGGGCGAGGCCGAGCGCGGCGAGTCCGCGCCGCGCCTGCGCATCTCCTTCTGGTGCTCGAACGGGCACGAGACGCAGCCGAGCTTCGCCTCCGACGCGCAGGTGCCGGAGACCTGGGACTGTCCGCGCTGCGGCTTCCCTGCCGGGCAGGACCGGGACAATCCGCCGGACCCGCCGCGTACGGAGCCGTACAAGACCCACCTCGCGTACGTGCGGGAGCGGCGCAGCGACGCGGACGGCGAGGCGATCCTGGCCGAGGCGCTCGCGAAACTGCGGGGCGAGATCTGAGAGTTGAGGACCGGCCGGGCGCCCTGGGGGCTCCCGGCCGGTGCTGTTCCGCCGCGCTCACGAACGGCGGCGCGGACGGGCCGCGTGGTCCTCGGAGATGTGTGCCGTGAGCGCGATCGACGCGGTGGCCCGGTCGTAGGTCAGCTGTGCCACGCGCGCGTAGAGGCAGTCGAGGATCAGCAGCGCCGAGTGGCGGGCGCCGAAGCTTCCGCGCCTGAAGCTCGTCTCCGCCGCCGTCCAGGTCAGATGCACCGCGGCCGCCTGGGCCACGGGGGAGCGCGGGTCGCCCGTGACCGCGACCGTCGTGGCACCGCGCTCCGCGGCGAGCCGCAGCGGCCCCAGGACCTCGCGGGTGCGCCCCGAGTGGGAGAGGGCCACGGCGGCGTCCGCCGGTGTCAGCAGAGCGGCCGAGGTCTCCGCCGCGTGCACCTCCGTCCAGCCGCGGGCCGGCGTCCCGATGCCGAACAGGCGGGCCTCCGTCTCGCGCGCCAGGATGCCCGAGCCGCCCACTCCGTAGACGTCGATGCGACGGGCCTTGGCGAGCGCCTGCGCGGCCGCTTCGAGGGCGGTGCGGTCCAGTTGGTCGCGGGTGCTGCGCAGCGCTTGGAGGTCCGCGTGGGCGACGACGGAGATCAGGTGCTCCAGGTCGTCGTCCGGGCCGATGTCGGGGCCCAGGGGGCGCTCGTGGTCGCCGTGGTCGTCCTCGTGGTCCTTCTCGCCCTGCTCCTTGGCGAGTTCGAGCAGCAGCCGCTGGTAGGTCTCCAGGCCCAGCGCCTGGCAGAACCGGGTGACGGTGGCCTGGGAGGTGCCGGTGCGGCGCCCCAGGTCGGCCGCGGAGGTCCCCGCGACCGCGATGGGATCGGCCAGAACGTAGGCGCCGACCTTGCGCAACGATCCGCTGAGGGTGGGCAGTTCGGAGCGGATCCGGGCTGTGATCATGGATTTCTCTCGGTCGGGGCGGGTCACGGTCCCGCTTGCCGGTGCGGGGGTGTTGTCCGCTGTTGAATCTATCAATCATCATGCGGTGTGCTCACTGAATCAATCGATCGATACGTCGCTCCGCTCGCCGTCGGGATCGACGCCGGAGGCACCCGGGTGCGGGCGCGCTGCGTCGATGCGGACGGGCGCCTCGTGGGCGTCGGGCACGGCGGCCCGGGCAACGCCCTGAGCGTCGAACGGCCCGCTCTTGTACGGCACTTGGAGCAGGCGCTGGCAGCGGCCGTGCCCGGGGCGCTGCGCGGCGCGGTGGCCGGCGTCGTCGGCGGATTCGCCGGGGCGGGTGAGGGTGGCGGCCCCGTGCGCGGGCGCGGCGTCGCCGAGGAGTGCCTGACGGAGGCGCTGGCCCGCCTCGGCATCGACGGCGCGGCGCTGCGCGTGTACGGCGACGTGGAAGTGGCCTGCGCCTCGGGTCCCGGGGCCCCGGCCGACGGACTCGTGCTGATCGCGGGGACCGGCGCGGCAGCGGCCCGGGTCGCCGGGCGGCGCACGGTGCGGGTCGTGGACGGGGACGGCTGGCTGCTCGGCGACACCGGAAGCGGCTTCTGGCTCGGGCGGCAGGCGTTGCGCGGCGCGCTGCGGGCGGTGGACGGCCGCGCGGAGTGGGGGCCGCTGGTGACGCTGGTGCTCGACCGCGTGGTGCCGGGGCGCGCCGGCCCCGCGCTCGACTGGGCCGGGCGGCACCGTCTCAAGCAGACCGTCGCGGTCTGGGCGTATGCGCAACGCCCCGTGGTATTGGCCGAGTTGAGCCCCCTGGTGGTGACGGCCGCGGAGGGCGGGGACGAGTGGGCGCGGTCCCTGCTCGCCGAGGCGGCCCGGCAACTCGCGGACACTGTCGCGGCGTTGGACCCCACTCCCGGTGAGTCGCTGGTCGTCACGGGCGGGCTCCTCGGACCCGACGGCCCGCTGGGGGAGCGGCTGCGCGTGGCCGTGGAGCCGATGGGGCTGCGGTGCTCGTCCGTGCCGGACGGGGTCACCGGCGCGGTGGAGCTGGCCCGATTGCTGATCACCGAATCGCCGGGGAGGCCTTGACGGCACCATCGGGCTGGTTCAATCTTTCATTCTGTAGAACACAAACTGAATCGATGAACCGAAGGTGGTCGGGGTCATGACGGAACAGCGGCTCGGCGCGAGCGAGTTGGCGGACCAGGTGCGCGAACACGTCGAGCGCGCCGTCACGACGAACAAGGAGGGCGTCGCCGCGGCGGCCCGCATCATCGCGGACTGCGTCGCCGCCGACGGCGTCGTCCACGCCTTCGGCACCGGCCACTCGCAGGCCACCGCCCTGGAGATCTCGGGACGCGCGGGCGGACTCATCCCCACCACCCGCGTCGCCCTGCACGACCTCGTCCTGCGCGGCGGCGAGGACCGCTCGGTGCTCGCCGATCCACTCCTCGAACGGCGCCCCGGCCTCGCCGCCCGCCTCTACGAGCTGAGCACCCCGCGCCCGCAGGACCTGTTCGTGATCATCTCGAACTCGGGTGTCAACAACTCCATCGTCGACATGGCCCTGCTGGTCAAGGAGAAGGGGCACCCGCTGATCGCCCTCACCTCCCTCGACCACACCCGCTCGGTCCCCGCCCTGCACGCGAGCGGCAGCCGCCTCGCCGACCACGCCGACGCCGTCCTGGACAACTGTGCGCCCACCGGTGACGCGATCCTGCCGTTGCCGGACGGCGGCAAGCTCTGCGGCGTCTCGACGATCACCTCGGCGCTGCTCGTGCAGATGGTCGTGGCCGAGGCCGTCGCCCACCTGGTCGCCGAGGGCCACGAGCCCCCGGTCTACGTCTCCGCCAACCTGCCCGGCGGCTTCGAGCGCAACGGCCGCCTGGAGGACCACTACGCGGGACGCCTGCACCGCGGCGGCCACTGACCCGCACGGCCGTGCACGCCCCGGACAGACCGCTCATACCCACCGCTGATCGATTAGGTTGGACGGAGCAGCGGGGCAAAGCACGTACGCGCGTACGAGAGGCAGCTGAAGTCCGAGATGAACGCGTTCGAAGCAGGCGCAGAGGGCCGCGCGCGGCTCACCCAGACGGCCGAGTGGCAGGCGCTGGTCAAGCACCGGGAGCAACTGGGCGACGTACGGCTGCGCGAGCTGTTCGCCAAGGACCCGGCGCGCGGCGCGGGCCTGGTGCTGGAGGCCGGCGATCTGCACGTCGACTACTCCAAGCACCTGGTCACCGAGGAGACCCTGCGTCTGCTGCGCGAGCTGGCCGCCGCGACCGACGTCTTCGGTCTGCGGGACGCCATGTTCCGCGGCGAGAAGATCAACACGACCGAGGACCGGGCCGTGCTGCACGTCGCGCTGCGCGCCCCGCGCGACGCGGTGATCGAGGTAGACGGCGAGAACGTGGTGCCGGGCGTGCACGCGGTGCTCGACAAGATGGCCGCGTTCGCCGACCGGGTCCGCTCCGGCGCGTGGACCGGACACACCGGCAAGCGCATCAAGAACGTCGTCAACATCGGCATCGGCGGCTCGGATCTCGGCCCCGCGATGGCCTACGAGGTGCTGCGCTCCTTCACCGACCGCGACCTCACGGTGCGCTTCGTCTCGAACGTGGACGGGGCCGATCTCCACGAAGCCGTACGGGACCTGGACCCGGCCGAGACGCTGTTCGTGATCGCCTCGAAGACCTTCACCACCATCGAGACGATCACCAACGCGACCTCCGCGCGCAACTGGCTGCTGACCGAACTGAGGGCCGGTCAGGAGGCGGTCGCCAAACACTTCGTGGCGCTGTCGACCAACACCGAGAAGGTGTCCGACTTCGGCATCGACACGGCCAACATGTTCGAGTTCTGGGACTGGGTCGGCGGACGTTACTCGTATGACTCCGCCATCGGTCTCTCCCTGATGATCGCCATCGGGCCCGACGCCTTCCGCGAGATGCTCGACGGCTTCCACCTCGTCGACGAGCACTTCCGCACCGCGCCCGCCGAGTCGAACGTGCCGCTCCTGATGGGCCTGTTGGGCATCTGGTACGGCAACTTCCACGACGCCCAGTCGCACGCCGTGCTGCCGTACAGCCACTACTTGTCGAAGTTCACCGCCTACTTGCAGCAGCTCGACATGGAGTCGAACGGCAAGTACGTGCAGCGCAACGGCGAAGAGGTCGGCTGGCAGACCGGCCCGGTGGTCTGGGGCACCCCCGGCACGAACGGCCAGCACGCCTACTACCAACTCATCCACCAGGGAACGAAGTTGATCCCGGCGGACTTCATCGGCTTCGCCGAGCCCGTCGCGGACCTGCAGCCGGGCCTCGTGGCCCAGCACGACCTGCTGATGGCCAACTTCTTCGCGCAGACCCAGGCGCTCGCGTTCGGCAAGACACCCGACGAGGTACGGGCGGAGGGGGTGCCCGAGGAGCTGGTGCCGCACAAGACGTTCAAGGGCAACCACCCCACGACGACGATCCTCACGAAGTCCCTGACGCCGTCCGTGCTCGGCCAGCTGGTCGCCCTCTACGAGCACAAGGTGTTCGTGCAGGGCGCCGTGTGGAACATCGACTCCTTCGACCAGTGGGGCGTCGAACTCGGCAAGGTCCTCGCCAAGCGCGTCGAGCCGGCCCTGACGGAGGGCGCGGACGTACCCGGGCTCGACGAGTCGACCAAGGCGCTCGTCGCCAAGTACCGGGCGCTGCGCGGGCGCTCGGATTAGAGCGGGACCCTAAATCGGATGCGGGGGCGCCGCCCGGCGGGTGAGACTGCCCGTCCGTGACCCAGCCGGGAGGCACCTCAGTGGATCAGCTCATGTCGGCCCTCGCAGACCCCGAACGACTCAGGCTGTACGCGCGCGTCGTGCTCGACGACCTGCCGCCGAGCGAGACCGACTCCCCGGCCGCGCGCAAGCACCTGGGCAGACTGATCGCCGCCGGGCTCGTCGAGCGGCTCGACGACGGGTCGCTGCGCGCCGGGCCCGAGGTGTTCCGCCGGGCCCGGACCCCCGAGCCCGGCACGGGTGTTCCGCGCCATCTCACCGGCTTCTTCGCCCGGGGCAGGCTGACCGCGATCCCGGTCCGGGCCACCGTGCGCCACGAACTCCTCGTCCACCTCACGGACACCCTCTTCGACACCGACCGCACCTACAGTGAGCGCGAGATCAACGCGGCGCTGCGCACGGTCCACGACGACACCGCCGCCCTGCGCCGCTACTGCGTCATCGACGGCCTGCTCGTACGGGAGAAGGACGGCTCCGACTACCGGGTACCGCAGCACGCGTAAGGCCCCGCATCCTTGAGGATGCGGGGCCTTACACGTAACGGAGTTACGCGACAGCCGGCGGATACAGCTCCGGCGGCAACTGCGACGCGGCGGCCGCGTCCAGCAGCCACAGGGTGCGCGAGCGGCCGTACGCGCCCGCCGCCGGGGCCTGGATCTCGCCCGCGCCCGACAGGGCGATCGCGGCAGCCCTCGCCTTGTCCTCACCCGCGGCGAGCAGCCAGACCTCGCGCGCGGCCCGGATCGCCGGGAGCGTGAGCGTGATCCGGGTGGGCGGGGGCTTGGGGGCGCCCCGCACGCCGACCACGGTGCGCTCCGTCTCGCGGACCGCCGGCAGCTCGGGGAAGAGCGACGCGACGTGCGTGTCCGGGCCGACGCCGAGCATCAGGACGTCGAAGGTCGGCACGGGGCCGTGGTCCTCGGGTCCCGCGGCCGTGGCGAGTTCGGCCGCGTACACCTCGGCCGCGGCGTCCGGCTCGTAGGGGCCGTCCGACGCGGGCATGGGGTGCACGCGGTCGGGGTTGAGCGGCACCGAGTCGAGCAGCGCCTCCTTGGCCTGCGTGTAGTTGCGCTCGGGGTCGCCGTCCGGCAGGAACCGCTCGTCGCCCCACCACAGGTCGAGGCGGCTCCAGTCGATCGCGTCCCGGGCGGGCGCCGCCGCGAGCGCGGCCAGCAGGCCGTTCCCGTTGCGGCCGCCCGTGAGGACGACGGAGGCGTAGCCGCGGGCGGCCTGGGCATCGACGATCTTGGTGATCAGCCGGGCCGCGGCCGCCTGCGCCATCAGCTCCTTGTCGCGGTGGACGACGAGCTGGGGTGCCGTGCTCACTTCGCCGCCGCCTTCTTGGCCGGAGCCTTTTTCGCAGGGGCCTTCTTGGCAGGCGCCTTCTTGGCCGCGGGCTTCTCCGCCGCGGGCCGGGGGGAGGACTCCGCCGGTGCCTCGGAAGGCTCCGGCGTCTGCTCGGCCAGCCGGTCCACGCCGAACCGCAGCGAGGCCGCATACGTGTCGTCCGGGTCCAGGCGCCGCAGCTCCTCCGCGATCAGCTCGGACGTCTCACGGCGCTTGAGCGCGACCGCGCGGTCCGGCTGGCCCTCGATGGAGAGCGTGGCGAGGATGCCGTCGGCCCGGTCGAGGACGATCGGGCCGCAGGTGGAGTCCATGCGGACGCCGGTCAGGCCGGGGCCCGACGACAGGGAGCGCCGCACGGGCACGTCGAGCCGGTCCGCGAGCCACATGGCCAGCAGCTCGCAGCTCGGGTTGAACTCCTCGCCCTCGACCTCGACCGACGTGACATCGCACGTCACCTGGTCCAGGGCGGCGGCCAGCATGGAGCGCCACGGCGTGATCCGGGTCCAGGACAGGTCCGTGTCGCCGGGCGAGTAGGACGCCGCGCGGGCCTCCAGCTCGTGGATCGGCTGCTCTGCCGCGTACGTGTCCGTGACGCGGCGCTGGGCCAGCGCGCCCAGCGGGTCCTGCGCGGGGTCCAGCGGGGCGTCCACGGGCCACCACACGACCGTCGGGGCGTCCGGGAGCAGCAGCGGGAGGACGACCGACTGGGCGTGGTTGATGACCTCGCCGTAGAGGCGGAGCACGACCGTCTCGCCGGTGCCGGCCTCGACACCGACCCGCACCTCCGCGTCGAGCCGCGACTTCGTGCGGTCGCGCGGGGAGCGGGCGGCGCGCTTGATGACGACGAGCGTGCGCGAGGGGTGCTCGCGCGACGCGTCGTTGGCCGCCTTCAGGGCGTCGTAGGCGTTCTCCTCGTCGGTGACGATGACGAGGGTCAGCACCATGCCGACGGCGGGGGTGCCGACCGCCCGGCGGCCCTTCACCAGCGCCTTGTTGATCTTGCTGGAGGTGGTGTCCGTAAGGTCGATCTTCATGGCCGGCGCCAGCTCCGTCCGTCTCGTGCGAGCATTTCGTCCGCCTCGGCGGGCCCCCACGTGCCGGACGGGTACTGCGCGGGCTTGCCGTGCGTGTCCCAGTAGTTCTCGATCGGGTCGAGGATGTTCCAGGACAGCTCGACCTCCTCCGTGCGCGGGAAGAGGTTGGAGTCGCCCAGCAGCACGTCCAGGATCAGACGTTCGTACGCCTCCGGGCTCGACTCGGTGAAGGACTCGCCGTAGGCGAAGTCCATCGACACGTCCCGGATCTCCATCGACGTGCCCGGCACCTTCGAGCCGAAGCGGACCGTGATGCCCTCGTCCGGCTGGACGCGGATCACGATCGCGTTCTGGCCCAGCTCCTCCGTCGCCGTGTGGTCGAAGGGGGAGTGCGGGGCGCGCTGGAAGACGACCGCGATCTCGGTGACACGACGGCCGAGCCGCTTACCGGTGCGCAGGTAGAAGGGCACCCCCGCCCAACGGCGGTTGTCCACCTCCAGCTTGACGGCCGCGTACGTGTCGGTCTTCGACTTCGGGTCGATGCCGTCTTCCTGGAGGTACCCGACGGCCTTCTCGCCGCCCTGCCACCCGGCCGCGTACTGGCCGCGCACCGTGTCCCGGCCGAGGTCCTTCGGCAGCCTGATGGCGCCGAGCACCTTGGCCTTCTCGGCGACGAGCGCGTCCGCGTCGAAGGAGGCGGGCTCCTCCATGGCGGTGAGCGCCATCAACTGAAGGAGGTGGTTCTGGATGACGTCGCGGGCGGCGCCGATGCCGTCGTAGTAGCCGGCGCGGCCGCCGATGCCGATGTCCTCGGCCATCGTGATCTGGATGTGGTCGACGTACGACCGGTTCCAGATCGGTTCGAACATCTGGTTGGCGAAGCGGAGCGCCAGGATGTTCTGGACGGTCTCCTTGCCGAGGTAGTGGTCGATCCGGAACACCTGGTCCGGGTCGAACACCTCGTGCACGATCGCGTTCAGGTCCTTGGCCGACGCGAGGTCGTGACCGAAGGGCTTCTCGATGACGGCACGCCGCCAGGAGCCCTCGGGCGCGTCCGCCAGGCCGTGCTCCTTCAGCTGCTTCACGACCAGGGGGAAGAACTTGGGGGGTACGGAGAGGTAGAACGCGAAGTTCCCGCCCGTGCCCTGCGACTTGTCGAGGTCCTGGATCGTCGACTTCAGGGTCTCGAAGGCCTCGTCGTCGTCGAAGTTGCCCTGGACGAAGCGCATGCCCTGGATGAGCTGCTGCCAGACCTCCTCACGGAACGGCGTCCGGGAGTGCTGCTTGACCGCGTCGTGCACGACCTGGGCGAAGTCCTCGTCCTCCCAGTCGCGGCGGGCGAAACCGATCAGCGAGAAGCCCGGGGGGAGCAGGCCCCGGTTGGCGAGGTCGTACACGGCAGGCATGAGCTTTTTACGTGACAAATCGCCCGTAACGCCGAAGATCACCAGACCCGACGGCCCCGCGATACGCGGGAGCCGTCGGTCTGCGGCGTCACGGAGCGGGTTGGCTCCGTGAGTGGTCAAGGTTTCAGCCCTCCGAAGGGGCGAGGCGCTTGAGCTCCGCCTCGGTCGACTTGAGCAGGTCGGTCCAGGCCTTCTCGAACTTGTCGACGCCCTCGTCCTCGAGAAGCTGTACGACCTCGTCGTACGAGATGCCGAGCTTCTCGACAGCCTCGATGTCCTTACGGGCCTGGTCGTACGTGCCCGCGATCGTGTTGCCGGTGATCCGACCGTGGTCGGCGGCCGCCTCCAGGGTGGCCTCCGGCATGGTGTTCACCGTGCCCGGGGCGACCAGGTCGTCGACGTACAGGGTGTCCTTGTACGCCTTGTCCTTGACACCGGTCGAGGCCCACAGCGGACGCTGCTTGTTGGCCTGCGCCTTGTCGAGGGGGGCCCAGCGGTCGCTGCTGAACACCTCTTCGAACGCCTCGTACGCGAGCCGGGCGTTGGCGAGACCGACCTTGCCGCGTGCGGCCTTGGCCTCGTCCGTGCCGAGCGCGTCGATCCGCTTGTCGATCTCGGTGTCCACGCGGGACACGAAGAAGGACGCGACGGAGTGGATCTTGGACAGGTCCAGGCCGGCGGCCTTGGCCTTCTCCAGACCGGCGAGGTAGGCGTCCATGACCTCGCGGTAACGCTCGAGCGAGAAGATCAGCGTGACGTTGACGCTGATGCCCCGGCCGATGACCTCGGTGATCGCGGGTAGGCCCGCCTTGGTCGCCGGGATCTTGATGAGCGTGTTCGGCCGGTCCACCAGCCACGCCAGCTGCTTGGCCTCGGCGACCGTGGAGTGCGTTTTGTGGGCGAGCCGCGGGTCGACCTCGATCGACACCCGGCCGTCCTGGCCATCGGTCGCGTCGAAGACCGGGCGCAGGATGTCGGCGGCGTCGCGGACGTCCGCCGTCGTGATCATGCGGATGGCCTCTTCGACGGTGACCCCACGGGCCCCGAGGTCGGAGAGCTGCTGGTCGTAACCGTCACCCTCCGAGATCGCCTTCTGGAAGATCGACGGATTGGTCGTGACGCCCACGACGTGCTGCTGGTCGATCAGTTCGGCGAGGTTGCCGGACGTGATCCGCTTGCGCGACAGGTCGTCCAGCCAGATCGCGACGCCCTCCTCGGAGAGGCGCTTCAGTGCGTCTGTCATGGAAATTGCATCTCCTACAGGTCGTGTACGGGCGTCAGCGCTGGGCCGCGGCGAGGGATTCCCGAGCCTTGGCCACCACGTTCTCCGGGGTGAACCCGAACTCGCGGAAGAGGACCTTGGCGTCCGCCGAAGCGCCGAAGTGCTCCAGCGAGACGATGCGACCGGCGTCCCCGACGTACTTGTGCCAGGTCAGACCGATTCCGGCCTCGACAGCGACCCGCGCCTTGACGGCAGGCGGCAGGACGCTCTCCCGGTACCCCTGGTCCTGCTCCTCGAACCATTCGACGGACGGCATCGACACGACGCGCGTGGCGACACCCTCGCCCTCCAGCGTCTCGCGCGCCTCGACGGCGAGCTGCACCTCGGAGCCGGTGGCGATGAGGATGAGGTCCGGGGTCTCCTTGGAGGCCTCGACCAGCACGTACCCGCCCTTGACGGTGTCCTCGTTGGGCTCGTAGGTCGGCACACCCTGACGGGTCAGGGCCAGACCGTGCGGCTTGCTCTTGCCGTAGTCCTTCTTGCCGCGCCGCAGGATCTCGCGCCAGGCGATGACGGTCTCGTTGGCGTCCGCGGGGCGGACGACGTTGAGGCCCGGGATGGCGCGCAGCGAGGCCAGGTGCTCGACCGGCTGGTGCGTCGGGCCGTCCTCACCGAGACCGATGGAGTCGTGCGTCCACACGTACGTCACCGGCAGGTGCATCAGGGCCGACAGGCGTACGGCGTTGCGCATGTAGTCGGAGAACACCAGGAAGGTGCCACCGAAGATGCGCGTGTGGCCGTGCAGCGCGATGCCGTTCATCTCCGCGGCCATCGAGTGCTCGCGGATGCCGAAGTGCACCGTGCGGCCGTAGGGGTCGGCCTCCGGCAGCGAGTTGCCGACGGGGAGGAACGACGACGTCTTGTCGATCGTCGTGTTGTTCGAGCCCGCCAGGTCGGCGGAGCCGCCCCACAGCTCGGGGATGACCGGGCCGAGGGCCTGCAGCACCTTGCCGGACGCGGCACGCGTCGCGACACCCTTGCCCGCCTCGAACGCCGGGAGCTTCTCCTCCCAGCCGGCCGGCAGCTCGCCCGCGTTGATGCGGTCGAACTCGGCGGCGCGCTCCGGGTTGGCCGAACGCCACTCCTGGAACGACTTCTCCCACTCGGCCTTGGCCTGGGCACCGCGGTCGAGCGCCTTGCGGGTGTGGCCGATGACCTCGTCGGAGACCTCGAAGGTCTTCTCGGGGTCGAAGCCGAGGACGCGCTTGGTGGCCGCCACCTCGTCGTCACCGAGCGCCGAGCCGTGCGCGGCCTCGGTGTTCTGCGCGTTCGGGGCGGGCCAGGCGATGATCGAGCGCATCGCGATGAAGGACGGCTTGTCCGTGACCTTCTTGGCGGCCTCGATGGCGTTGTAGATCGCCTCGTGGTCGAGGTCGCCGTCCGGCTTCGCGGCGACGCGCTGGACGTGCCAGCCGTACGCCTCGTAGCGCTTGCAGGTGTCCTCGGAGACCGCCGTCTCGGTGTCGCCCTCGATCGAGATGTGGTTGTCGTCCCACAGCAGGACCAGGTTGCCGAGCTTCTGGTGGCCCGCGAGCGAGGACGCCTCGGAGGAGATGCCCTCCTGGAGGCAGCCGTCGCCGGCGATCGCGTAGATGAAGTGGTCGAAGGGGGAGGTGCCCGCGGCGGCCTCCGGGTCGAACAGACCGCGCTCGTAGCGGGCGGCCATCGCCATGCCCACGGCGTTGGCGACACCCTGGCCCAGCGGGCCCGTGGTCGTCTCGACGCCGGTGGTGTGGCCGTACTCCGGGTGGCCGGGGGTCTTGGAGCCCCACGTCCGGAACGACTTCAGGTCGTCCAGCTGCAGGCCGAACCCGGCCAGGTAGAGCTGGATGTAGAGGGTCAGGGACGAGTGGCCCGCGGACAGGACGAACCGGTCCCGGCCGACCCAGTCGGCGTCCGCCGGGTCGTGTCGCATCACCTTCTGAAAGAGGGTGTACGCGGCCGGGGCCAGGCTCATCGCCGTACCGGGATGGCCGTTGCCGACCTTCTGTACGGCGTCGGCGGCCAGGACGCGAGCGGTGTCAACGGCCCGCTGGTCCACATCGGTCCACTCGAGGTCAGTGGTGGTCGGCTTGGTGCTCACCCTGAGTCAGGGCTCCTCTCCAGATGTCTATTACCGGTGATGTCGGTCTCACCGGCCGTTGTCGAGCCTACCCTTGCTGGAACAAGCATTCTTTCGAGTCATTCCAGACTGCCGGGACTCTGCTCGATCCGCCTCCTGACAGGGATCGACGCTGTTCCTCACGTGAATACGGAGCCGCTCATCCGGGGGCTCATCCGGACCCGTGAAAGCTCATCTGGAGATGCCGCTCAACACGACCCCACCCCCACGAAGGGCGAGGTATAGGCAACGTCTACAGTGGCGTGGTACGCGCGGGCCTTTACCGGGACTTCACATCCAAGTGGACTGCTTGGGGCTCGCTGGAGTCTTTGTCAGGGGTGTGCGTGACGGCCGTCGAATCCCGTCCACCGGGAGCGCTCGGGACGAGCAGCACGAGCAGCAGCCGGGGCCAGCGGCCGTTCGGGGCCCGCGTCAAGGCATTCGTGGCGCTGACCAAGCCGCGGATCATCGAACTTCTGCTCATCACCACCGTTCCGGTGATGTTCCTCGCCGAGCAGGGCGTGCCGGATCTCAAGCTGGTACTGATCACCTGCCTCGGCGGCTATCTCTCCGCGGGCGGCGCCAACGCGCTGAACATGTGGTACGACCGCGACATCGACGCCCTCATGGACCGGACGTCGCAGCGGCCACTGGTCACCGGCATGGTGAGCCCGGCCGAGTGCCTGGTCTTCGGCATCTCTCTCGCCGTGATCTCCACGCTGCTGTTCGGCTTCGCGGTCAACTGGCTGTCCGCCTGGCTGTCGCTGGGCGCGCTGCTCTTCTATGTAGTCGTCTACACGATGATCCTTAAGCGGCGTACGTCGCAGAACATCGTGTGGGGCGGTATCGCGGGCTGCCTGCCGGTCCTGATCGGCTGGTCGTCGGTCACCGACTCCATGTCGTGGGCGCCGGTCATCCTGTTCCTCGTCATGTTCTTCTGGACGCCGCCGCATTACTGGCCGCTGTCCATGAAGGTGAAGGAGGACTACGCGCGCGTGGGCGTTCCGATGCTCCCGGTCATCGCCTCCAACAAGGTGGTCGCGCGGCAGATCGTCGTCTACAGCTGGCTGATGGTCGGGGTCTCGCTGCTCCTGACGCCGCTCGGTTACACCGGCTGGTTCTACACGGTGGTCGCGCTCCTTTCGGGCGGCTTCTGGCTGTGGGAGGCGCACGGGTTGCAGAACCGCGCCAAGGCCGAGGTCACGGGCGGGAAGCTCAAGGAGATGCGGCTGTTCCACTGGTCCATCACCTATGTATCGCTGCTCTTCGTAGCGGTGGCGGTGGACCCCTTCCTGCGCTGACGCTCCGGAAGCACCTCCGATGGGTGGGGCGCGTGGCCCAGGCCACGCGCCCCACCCATCGCTTGTTTCGCTACTCGTCGGTAGCATCCTGTTCATGGCAGAGACTCAAGCGGTTGAGGCGCCCCGCAGGGCGGCGAAGGACGAGCGCCGGGCGGCCAGGCTGGCCAAGGAGATCGGCGCGTTCGCCAAGGCGCACGGCGGCGCCGAGGGACAGCTGGCGTACATCGGCGAGCGCGGCACCCGCATCGTCCTCGTCGGCGAGGACGGCGGCTGGGGCGACCTGGTGGCCACCACGTACGAGGTCGCGCAGAAGGCTGTGGAGAAGGCCGGCATCACGATCCACGAGGACTTCGACGGCGACTTCGCCGCGAAGGTGGAGACCGGCCCGTACGAATGGAAGCGCATGGCGGGCATCCAGCTCGGCGGCTGAAGCCCCGGCATCCGGGGGCATGGGCGCAGGTGTGCGATCCGCGGTTGAGCAACACCCGGCGCCCGTTCACCCGTTAGGACTGTAGGAGCAGGTCCGTCAACGGGAGCCCCGGATGATCGAAACGCCGTCCCTGGTGGATCAGTACTGCCACGGGGTGCTGCGTACGGAACTGGGCCTCGGCACGTTCGAGGCCCATCTCGGCCGGGGCGAGGGGCCGCCCGCTCCCGGCACGACCTTCTTCGACACCCAGACCGGCTTCGCGGTACGCCGCTGGTGCCCGCCGCTGCTCGGCCTGGAACCCCACTGCGCGCCCGCCCGCTACCTGGCCAGGCGCCGCGAACTCGGGGTCATGGAAGCGGGCCGACGGCTCCTGCGCGGCAGCGGCATCACCACGTACCTCGTGGACACGGGGCTGCCCGGCGATCTGACCGGGCCCGACGAGATGGCCCGTGCCGGGGAGGCGGACGCGCGCGAGATCATCCGCCTCGAACTCCTCGCCGAGCAGGTCGCGGACACCTCCGGGACCGTCGAGTCCTTCCTCGCGAACCTCGCCGAATCGGTGCATGCCGCAGCCGCCGGCGCGGTCGCCTTCACCTCGGTCGCGGGCGTACGTCACGGACTCGCGCTCGCGCCGCAGCCGCCGGGGCCCGGCGAGGTGCGGGGCGCGGCCGGCCGCTGGCTCGCGGCGCGCACGGTGGGCGGGCCCCTGACGGATCCGGTCCTGCTGCGTCATCTGCTGTGGATCGCGGTGGCATCGGGCCGACCGCTCCAACTGCACGCAGGGCTCGGCGAACCGGGCCTGCGGATCGACCGTACGGACCCGGTACTGCTGACGGACTTCGCGCGGGCCACGGCCGGCCTGGGCACCGACCTGATCCTGCTGCACGGCTACCCCTACCACCGGCACGCCGCCCATCTGGCCGGGATCTTCCCCCATGTCTACGCCGACCTGGGCCCGGCCCTCACCCGCACCGGCGCCCGGGCCGCCGCGGTCCTCGCGGAGATCCTCGAACTGGCCCCGTTCGGCAAGCTGCTGTTCTCCAGCGGAGCCCGTGGCATCCCCGAGCTGCACGTGGTCGGCGCCCGCTTGTTCCGCGACGCGCTGAGCCGGGTTCTCGGCGGCTGGGTCGCGGAGGGGGCGTGGTCCCTCGGGGACGCGCAGCGGGTGGCGTCGATGATCGCGGCGGGGACGGCGGGGCGGGTCTACGGGGTCGGCGTCAGGGGTGCGGGCTGCTGACCGTACGCACCCGGGCGCCGCGTCAGACGGCGGAGAGCTCCGGGTCCGCCTGAGACGGGAGGCCCACCGTCGGGTGCGGGCGCTCCCGCAGTGACAGGACGACGCGCAGGACGCCGATCCAGACCAGCGCCGAGCCGAGCATGTGCAGCGCCACCAGGACCTCGGGCAGGTCCGTGAAGTACTGGACGTAGCCGATGACGCCCTGGGCGAGCAGGATCAGGAACAGGTCGCGTGTGCGGTGCAGCGGGCCCTTGGGGGCGTCGACTGCCTTCAGGACGAACCAGAGAGCGAAGGTCAGCGTCACCACGATCCAGGCCAGGACCGCGTGGCCCTTGGCGACCGTCTCCCAGTCGAGCGGCATCCGGTGGACGTCGCTGGAGTCGCCGGCGTGCGGACCGGCGCCGGTCACCACCGTGCCGACGGCGATGAGCAGGGCCGACGCCACGACCAGGAACCAGACGAGCTGCTTGATCGAGGTGCCGACCAGCGGGCGCGGCTCGGTGTCGCCCTCGCGGGTGCGCTGCCACATCAGCACGGCGACCGTGAGGAGGGCGGTGGTGAGAATGAAGTGGGCCGCGACCGTGTACGGGTTGAGGCCGACCAGGACGACGATGCCACCGAGCACCGCGTTGCCCATGACGACCCAGAACTGGGTCCAGCCGAGCCGGGTCAGCGAGCGCCGCCACGGCTTCTGGGAGCGGGCGGCGATGATCGCCCAGCCGACCGCGGCACACAGCACGTACGTGAGCATGCGGTTGCCGAACTCGATGGCTCCGTGGAAGCCCATCTCACTCGTCGCGGTCAGCGACTGGTCGGTGCACTTGGGCCAGGTCGGGCAGCCGAGGCCCGACCCGGTCAGGCGCACCGCGCCGCCGGTCACGACGATGACCACCGTCATGACGACGGCGGAGAGGGCCGCTCGCTGGACGGTCCGCTGCGTGGGGGTCCAGCGCTCGGCGATGAAGGCGAGCGGGTTGCGGATCGCCTGGACGGCGTCGGCGCGGGTCACGTTGGGCACGGGCCCCATCGTAGGGGGCCGCTTGTGCACGCCTTCACGAGGGGGACGTAAGTGGGCCATCTGTGACGCCCGTTACGCCCCGGCCCGTCACTCCCAGCGGAAGAAGCGGCCCGCCGCGCCGAGTCCCAGGACCGCCCAGACGGCGAGGATGCCGAGGTCTCCCCAGGGCATCGAGGCGCCGTGCTGGAGGACGTCGCGCAGGCCGTCGGAGAGCGCCGAGACGGGAAGCAGGCCGAGCACCGACTGGGCGGCGTCGGGGAACTTGTCGAGCGGCACGATGACGCCGCCGCCGACGAGCAGGAGCAGGAAGACCAGGTTGGCCGCGGCGAGCGTGGCCTCGGCCTTGAGCGTGCCGGCCATGAGCAGGCCGAGACCGGAGAAGGCGGCGGTGCCGAGGACCAGGAGGAGGACCACGGCGAAGGGGTTGCCGTGCGGGGACCAGCCCAGGGCGAAGGCGATGACCGTGAGGAGGATGACCTGAAGGACCTCGGTGACCAGGACCGAGAGGGTCTTGGCCGTCATCAGGGCCCAGCGGGGGAGCGGGGAGGCGCCGAGCCGCTTGAGGACGCCGTAGCGGCGCTCGAAGCCCGTCGCGATGGCCTGGCCCGTGAAGGCCGTGGACATCACGGCGAGCGCGAGGATGCCCGGCGTCAGAAAGTCGACCGCTTTGCCGGAGCCGGTGTCGACGATGTCGACCGCGGAGAACAGGACCAGCAGGAGGGCGGGGATGACGACCGTGAGGAGGAGCTGTTCGCCGTTGCGGAGCAGCATCTTCGTCTCGAGCGCGGCCTGCGTGGCGATCATGCGGGGCAGCGGAGCCGCTCCGGGGCGGGGGGCATACGTGCCGGCGCTCATCCGCGCAGCTCCTTGCCGGTCAGTTCGAGGAAGACGTCTTCGAGAGTGTGCCGCTCGACGGAGATCTTGTCCGGCATCACACCGTGCTGGGCGCACCAGGAGGTGACCGTCGCGAGGAGCTGGGGGTCGACCTTGCCGGCGACGCGGTAGGAACCGGGGGTGAGTTCGGTGGCCGCGGAGTCGGCGGGCAGTGCCTTGAGCAGCGAGGCCACGTCCAGGCCGGGGCGGCCGGTGAAGCGGAGCGTGTTCTCGGCGCCGCCGCGGCACAGCTGCTCGGGGGAGCCCTGCGCGATGACCTGGCCGGCGTCGACGATCGCCACGCCGTCGGCGAGCTGCTCGGCCTCGTCCATGTAGTGCGTGGTGAGGATGACCGAGACGCCGTCGGTACGCAGGTCTCCGACCAGGTCCCAGGTGGCGCGCCGGGCCTGCGGGTCGAGGCCCGCGGTGGGCTCGTCGAGGAAGACCAGTTCGGGCCGGCCGACCACGGCCATCGCGAGGGCGAGGCGTTGCTGCTGACCGCCGGACAGGCGCCGGTACGTGGTGCGGCCGCAACTGCCGAGGCCCAGGCGCTCGATGAGGGCGTCCACGTCGAGCGGGTGGGCGTGCAGCTTCGCGATGTGGCGCAGCATCTCGTCGGCGCGGGCACCCGAGTAGACGCCGCCGGACTGCAGCATCACGCCGATCCGGGGGCGCAGCTCGGCGGCCTGTTCGACCGGGTCGAGGCCGAGGACGCGGACGGTGCCGGAGTCCGGCCTGCGATAGCCCTCGCAGGTCTCGATGGTGGTGGTCTTGCCCGCACCGTTCGGGCCGAGGACGGCCGTGATGCCGGGGCCGGTCTCCAGGTCGAGGCCGTCGACCGCGGTCTTGTTTCCGTACCGCTTCACCAGACTCGTGATCCGGACGACGGGCTCGCTTCGCATGGTGGGCAAGTCTAGGGACGAGCCGCGGGTCCCGGGCGGCCGGGTCGACCGGACGCCGGGCGTCCTCAGTGGCACGGGCGGTGCGCGGGGAGCCATTTCTCCGCGTAGGACACCGCGTCCCCCAGGGGGAACAGGCGGGCCTGCGCGGCGCCGACGCGGCCGAGCACGACGGCGACGTCCCGCTCGAAGGCCGCGCCGAGTTCGTCGAAGCGGTCCGCGCTGACCGCGACCTCGGTGACGTGCTCCCAGCCGGCGGGGCCCGGTCGCCCGGCGTCCTCCGTGCGGTGCGGGACGCGGTACTCGGCCAGGTGGAAGCAGGTGCACGTGCCGTAGCCGGTGCCGAGCATCAGCACGCGCGCGCCCCGCTCCTCCAGACGGCCCAGCGGGCTGCGCTCACCGAGACGGCACTCCGCCACATGGCCCTGGACGATCTCCGCTGCGCGCGGCCCGAGCGCGGCGAACGACGTCAGGGGGTGCGCGCTGCGCAGGGCGCCGGGCCAGCTGCGTACGGTCTCGGGAATCACCCCGACGGAGCGGGTGGGCGTGGTCCGCGGGTCGTAGACGGGCATGGTCGCCCGGACCGTCTCGCACCACTCCTCCGGCACCGGGGGGTCGCTCCAGGTCGCCGGGTCGGAGAGGTCCCCGGACTCCGTGGGCACCACCAGTGTGCCCGTTTCGCCGAGCGCGTCGAGGAGGGCCTGGACGACGGCGATCTGACCTCCGTTGACCCAGCCGAGGCTGCTGAGCGAGGAGTGCACGAGCAGGGTCTCGCCGGTTCTGACACCGAGTGCGCGAAGGTCCCACGCGAGGGAGGCGCGGGTGACGAGTGGGCCGGTCGGAAGGGGTGCGGGCATGGTCGGCAGTGTCCCGGCGGGGCTGTTCGGGCGCCACGCATTTAGATGCCGAGGTAAGGGCACCCTCATCGATCACAGGTCGTTTCCGCAGGTCACGCCAGGTGTCTACTTAGGTCTGCCTAAGTGATGTACGGCACCGGGTGTCGATCATCGGTCCGCTTGTCAGGGTCTGAGGAATTACGCAACAATGGCGTTGTGAAAAACGTCGGCGAGGCTCAGGAGGCACCCATGGGGGCCCCTCAGGAAGAGCTCGCGACCGGAGAGCGTTCGACGCGCAACCGGGTCGCGCGCTCCATCCTGGACCACGGCCCGTCCACCGTCGCCGATCTGGCCCAGCGCCTCGGCCTCACCCAGGCCGCGGTCCGCCGCCACCTCGACGCACTCGTGGCCGACGACGTCGTCCAGGCGCGCGAGCAGCGGGTCTACGGAGCGCGGACACGCGGCCGTCCCGCCAAGGTGTTCGCGCTGACCGACTGCGGCCGTGACGCCTTCGACCAGTCGTACGACAAGCTGGCCGCGGACGCGATCCGCTGGATCCAGGAGCAGCCCGGCGGGGACGAGGCGGTCGTCGCCTTCGCCCGCGCCCGGCTCGCCGCGCAGGCCGAGGCCTACCGCACGGCGGTGGAGGGCGCACCGGCCGGTGGCCGGACCGAAGCGCTGGCCAAGGCGCTGAGCGCGGACGGGTACGCTGCTACGGCGCGCAGCGCGCCCATCCCGCAGCAGGGCGAGCAGCTCTGCCAGCACCACTGCCCGGTCGCCCACGTCGCCGAGCAGTTCCCGCAGCTGTGCGAGGCCGAGACGGAGATGTTCTCGCAGCTCCTCGGCACGCACGTGCAGCGGCTGGCCACCATCGCTCACGGCGACGGCGTCTGCACGACGTTCATCCCCCAGAGCACCCCCAAGACCATTACCAACGCATCTGCAAGCACCGCCGGGAGGAACCCCGCATGACTCTCCCCATCGAGGAGACTGCCCACCCCGAGCTCGAGGGCCTGGGCAAGTACGAATACGGCTGGGCAGACTCCGACGCGGCCGGTGCCTCTGCCAAGCGCGGCATCAACGAGGACGTCGTCAAGGACATCTCCTCCAAGAAGTCCGAGCCGGAGTGGATGACCAAGCTCCGTCTCAAGGGCCTGAAGCTCTTCGGCAAGAAGCCCATGCCGAACTGGGGCTCGGACCTCTCCGGGATCGACTTCGACAACATCAAGTACTTCGTGCGCTCCACGGAGAAGCAGGCGGAGTCCTGGGAGGACCTGCCCGAGGACATCAAGAACACGTACGACAAGCTCGGCATCCCCGAGGCGGAGAAGCAGCGCCTCGTCGCCGGTGTCGCGGCACAGTACGAGTCCGAGGTCGTCTACCACCAGATCCGCGAGGACCTGGAGGAGCAGGGCGTCATCTTCCTCGACACCGACACCGCTCTGAAGGAGCACCCGGAGCTCTTCAAGGAGTACTTCGGGACCGTCATCCCGGCCGGCGACAACAAGTTCGCCGCGCTGAACACCGCCGTGTGGTCGGGTGGCTCCTTCATCTACGTGCCGAAGGGCGTGCAGGTCGAGATCCCGCTCCAGGCCTACTTCCGTATCAACACGGAGAACATGGGCCAGTTCGAGCGGACGCTGATCATCGTCGACGAGGACGCCTACGTCCACTACGTCGAGGGCTGCACCGCGCCGATCTACAAGTCGGACTCCCTGCACTCCGCGGTGGTCGAGATCATCGTCAAGAAGGGCGCCCGCTGCCGTTACACGACCATCCAGAACTGGTCGAACAACGTCTACAACCTGGTCACCAAGCGCGCCGTGGCGTACGAGGGCGCGACCATGGAGTGGATCGACGGCAACATCGGCTCCAAGGTCACCATGAAGTACCCGGCCGTCTACCTGATGGGCGAGCACGCCAAGGGCGAGACCCTGTCCATCGCCTTCGCGGGCGAGGGCCAGCACCAGGACGCCGGTTCCAAGATGGTCCACATGGCGCCGAACACCTCGTCCAACATCGTGTCGAAGTCCGTGGCGCGTGGCGGTGGCCGCACCTCCTACCGCGGTCTCGTCGAGATCGGTGAGGGCGCCGCCGGATCGAAGTCGAACGTGCTGTGCGACGCGCTGCTCGTCGACACGATCTCCCGCTCCGACACGTACCCGTACGTCGACGTCCGCGAGGACGACGTCTCCATGGGTCACGAGGCGACCGTCTCCAAGGTCTCCGAGGACCAGCTCTTCTACCTGATGAGCCGTGGTCTGAGCGAGTTCGAGGCGATGGCGATGATCGTGCGTGGTTTCGTCGAGCCGATCGCCAAGGAGCTGCCCATGGAGTACGCGCTCGAGCTCAACCGGCTGATCGAGCTGCAGATGGAAGGGTCGGTCGGCTAAAGCCGCGAGGCTGCCAACCGACGTTCCCGTCAAGCCACTTACGTAAGAAAGCGAGCGCTACGACAGCCATGGCTGAGGCTCAGAACATCCCGGTCGGTTCGACCACCGCCGGAACCATCGCGGTGGCCGCCGAGTCGACCGTCGCCACGCGCATGAGCGCGCCCCCCTCCTTCGACGTGCAGGACTTCCCGGTCCCGCTCGGCCGCGAGGAGGAGTGGCGGTTCACGCCGCTGGAGCGGCTGCGCGGGCTGCACGACGGCACCGCGGCCGCCACCGGCACCGGCGTCAAGGTCGACGTGGAGGCGCCGGCCGGCGTCACCGTCGCGGCCGTCGGCCGGGACGACGCGCGGGTCGGCAAGGCCGGCAAGCCCGTCGACCGTGTCGCCGCGCAGGCGTACTCCTCGTTCGAGCAGGCGTCCGTCGTCTCCGTGCCCAAGGAGACGGTGCTCACCGAGCCGATCCGGATCCGCGTGCACGGCGAGGGCGGGGTGGCCTACGGCCACCAGGTCATCGAGCTGGGCGCGTTCGCCGAGGCCGTCGTCGTCATCGACCACACCGGTGACGCGGTGCTCGCCGCCAACGTCGACTACCTGCTCGGCGACGGCGCCAAGCTGACCGTCGTCTCCGTCCAGGACTGGGACGACAAGGCCGTCCACGTGGCGCAGCACAACGCGCTGGTGGGCCGTGACGCCTCCTTCAAGTCCGTCGTCGTCACCTTCGGCGGTGACGTCGTCCGGCTGAACCCGCGCGTCACGTACGCGGCCACCGGCGGTGAGGCCGAGCTGTTCGGCCTGTACTTCACCGACGCCGGCCAGCACCAGGAGCACCGCCTCCTGGTCGACCACAACATGCCGCACTGCAAGTCGAACGTCGTCTACAAGGGCGCGCTGCAGGGCGACGGCGCGCACGCCGTGTGGATCGGTGACGTCCTCATCGAGGCCGCCGCCGAGGGCACGGACACGTACGAGATGAACCGGAACCTGGTTCTGACCGACGGCGCCCGCGTCGACTCCGTGCCGAACCTGGAGATCGAGACAGGCGAGATCGTCGGCGCCGGTCACGCCTCCGCCACGGGCCGCTTCGACGACGAGCAGCTCTTCTACCTGATGGCCCGTGGCATCCCCGCCGACGAGGCGCGCCGCCTCGTCGTGCGCGGCTTCTTCGCCGAGCTGGTCCAGCAGATCGGTGTCCCCGACATCGAGGAGCGCCTGCTCGCGAAGATCGCGACCGAGCTGGAGGCGTCGGTCTGATGACTGACCCCACGTTCCTGCGCGCCTGCGGGCTGAGCGAGCTGGAGGAGTCCACCCCGAAGCGGGTGGAACTCGACGGCACGCCGGTCTCGGTCGTCCGTACCGAGGGCGAAGTCTTCGCGATCAACGACATCTGTTCGCACGCGAACGTGTCGCTCTCCGAGGGCGAGGTGGAGGACTGTCAGATCGAGTGCTGGCTGCACGGCTCCGCCTTCGACCTCCGCACCGGCAAGCCGTCCGGCCTTCCCGCGACGCGCCCGGTCCCCGTATACCCCGTACACATCGAAGGGGGCAGCGTCTTTGTCGACGTACACGCCTCCCTCACCCAGGAGTCCTGAGGCAACCCATGGCAACGCTTGAAATCCGAGACCTGCACGTCACCGTCGAGGCCGACAACGCCACGAAGGAGATCCTCAAGGGTGTCGACCTCACCGTGAAGCAGGGCGAGACGCACGCCATCATGGGCCCGAACGGCTCCGGCAAGTCGACCCTCGCCTACTCCATCGCGGGTCACCCCAAGTACACGATCACGCAGGGCACCGTCACCCTCGACGGCGAGGACGTCCTCGAGATGTCCGTCGACGAGCGCGCCCGCGCCGGCATGTTCCTGGCCATGCAGTACCCGGTCGAGGTCCCCGGCGTCTCGGTGTCCAACTTCCTCCGCTCGTCCGCCACCGCGATCCGCGGTGAGGCCCCCAAGCTGCGTACCTGGGTGAAGGAGGTCAAGTCCGCGATGGAGACGCTCCAGATGGACCCGGCCTTCGCCGAGCGCAACGTGAACGAGGGCTTTTCCGGCGGCGAGAAGAAGCGCCACGAGATCCTGCAGATGGAGCTCCTCAAGCCGAAGATCGCGATCCTCGACGAGACCGACTCCGGTCTCGACGTCGACGCCCTTCGCCAGGTCTCGGACGGCGTCAACCGCGTCCGTGAGACCGGTGAGGTCGGCACGCTGCTGATCACGCACTACACGCGCATCCTGCGCTACATCAAGCCGGACTTCGTGCACGTCTTCTCCGCGGGCAGGATCGTCGAGTCCGGCGGCCCCGAGCTGGCCGACACCCTCGAGGCCGAGGGCTACGAGAAGTACACGAAGGGTGGCGTATCCGCGTGACAGTGGCCCACCAGGGGCTTTCCGGCCTCCTCGACACCGAGGCGATCCGCAAGGACTTCCCGATCCTGGATCGCACGATCCACGACGGCAAGAAGCTCGTGTATCTGGACAACGCGGCGACCTCGCAGACGCCGCGCCAGGTCCTCGACGTGCTCAACGAGTACTACGAGCAGCACAACGCCAACGTCCACCGCGGCGTGCACGTCCTCGCCGAGGAGGCCACGGCGCTCTACGAGGGCGCCCGTGACAAGGTCGCCGCGTTCATCAACGCGCCGAGCCGCGACGAGGTCATCTTCACGAAGAACGCCTCGGAGTCGCTCAACCTGGTCGCCAACATGCTGGGCTGGGCCGACGAGCCGTACAAGGTCGATCACGAGACCGAGATCGTCATCACGGAGATGGAGCACCACTCCAACATCGTGCCGTGGCAGCTGCTCTCGCAGCGCACGGGCGCGAAGCTGAAGTGGTTCGGGCTGACCGACGACGGCCGCCTCGACCTCTCCAACATCGACGAGGTCATCACCGAGAAGACGAAGATCGTCTCGTTCGTCCTCGTGTCGAACATCCTCGGCACCCACAACCCGGTCGAGGCCATCGTGCGCCGCGCCCAGGAGGTGGGCGCGCTCGTCCTCATCGACGCCTCGCAGGCCGCGCCGCACATGCCGCTGGACGTGCAGGCGCTGCAGGCCGACTTCGTGGCCTTCACCGGCCACAAGATGTGCGGCCCGACGGGCATCGGCGTGCTGTGGGGACGCCAGGAGCTCCTGGAGGACCTGCCGCCGTTCCTCGGTGGCGGCGAGATGATCGAGACCGTGTCGATGCACTCGTCGACGTACGCTCCCGCGCCGCACAAGTTCGAGGCGGGTACGCCGCCGATCTCGCAGGCCATCGGCCTCGGGGCGGCGATCGACTACCTGAGCGCGATCGGCATGGAGAACGTCCTGCGGCACGAGCAGGCGCTCACCGAGTACGCCGTGAAGCGGTTCCACGAAGTCCCGGACCTCAGGATCATCGGTCCGACGACGGCCGAGGACCGGGGCGCCGCGATCTCCTTCACGCTCGGTGACATCCACCCGCACGACGTGGGTCAGGTCCTCGACGAGGAGGGCATCGCGGTCCGGGTCGGACACCACTGCGCGCGGCCGGTCTGCCTGCGGTACGGAATTCCTGCGACCACGCGAGCGTCGTTCTATCTGTACTCCACGCCCGGCGAGATCGACGCTCTGGTCGACGGCCTGGAGCACGTACGGAACTTCTTCGGGTAGCAGGTAGGACGGTCACTGATGAAGCTGGATTCCATGTACCAGGAAGTCATCCTGGACCACTACAAGCACCCCCACGGGCGGGGCTTGCGGGACGGCGACGCCGAGGTGCATCACGTCAATCCGACGTGCGGCGACGAGATCACGCTGCGCGTGAAGTATGCCTTCGGCGATGGCACTGCGACCATTGAGGACATCAGCTACGAGGGCCAAGGCTGTTCCATCAGTCAGGCCTCGGCCTCCGTGCTGAACGATCTGCTCGTCGGCAAGGAGCTCTCCGACGCGCAGAAGGTCCAGGAGACCTTCCTGGAGCTGATGCAGTCCAGAGGCCAGATCGAGCCGGACGACGCGATGGAGGAGCTCCTGGACGACGCTGTCGCGTTCGCCGGGGTCTCCAAGTACCCGGCCCGAGTGAAGTGCGCCCTCCTGAGCTGGATGGCGTGGAAGGACGCGACGGCCCAGGCCTTCGCGGAGGAGGCGAAGACCGCATGAGTGACACCACAGCAGTGGAGATGAAGCCGGCCTCCGAGGAGGAGGTCCGCGAGGCTCTGTACGACGTCGTCGACCCCGAGCTGGGCATCGACGTCGTGAACCTGGGCCTGATCTACGGCATCCACGTCGACGACGCGAACATCGCGACGATCGACATGACGCTGACGTCCGCGGCCTGCCCGCTGACCGACGTCATCGAGGACCAGGCCAAGTCCGCCACCGACGGCATCGTCAACGAGTTGCGGATCAACTGGGTCTGGATGCCGCCGTGGGGCCCGGACAAGATCACGGACGACGGGCGCGAGCAGCTGCGCGCGCTCGGCTTCAACGTCTGAGCCGGCTTTATCGGCTGAAGGGCCCCGGTTTCGGCCGGGGCCCTTCGTCGTGCCCGATGGTGTTCGGTTCTCGTACGTGCGCCGGACACCTGGCGTTGGCGCGGGGAGCGGAACGTTCCGGTCGACATCACGTCGACGAAAGGGACCCAGTGCCGCTCCACATCCCGCGTGCGCGTCGCGCGGCCGTCACCGCCGCTGCCGGCGGTCTGCTGACGCTGGCCGTTCTGGGCAGCAACTTCCCGGCGGGCGCGGCCGGTTCGGCCACCCCCACCATCAAGCTCTCGGCCGCCTACCTCAGCGGTGCCGTCGGCGCGGCCGGCGATCCGACGGTCACCGTGAACGTCGCGCAGAGCGGGGCCGACGCCTCCGCGCTGACCGTGACGGCGTCGGCCAGCAGCAAGACGTCCGTCGCCCAGACCGCCGACGTGACCGTCAGCGGCACCGGAGCGAGCCGCACCGTGTCCGTCGCCGCGCGCGGCCGGGGGTACACCGACCTGACGCTGAAGGTGACGGGCAGCGGGGGCACGAGCGCGACCACCAAGCTGCACTACGCCGCGTCCGCGGCCGTGAGCAACGCCGCCGACGCGCGGTACTTCACCGGCTCCAGCGACGCGTCCGCCGCTGTAGACGTGGGCGGCGGCTATGTCGTCGTGGCCGACGACGAGTCCAACGTGCTGCGTCTGTACGACGGTTCGGTCTCCGGGGCACCGGTGAAGACCTGGGACATGTCCTCGAAGGTCGGCGCCGACAAGGAGATCGACATCGAGGGCGCCACGCGCGTCGGCAACCTCATCTACTGGACGGGCTCGCTCGGCAACAACAAGGACGGCGAGTACAAGGCGGACCGCAACACGGTGTTCACCACGACGGTCAGCGGCTCCGGCGCCTCCACCGAGCTGAGTTACGCGCACGCCTACAAGAAGCTGCGCGACGAGCTGGTCGACTGGGACGAGGACAACGGGGACCGGTACGGGTTCGACGCCGGGACCGAGGACGGTCAGGTCCCCAAGCAGATCGACGGGTTCAATGTGGAGGGGCTGGAGTTCGCTCCCGGCTCCACGTCCACCGCGTACCTCGGTTTCCGGGCGCCGCTCGTGCCGCCGAAGGACGGCGGCAAGGGGCTGATCGTTCCCGTCACCAACTTCGACAAGGTGCTGGCGAGCGGGGCGGCTCCGGTGTTCGGGACGCCGATCGAACTCGATCTGGGCGGGCTCGCCGTACGCGACATCCGGAAGAACTCCGCGGACCAGTACCTGATCGTGGCCGGCAGCTGGGCCGCCGACGACAACTCCGACCCGTACGCGCTCTACCAGTGGGACGGCGTCGCCGGGCACGCCCCGGTCAAGCGCCTCGACCTGCCGACCAGCGACCCGGGCGGCTGGGAGTCGGTCGTCTCCGTGCCCGACCTGGCCACGTCCGGCGCCCGGGTCCAGCTGATCACCGATGACGGCTCCGCCGATCTGTACGGCGACGGAACCGAGGCCAAGGACCTCGACCACGACGAGTGGAAGAAGTCGCGGGCGGCCCTGTTCACGGTGTCATAAGGCGCTGCCACCGGATTCGTACGGGATTCTCAGGTGGCTGCAAGGGCGCGCTCAGCAGCGGGCGTGAGCCTGGCGGGGTGAGTCACCTCGATCCCGTACGACCCGTCTTCGTCGTGGGGTGTCCCCGGTCGGGGACGACCCTGTTGCAGTTGATGCTGCACGCCCACCCGCGGATCGCGCTGCCGCCCGAGACCCGGTTCGTGCTGCCCGCCTACCGGGAGCGGCTCGGCTTCGGCGATCTGCGGGAGCAGGGCAACCGCGCCGCGCTGGGCGCGTGGATCACCCGGCGCGAGGCGACCCGCTTCCACGAGCTGGGCCTCGCCGCGGACGCTGTGGAGCGGGCCGTCACGGAGGCGCCCCCGACCCTCGGCTCCGCGCTCGGCGCCGTGCTGCGGGCGTACGCGCAGGAGCACGGCAAGGTGCGCTGGGGCGACAAGCGGCCCGCGTACGCGCTGCACGTGGGGGAGATCCTGCGGCTCTTCCCGGACGCGCAGTTCGTGCACGTGGTGCGCGACGGGCGGGACTGCGTCGGCTCGCTGCTGCGGATGCCGTGGTGGCACAGCGGTTTCCACGAGGCCGTCGCGACGTGGGCCCAGGTGATGGACGTGGCCGACACCTGGAGTGGTGTGCTCGGCGGCGCGCGCTGGCACGAGGTGCGGTTCGAGGACCTCGTCGCCGACCCGGAGGCCCAACTGCGGGGAATCTGCGCCTTCTTGGGGGAGGCCTACGTTCCTGAGATGAGCGAGCCCTACCGGCTCGCCGGGGTCGCGGTGCCCGCCCGCAAGACGTGGCACGCGCACACGCGCGGCGAGTTGGACGTGTCGCGGGCCGGGACCTGGACGACGCGGTTGACGCCCGATCAGATCCGGCTCTGCGACGCGGCGTTGGGCAGGCGGCTCGTCTCGCGTGGCTACGAGCCGGCCGGGGCCGTTCGCCCCGACCCGGCGGAGCTGGCGCGGTACCGCAAGGTGGCAGGGCTGCGGCGCGCCGCCCATCTGAAGCGGCGGGTGGTGGACCGGGCCGTGCGGGTGCGCGAGCGGGGAGCGGTCGCGTACGTGGCATGACTGGTCCCTGAGCCCGGCCCCGCGGATTTGTGTACGGTCGTACGCAACGATATGTACACTCGTACGCATGGGATATGTCCTGCTGGCCGGCGCCATCGCCGCGGAGGTGGCCGCCACCACGGCCATGAAGTACAGCGAGGGGTTCAGCAGGCTCTGGCCCTCGCTGATCACCGTCACCGGCTACGTGATCGCGTTCGCGCTGCTCGCGCAGACCCTGAAGACCGTGCAGATCGGTACCGCGTACGCGATCTGGGCCGGTGCCGGCACCGCCGTCATCGCCGCGATCGGCATGATCTTCCTCGGCGAGGGCCTCAGCCCGGCGAAGATCGCCGGGATCGTCTTCGTCATCGGCGGCGTCGTGCTGCTGAACCTGGGCGGGGCGCACTGATGCCGCGGCGCTACGACCCCGAGCGGCGCCAGCGGATCATCGACGCGGCGATCCGGGTGGTGGGGGAGAAGGGCATCGCCGGGCTCAGTCACCGCAGCGCCGCCGCCGAGGCCGATGTGCCGCTGGGCTCGACCACCTATCACTTCAAGACGCTCGACGAGCTGATGGTGGCCGCGCTGCGGCAGGCCAACGAGGGGTTCGCCAAGGTCGTCGCGGCGCGCGGCGCGTTCCAGGACCCGGCCGTCGACCTCGCCGGGGAACTGGCCGGACTGCTCGGTGAATGGCTGGCCGGCGACCGGGTGGGCGTGGAGCTGGAGTACGAGCTGTATCTGGCGGCCCTGCGGCGCCCCGCGCTGCGGCCCGTCGCCGCCGAGTGGTGCCAGGAACTCGCCGGTCCCCTCGCCGAACGCACCGACCCGGTCACCGCCCGCGCGCTGGTCGCCCTGATGGACGGGATCTGCCTGCAAGTGCTGCTCACCGGCGGGGAGTACGACGCCGGGTACGCCCGGGAGACGCTGGCGCGGCTGATCCCGTAGGACCGCGCGCGCTTCCTGTGCGGCGCGGGGCGGCGCCCGGCACCTGAGACGCCGTCCCCGCTGGTTCGCTTGATGAGGGGCCCGCCGATTAGGTTGGGCCCCATGACCGACACGACTGCTACTCGTTCCACCGGCGCCGTCGCCGCCGGCCTTGCCACTGTCACCGCCGACGGCACCGTTCTCGACACCTGGTTCCCCGCGCCCGCCCTGAACAGCGAGCCCGGCCCGGCCGGTACCGAGAAGCTCTCCGCCGAGAAGGCCGTGGAGCTGCTCGGCGAAGGCGCCGCCAAGGCCATCGGCCCGGACGCCCGCCGTGGCGTGGAGACCATCGCCGTACGTACGGTCATCGGCTCCCTCGACGACAAGCCGCTGGACGCCCACGACGTCTACCTGCGCCTGCACCTGCTCAGCCACCGGCTGGTGCGGCCGCACGGCCTGAACCTCGACGGACAGTTCGGCTTCCTCGCCAACGTCGCCTGGACCTCGCTCGGCCCGGTCGCCGTCGACGACGTCGAGAAGGTGCGGCTCAACGCCCGCGCGGAGGGCCTGCACCTCCAGGTCACGTCCATCGACAAGTTCCCGCGCATGACCGACTACGTCGCCCCCAAGGGCGTGCGCATCGCCGACGCCGACCGCGTCCGCCTCGGCGCGCACCTCGCGGCGGGCACCACGGTCATGCACGAGGGCTTCGTGAACTTCAACGCGGGCACCCTCGGCACCTCGATGGTCGAGGGCCGCATCTCCGCGGGCGTCGTCGTCGGCGACGGCTCCGACATCGGCGGCGGCGCCTCCACCATGGGGACGCTCTCCGGCGGCGGCAACGTCCGCATCGTCATCGGCGAGCGCTGCCTCGTCGGCGCCGAGGCGGGCGTCGGTATCGCGCTCGGCGACGAGTGCGTGGTCGAGGCCGGTCTCTACGTCACCGCGGGCACCCGCGTGACCATGCCCGACGGACAGGTCGTCAAGGCCCGCGAACTCTCCGGCGCCTCGAACATCCTCTTCCGCCGCAACTCGGTGACCGGCACTGTCGAGGCCCGCCCGAACAACGCGGTGTGGGGCGGGCTGAACGAGGTCCTGCACAGCCACAACTAGGGCTGCCGCACGTCAGCAGAGGAGAGCGGCCCGCGCCGGGGAGATCCGGGGCGGGCCGCTCCCTCTTGAGCGATTCCCGCGAGGCGTCGGCCGACTGGCCGGGCCGCCGGGAACCGTGGTTCACGCCGCGCTGACCAGCGCCTCGTACGCCGCGAGCAGCCCGTCGACCGCATCGCGGCAGGCGGGCCGCAGCGGCGCCCGGACCGTTCCGCCGCCCGGCAGGCCGAGCGCGGCCAGGAGGGCCTTCACGGTGACGGTTCCGGGCAGCTCTGAGCCCATCATCAACTCCGTGAGCGGAATGGTGCGTTGCTGGTGTCGGGCGGCCGCGGTCGTGTCCCCCGCGTCGTACGCGTCGACGATCGCCCGGAAGGCGCCGGGCACCACGTTCGCCACGGTCGACACATGGCCGGCGCCGCCCAGCGCGTACAGCGCGAGCACGTACTCGTCGCAGCCCGTGTAGTAGGCCAGGTCCGTCGCCGCCATGACCTTCTGCGTGCCGAGCAGATCGTAGGCGCAGTCCTTCACGGCGACGATCCGGGGATGCTCCGCGAGCCGCAGCAGCGTGTCCGGCTCGATGCGGGTGCCGGTGCGGGCGGGGATGTCGTACAGCATCACCGGCAGGTCCGTGGCGTCCGCCAGCGCGCGGAAGTGCGCTTCGACGGCGTCCTGCGGCGGGCGGCTGTAGTACGGGGGAGCCGCCAACAGGCCGTCGGCGCCCGCCTGTTGGGCCTGGCGGGCGAGGTCGAGCGTGTGGCGGGTGTCGGCCGTGCCCACGCCGGTGAGGACGGCCGCCCGCCCGTCCGTCGCCTCGCGCACCGCGCGCACCAGCTCCGCCTTCTCGGCGTCCGTCGTCGTCGGGGACTCGCCGGTCGTGCCGGACAGCACGAGCCCCTCGCACCCCTCGGTCACGAGCCGGTCGGCCAGCTCGCGCGCGGCGTCCAGGTCGATGTCGCCGGCCTCGGTGAAGGGCGTGACCATCGCGCACAGGGCGCGGCCGAAGTTCGTATCGCTCATGAGGGCAGTGTCGGCGGCCCCACCGTGAAGCTCCACTTAAATCTGCTACGAGGTATCGCGGAGCAGCGCTGAAGGGTTCGGGGGACAAGGAGTGTCTTCCGGACTTTCTCGTCGTTTCTTGGCCTGGAGGGAGCCTTCAGGCGAGTCGGCCGGAATCCGGTGAACAGCGCAGAAGGTGTTGGTCAGTTCATAAGGGGTTGATGGTGCGAGACCTGGCGATCGCCTTGGCCATGCCTGTCGTGATGTGCGCCGGCGGGATCTACGCGGCAGGTGAGACCTGGTGGCGCCGCCGGCGCCGGGCGCGGCCGTCGCACGCGCGGGCGGAGCTGCGGTCCGCGGCGGAGCGGGCGGTCACCGTGGCCGAGGCGGTGGTGGCCGACCAGTACGCGCTGCTCGTCGTCGCCGACGGCGAAAGCACGGGTGCCAAAACGTCGGAGATGCGCCACCATGAGAGGCCGGTGACCCGCGACCGGATCGCCGAAGGCCGTTCAGGGGAGGCACCATGAGGCTCGGCAAAGCACTCGCCACCGGAATCGCCGAAGAAGCGCCGCAGGACACAGAAGTACGGGAAGTCACCCCGCCGGAGCGGGAATTGAGCGCCGAGGTGTCCGTCGACGAGCTGCCGGAACCCGTCGAGGTCCCGGCCGTCCGATGAGGCCGCGGCTCCCCGAGGAACGCCCGACGGAGCCGCCCACCGGATACAAGATCGCCCACCCCGTGCTCGACGCGGACGGTGGGCGCGCCGGTTTCCTGGGCGTCTCGCTCGGCGCGACCGCGCCCTACCGCGTGCTCGACGAGGCGCGCTGCGTCTACGGGCGCCGGCACAGCGCTCCGCACCGGCGCTGCGACTGCGGCTTCCACTGTCTGCACGAACGCCGGGTCGCCGAGGGGCTGTTGGTCCACGCCGAGCACCGCAGGGCCGTCCTCCTGGAGGTCTCCGTCCTCGGCTCCTACATCCGCTTCGAGCACGGCTTCCGGTACGCGCGGCAGCGGGTGCGCACCGCGACCGTCGGCCCGTGCCCGTGCGGGGCCGCGACCTCCGTGCTGGCCGACGCCGGATGGGGCCGGGGCGGACACCGCGTCCTGGAAGCGGCGTGCGGCGGCTGCGTGGGCCGTCGGCTGCGCTGGACCCCGGAGGCGTTCGCACGGCTCGCCGGGGACGGGCTGACGGTGCGCACGGCGCCGGGCGCCGGGCCCGCGGGGATGCCGGAACTGGTCGCGGAGGCGGCTCTGCTGCAGGCCCGACTCGACTGGTTCCAGAGCCAGTTGGCGCGGCTCGGCACAGCGAGGGGCGAGGGATCGCAGACATGAGCGAGAGCGGCGGCAAGGAGTTCGAGATATCGCGCCTGTTCGAGGTCGGCGCGGGCCCCGAACAGGTCTGGGACGCCGTGACGAGCGGCACCGGCGGCTGGCTGTGGCCCATGAAGTACGAGCCGAAGCAGGGCGGCGCGGGGCCGTACAACACCGTGCTCACCGTCTGGGACCCGCCGCGCCGGCTCGGTGTCCGGTCCAGGGACCCGGCCGCGCTGCCCCCGTTCCAGACCCTCAACCAGCTCGACTACCGGATCGAGCCCCGCAACGGCGGCAGTCGCGCCCGGGTCCGCTACGTCCACAGCGGCGTCTTCACCGACAATTGGGACGAGCTCTACGAGGGCGTCGCCAAGCACACCGACTTCTACATGCACACCCTGCGCCAGTACGTGACGTACTTCGTGGGCCGCCCGGTCGCCTTCACCACCGTGAACGGCCCCGTCGGCTCCGTGACCCGCGAGGCGCTCACCGTCGTCGCCCGGGCGCTGTGCCTGCCCGACGACGCCACCGAGGGCGCCCGCGTACGCGCCCAGGGCCCGTTCGGGCGGACCCTGGACGTCGTACTCGACTACCGCAACGCGTACTTCATCGGCCTGCGCACCGACGACGCCTTCTACCGGATCTTCGGTCGCGGGCCCTGGGGCGCCCCGCTCGGCATCAGCATCCACGACTTCACCCCGGGCGCCGACGCCCGGCGCAACCAGAACGCCTGGAGCGACTGGCTGGCCTCGGTCTTCCCTTGAGAGCCGGGGGAGAGCCGGGCCTCGAACGCTTACGGACGCAGGCGAAGAACCTGCGGGTCGTGGTCGCTGATCTGGTCGTGGAACTCGCTGTTGATGTGCACGCTGTCGTACCGGAACGCGTCCTTCTTCCGGATCGACGGGCTGATCAGGATCTGGTCGAGGACCTGGCTGTTGCCCTGGTAGTCGTAGGTGTAACGCTCGCTCCTCGGCAGCGACTTGATCGCCGACCAGAGCGCTCCGCCGTCCTCCAGGCGCTGCGCCGTACCGGAGAACTCGAAGTCGTTGATGTCGCCGAGCGCGATGACGTCGGCGTTCTTCTGGACCTTGAGGACGTCCTTCACGAAGGAGTTCACCGATGTCGCCTGCGCGTGCCGCTGGGTCTCCGAGCTGCGCGCGGGCGGCTGGTACTGCGCGGTCAGGCCCTGGTCGCCGCCCTTCGACGCGAAGTGGTTGGCGATGACGAAGACGGTCTTCCCGCGGAAGGTGAACTCGCCCGCGAGCGGCTTGCGGCTGTTCTTCCAGGCGGTCTCGTTCGCCGGGTCGATCCGGCCGGGGGAGGCGGTGAGCGCGGCCTTGCCGTGGGCGCGGGTCACGCCGACGGCCGTCGTGGAGTCGCCGCCCGCGCGGTCCGTGAACGACACCCGCTCGGGGTTGAACAGGAACACCTGGCGGATGTTGCCGCCGGGCTCGCCGCCGTCCTGGTCGTTCACCGGGTCTATGGAGCGCCAGTCGTAGCGGGGTCCGCCCGCCGCGACGATCGCGTCGATCAGCTCGGTCACCGTCACGTCGGCGGCGACCGTGCCGTCGTCCTTCGCGCCGTTGTTGTCCTGGATCTCCTCCAGGGACACGATGTCGGGCGACTTCAGGTTGTCGACGATCGCCGCCGCGTGCTCTTCGAAGGTGGCGTCGGTCGGGTCGAGGTTCTCCACGTTGTACGTCGCCACGGCCAGCTCGCCCGACTTCTGCGCGCGAGTCGTCTCGCGGGTGAGCCCGCCCTGCTTCAGCGTGCCCAACTCCCGAGCCACCAGGGTGTATCCGCCGAACTGGTTGAAGTCGAGCGGGCCCTCGGTGCTGCCGGACAGGACGTCGCCGACATCGGCGGCGGGGAAGTCGGCGACCGCGCCGAGCGACTGGATCTGCAGCCGGCCGGTGTTCTGCGAGGTGTACGAGCCGTACCGGGTGCCGCCGCGCGCGGTCGCGTTCTCCCGCGGCTTCACCGTGACCCACAGCTCCGCGTACGCGTCGCTCGCGGTGACGACCCGGGAGGCGCCGATCCGTACATTCTGGCCCTCCAGGGACTCGTAGTAGTCGAGGGCGTACTTCTTCGGGCGCAGCGTCAGGCCGTTGACGGAGCCGTTCGCCGCCGGGTCGCCCGCGGGCGCGTACGCGGCGGGCACCGACTTGGCGCTGATCGTCGTGACCGGCACCTGGTTGCCGGACGAGACCACGGTCACCGTCGGCCTGGTGATCTCGGTGAGCGACTGGTTGCCGGTGGAGGCACCGCCGGGCACGTACTCGGACACCGTGCCCGTGACCGTCACCGCGTCGCCGACCTTCACGGTCGGTGCGGAGCTGGTGAAGACGAAGACACCCTCACTGGTGGCGGGGTCGTCGTCGGGCTTCGTGTCCTGGAACCAGAAACCCCGGGACGAGCCGTACGTTCTGACCCCGGTCACCACGCCGGCCACGCCCGTGACCTGCTGGCCGGCGAGCGGGGACGTGCGGGTGGCGCCCTGGATGTCGTGGATGGCGACCGTGGCCGCGTGCGCGGGGGCCGTGACGACCACGGCGTACGTGGCGCAGCAGGCGGTCGTGACGGCGAGCGCGGCGAGGCGGGAGCGGGAGAACACAGGGTGAGCGGACTTGCTGGGCAAGGGATCCCTCCGGGGACGTGCGAGTGGCGAGCGCCGGGACGAGGGGGTGGCTTTCTACGGCTTTCTACGCGCGTCAATCTCTTTCCTGCGCGGGGGAGTTGTCAAGGTTTCGCGGGTGTCTTCGGGGCGTCCGAAACCTGACGGGTACATGAACCGGGCAGCAAAGGGTCAAATCCGTCTAGGCTGAGCGGTCGCACCGTATGCCCTGAGGAGAATCAGCCGATGTCAGACAGCTCCCCCCTGCCCCCGGTCCGGCTGCCCGCCGAGGCGGAGCTGGCGCGGGACGCCCTTGCCACCCCCCTGCTGTCCCGCGCGGCGCGGCTCGCCCGCTGGGCCGGGCCCGGCACCCGGGTCGGCGCCGGCGGCGAACTCGTAGAGGAGCAGCTGCCCGCCGCCGCGGCCGAGCTGGGCCTGACCGACGACGAGGACGGCGCCGCCTACGCGAACGAGGCCTGGCGCATCGCTGTCGACACCGGCCTGGTGGAGATCGTGGACGAGGAGGAGGGCACCGTCGCCGTCGGCGAGGAGCTCGCCGCCCTCACCTCGGGCGGCCCCGCCGACGTGCTCGGCCTGTGGCTCGGCGCGCTCGACACGGTGCTGGCCGACGCGAGCGTGCCCGACCTCGAGGACCTCGTGGACGCCATGGAGGAGGGCGGCGAGATCGACTTCTCGCAGCTCGACTGGGACCCCGAGGCGGAGTCCGAGTTCCTGGAGGGCGTGCTCGGCAATCTGTACCTGCTGACCGTCACCGAGGGCGGCGCCGGGGACGGGCCGATCCCGCTGCCCGCGCTCGCCGCGTCGATGATCGTCCCCGACGACATGGGGGAGCCCACCGACGACATCCTGGAGCAGGTGTCGGACGCGATGATGCGGCTCGACGACCAGTTCCGGCTGCTCGACCCGGTCGGTCTCGTGGAGTTCCAGCCGGTCGACGAGGCACTCATGGCCGCCGCCGACGAGCCGGTCGCCGATCCCGCCGACAGCATCGACGAGTCCGACGTCTCCCGGTACGGCATGGTGCGGCTCACCCCGCTCGGCCTGTACGGCGTCCGGGCCCGCATGCTGGAGGCCGGGGTGGACGCGCCGGCCGTCGGCGACCTCGTCGACAAGGGCGCGGACGTGCTCCTCGGCGCCACGTCCACGTTCCCGCAGGCGGCCGCGCAGGCCGAGATCGAGCAGTGGCTCGCCCGGCGTGAACCGCTGGCCGCCGCACGGGAGTTGCTCGCCGCCGCGCGCGGCGCGGACGAGGGTGCGCCGCTGCGCCGGCTCCGCTGCCAGCAGGCACTCTCGCTGGTCGGCCCGGAAGCCGAACCGGCCCTGCGCGAGGTCCTCGACGACGCCGAACTCGGTGGCCTCGCCCGGGTCTGGCTCGCCGAGCACGGCGCGGCGGACGTGCCCGCGCCCTCGGAGGACCTGGTCTTCTGGCTGACCGTCGACACGATCGCCGCGCAGCTCTCCCTCGAGGGCAACTCGGACGAGTTGCAGGCGCTGGTCGAGGGGCTTGCCGCGCAGCACAGCGGGTTCTTCTCTGCTGCGTGGCGCGTGGAGCACCCCGCCACGGCCGACGTGCTGGAGGCGATGGGCCGCCTGCACCCCGACAAGAAGGTGGCCAAGGAAGCACGTAAGGCAGCCTTCAAGGCCCGTTCGGCGCAGGGCTGACCCACGCGCGCGGATACCGAACTCCCGCTGTTGAAGCGGGAGTTCGGTACCGACTCATGCGTGAGTCAGCACAGGTACCGCGTCGTGTGCTTGAACGAGGACGTCGCCCCGTCGAAGCCGTACGTGCCCCGGTACGCCGGCGGGTTCTGGTACTCGCCGACCACGGTGATCGTGTTGGCGCAGGAACCCTGGCCCGACCGCTTCGCGTCGATGCGGAGCGTGTCGCCGATGAACCCGCCCGTGATGTCCCACGGGGCGCCGCAGATACCGGACGTGATCTGGCCGCCGGTCACCACGTAGGGGTGCGTGTTCGGATTGATCCTCGCCTTGATGGCGAAGGTGATCGAACCGTTGCTGAGCTCCAGCTTGCAGTCGACCGAGACGGCCTCCGCGGACGTGTCCTGCTGCGCGGCGAACGCCTCGTCGCGCGTCTTGACCTCCGCCCCCTGCGGATTGTGGAAGCGGTGCTCGCCGCGGGACTGGCCCTTCTGCTTGCGTGCCTGAGTGGTCATGGACCGGCCTCCCTTCGAAGGTTCGGGTGTCAGGCGAGCTGCTCGGAGAGCTCGACGCGCAGCAACGCGCGGACGTTCTCGACGTGGTTGGAGACCGTGACCTGCGACGAACCGGCGAACAGGAGACCGACCGCGACATCGTCGAGCGAGGTCACCAGGGACCCGGAGTCGCCGCCCGCCGACATGTTCGTGGTGAGGATCTGGTCCTTGAACCGGGCCGTGCCGGCCGTGCCGTAGTTGACGTCGATCGTCGTGTCGACGGCCATGATCCGGCCGAAGGACACGTTCGTCGTACGGCCCGACTTCTTCAACAGGTCGCCGACCGCGACATTCGCCTTACGACGCCAGGCGCGCGGCGCGCCGCTGAAGTACTGCTCGCGGGTCGCGTCCTGGAACTGGACCTCGCCGAGCGCGCAGTCGACCACGTTGTTCTGCTGGTCCAGCGGTGTCTGCGGGGCGAACTGGATGGTGATGAACCGGGACAGCGTCGCGATGCGGTCGGCGGGGTTCGTGCCGCCGTCGAACGTGCCCGGCTGCACGATCACACTGCCCAGCCGCGCCCGGTTGGAGTCGGCGAGGACGTGGTTGTTGGACAGGATGTAGAACTTCGCCGGGGTGCCGAGCCCGGGGCCCGGCGGGTCCACCGTCGCACCCGGCAGGAAGTCGTAGACCACGCTGCCCAGGGTGCCCGCGGTGACGGCCACGTTCCCGACGGAGAAGCCCGAGGGGCACGGCCGCATGCGGCGGACGAGGACCTGGGGCTCGAAGGCCGCCAGTCCGCCGAGCTCCTCGAGGCGCGGCTGGCCGAAGCCGGCGAACTGCTGGGAGGCGCCACCGTCGGGCAGGTAGGTGACGCCTTCCTCGGCGCGCGTGCCGGACGGCCTGGACTGCCGGCGCTGGGCGGAGATCTGGCCGACGGCCACGACGTCGGTCGGGGTGCCGTCATCCATCTGACGTGGAATCACATCCCGTTCGGGCAGCAGTGATTCGGGCACCTTCTGGGTCACGAGGACGAGGACGGCGGGCTCGCCCGTGGGCTCCCCGTCGATCCACTTCACGCCGTGGCCGAAGCCGACCACGTTCGCCAGCGGTGCCTCGCGCCGCAGGAAGTCACTGGTCGCCTGCTGACGGGAGCTGTCGCCGAGCTGGCCGCCGGCGGGTCCTCGCATCAATTCGGGCTGGCTCACGCCAGACCACCTCTTCCCCTGACTTTCGCCTGAGTGCGGGATCCCTACAGCTCGTCGTCCGCGCCGCTGGGGTCCTGCTGGGCGTGGATCCCGCCGATCGCGAGTACGCGTACCGGCACCCCGTCGAGCTCCTCGGGAACCGCGTCGTGTGCGCCGAGCCGGCTCCGGGGCACTTTCCGGGTGACGAAGACGACGATCACGTCCGCGCCCGAGTGCTCGTCCCTCCCGGTGCCGACTCCGGTGACATTGGCCAGCTTCATCAGCCGGCTCTCATGGAGATCGCGTGCCTGGCGTGCGTCCACTCGGCTCGCCACCCCCTTGGCGGGTGATGCGGTGATGCGGTGATGCACGTAGGGCCTTGTCTATTGCCGCGCGGCAGGGTGGTCAAGGCGTTCCGCGTGAAATATCGGTTTTGGTTACGAGGTGTACCTATTGATCTTCTTTACGAAGATTGGCCCGTCGTCTCCCGGCAGCGCTGTCCGGTGCTCTCAGGTGCGCAAGTACGAGGCGCCGTTGAGGTCCAGCACGGTTCCCGAGGCCCACTGTGCCCCGGGCGACGCCAGCCACAGCACGGCACCGGCGATCTCGTCCGCCGAGGCGACCCGGCCGAACGGACTCTGCGCGCGCACCTCGTCGGTGAGTCGGTGCGCCACCCGTTCCGTCTCGATGAACCCGGGCGCCACCGAGGCCACCCCGATCCCGTGCGGCGCGAGGGCGACGGCGAGGGACTGCCCGAGCGCGTGCACGGCGGCCTTCGTCGCCCCATAAGCGGGGTGGTCGGGCTCGCCCTTGAAGGCGCCGCGTGAGCCGACGTTGACGATCCGGCCGCCCGTGCCCTGCTCGATCATGCGGTGTGCGGCCAGGTGACTCAGGTTCGACGTACCGAGCAGATTGACCGCCACGTGCTTCTGCCACAGCTCCGACCACTCCTCGTACGAGGTGGTCGCGGGCGGGTGCGGCAGGTTCACGGCCGCGTTGTTCACGAGGACGTCGATGCCGCCGAGGCCCTCGGCCGCCCGCTCCGCGATGGACGCCGCGCCCGCCGCGTCGGAGACGTCGCCGCCGACCAGGACGTGCCCGTCGCCGTCGAGCGAGCCGAGCGTGGCCCGCGCCTCCTCCTCCCGCGACCCGAAGTGCACGGCGACCCGGTCCCCGTTGGCCGCGAAGGCCCGGGCCAGCGCCCGCCCGAGCCCCCGGGAGGCGCCGCTCACCAGAACCCGGCGGCCGGACTGCGGAAGGTTCACGGAAGTCATGGAAGCGGGCCCCTCGACGTCGGACGGTGTTCAACCGCCGTTTATACGCGAGCGAGAACGTGTGGCCGCAACAGGGTCCGCGACCCCTCCCCACCCGGCCCCGCCTCCGTCACACCGTCAGCAGGAGACAGCCACCATGTCACTCACTCGCAGGGACTTCAGCAGACGCTCCGCGGCCACCGGCGCGGGCATCGCCCTGGCCGGATCCGTCGGCGCCCTCGCCACCGCGCCGGGCGCGCTCGCCGCCACCGACGTCGCCACGGACGCCGCGGAGGACCGGCACGGGCACCACGGCGGACACCACGGCGCCGGCTACGGCCCGCTGAAGTCCGACCCCAAGGGCATCCTCGCGCTGCCCGCCGGATTCTCGTACAAGGTCATCACCTACAGCGGGAAGACCAAGCTGGAGTCCGGCGAGTTCACGCCGTCCAACCACGACGGCACCTCCACCTTCGAGGGCCCGCGCGGCACCACGCTCCTCGTCAACAACCACGAGCTGGCCGGCGCCCGCGCCGACTGGCCGCACCCGGTGCCGCTCACCGAGGGCCTCGTCTACGACCCCATGGCGGCCGGCGGCTGCACGGTCGTCGAGGTGCGCCGCGGCGGCGAGGTCGCCGAATGGGTCGGCATCGCCGGCACCGCCACCAACTGCGCGGGCGGCAACACCCCGTGGGACACCTGGCTGACCTGCGAGGAGACCGAGGACAAGGCCGGAAAGAACGGCTTCACCAAGGACCACGGCTACGTCTTCGAGGTCGACCCCGCCGACCGCCGGGCCAACCGCGCCCCCAAGCCGGTCAAGGCGCTGGGCCGGTACGCCCACGAGGCCGTCGTCGTCGACCCCAAGCGCGGCCACCTCCTGCTCACCGAGGACGCCTCGGGCCCCAACGGCCTGCTCTACCGCTGGGTCCCGCCGCACGGCTTCCACCACGGCCGCGGCAAGCTGCGCACCCTCGCCGACGACGCGGGAGTGCTGCAGGCCTTCAAGTGCTTCGACTCCGGCGGCCGGTTCGTCGACGACCTGTCCCGCGCCACGAAGACCGGCACGGTCTACGGCGTGGACTGGGTGGACGTCCCCGACCGCGACGCCAAGACGGTCTCCACGCGCAAGCAGTTCAAGGACGGCGAGGTCACCCGCGCCCGCAAGCTGGAAGGCATGTGGTGGGCCGACGGCGGCGCCTACGTCGTCGCCTCCTTCGCCCGTGACGAGAGCCCCGTCGCGCACGACGGACAGGTCTGGTTCTACGACCCCAAGCGCCGCACGCTGACCCTGAAGGTCCTCCTCGGCGTCAACGCCGACCCGGACGACGCGTCAGGGGACGGTGCCTTCGACGGACCCGACAACATCACCGTCTCCCCGTACGGCGGTCTGGTCATCGCCGAGGACGGCGAGGGCATCCAGCACCTGTTCGGCGCGACCGAGCGCGGCAACACCTACCCGATCGCGCGCAACGAACTGAACATCGGCACCGCGGAGGACCCTTCGTACAGCGAGTTCACCGGCGTCACGTTCTCGCCCGACGGACACACCCTGTACGCCAACATCCAGACGCCCGGCATCATGCTGGCGATCACCGGGCCCTGGAAGCGCCAGCGCTGACCACCGACGTACTGGGGGCCCTCACTGCCCCCAGTACGTCTTGATCGGCGTGCCCGTGCGCGCCGCCTCGGCCTCCTCCTGCGCCTCCGCGATCCGCTGCCGCACCGACTCCTCGTGCGTGTCGATCAGCGCGCCCGCATCCGGCCCCCGCCACCACGGCCGGTCGGCGGCGCGGGCGCCGCACCAGGCCAGGACATCGGGGACGGTCGGGCGCGCGCCGGGCTCCTTCGCGAGACACAGTGCGAGGAAACCGGCCCACTCCGCGTCCGGCAGGCCGACCAGGTCGGGCTGCTCGTGCAGCGTCCGGTGCACGATCTTCGGCGCGGTGCCCGCGCCGTGCGGGTTGCGGCCCGTCGCCGCGAGCACGAGCAGGGCGCCGAGTGCGAACACGTCGCAGGGGGCGGCGGGCTCGGTCGCGTACGTGATCTGCTCGGGCGCCAGGAACCCGGGGGAGCCGACCAGCTCACCGTGGCCCGGGGCGGGCCTGCCGAAGTCGAGGACGCGGGGGCCCTCCCGGGTGACGAGGACGTTCGCGGGCTTCAGGCCCCGGTGCACCAGACCCGCCGTGTGGATGGCGGTGAGCGCCAGGGCGAGGGCCGCGCCGAGCGCCGCGAGGTCGTCGGACGCGAGCGGGCCGAGACCGGCCACCGCCTCCGAGACGGACGGCCCCGCGCAGTACTCGGCGGCCAGCCACGGCGGCTCCGCGTCCGGGCCGGCGTCGAGCACCGCCGCCGTGAACGGGCCGTGCACGGTGCGCGCCGCCCGCCCCTCGTGCCGCAGCCGCTCCCGGAGCGCGGGCTCGTCGGGGAGCCCGGGGTCCAGCGTCTTCACCACGACGAGGGGCCCCGAGCCCGCGCGCGCCAGGTAGGCCCGGCCCGCGCCGTTCTCCCCGAGCAGCGCGACCGCCCGGTACTCCCCGAACTCGAACCGGTCCATCGAACTCCTCCCGCCGCACGCTCTCGTCCTGATGATCTCCGCGACACGGGCGCGCCGCGCAGGGTTCCGGAGAATCCGACCGGGATCCGCCGAGAGCCAGTGAACAGGATCGCAGGGAGGAGTCACCCCAGCGGGTCCACCGGCGGCGCCTCCCGCTCGGCGGCGATCCGGTGCACCCGGCGCCGGACCACGAGCCAGCCGCCCGCCAGGGCGAGCGCGACGGGCACGAGCAGCAGCACGGTGTCGCGGCCCGCGCCGTCCGTGTCGAACCACATCATCACGATCACCGCGAGCAGGAACGCGATCGTCGTCAGCTCGATCCACGGCGAGGCCCACAGCCGGAACGCGGGCCGCTGGACGAGTCCCTGCTTGGCCCGCCGCACGAACACCAGATGGCAGATCATGATCATGGACCAGGTGGAGATGACGCCGAGGGAGGCGACGTTCGTGACGATCCCGAACGCGTCCTCGGGCAGCCACGCGTTCAGCGCGACGCCGAGCAGCGCCACCGTCGACGTCAACAGGATGCCCGCGTACGGGACATGACTGCGGCTCATCCGCGCGGTGAAGGAGGGCGCCGAGCCCGCCATCGCCATGGAGCGCAGGATGCGGCCGGTCGTGTACAGGCCGGAGTTGAGGGACGACATCGCGGCCGTGAGCACGACCAGGTTCATGATGCCGCCCGCCGCCGGCACCCCGATCTTCGACAGGACCGTCACGAACGGGCTCTGGTCGGCCGAGTACGCCGTCCACGGCAGCAGCAGCGTCAGCATCACGATCGACCCGACGTAGAAGATGCCCACCCGCCACATGATCGAGTTCACGGCCTTCGGCACGACCGTCGCCGGATCGGCCGTCTCGCCCGCCGTCACGCCGACCATCTCCACCGCCGAGTACGCGAAGAGCACCGTCTGCGTGATGAGGACGACGGGCAGCACGCCCATCGGGAACCAGCCCCCGTGGTCGCTGATGAGCGAGGGGCCCGGAGTGAGGCCCGCGATCTCCTCGCGCGAGGCGAGGAAGAAGACGCCGATCAGCAGGAACGCCACGATCGCGGTGACCTTGACGATGGCGAACCAGAACTCCATCTCGCCGAAGCTCTTCACGGAGATCAGGTTCACGGTGAGCACGATCGCGAGCGCGATCGCCGCGAGCACCCACTGCGGGACCGACGAGAACATCGACCAGTAGTGCACGTACAGCGCGATCGCCGTGATGTCGGCCATGCCGGTGGTCGCCCAGTTCAGTACGTACATCCACCCCGCGACGTACGCGCCCTGCTCGCCCAGGAACTCACGCGCGTAGCTCACGAAGGAGCCCGACGAGGGGCGGTGCACGACGAGTTCGCCGAGGGCCCGCACCACGAAGAACGCGAAGACCCCGCACACCGCGTACGCGATCGCCAGCGCGGGACCCGCCTTGGCGAGATTCCCGCCCGCCCCGAGGAAGAGCCCCGTACCGATCGCGCCACCGATCGCGATCATGCTGATGTGACGTGGTTTGAGGGCCTTGCTGTATCCGAGGTCGCCCGCGTCGGCGACGCCCTCGGCGGTCGTGGGATCGTCCGACGGGGAGCCGTTATAGGAGCTTTTGTGCAGGTTCACGCCAGAAACTCTCGCATTGCGTGCCGCCTAACCGGTGGCGCCGCAAGCGAGGCCCGTAAGAAAAAGTCTTGGGTAAGGGAACGGTAAAGCGGAGCCGCTCGTTACCTCTGGCATGACAGCCATGACCCCAGGTTCGAACATCCCGCTCACGGCGCAGCGTGTGGCGGTCGACGTCTCGGCGCCCGTGCGGCTCGACGTATCGGGCCTGCTGCTCACCGCCGACGGCAAGGTGCGCTCGGACGACGACTTCATCTTCTACAACCAGCCCGCGGGACCCGGCGTGACGTACACGTCGGGCGGGGGCGCGAGCCCCGACTCGATCACGGTGGACACGGCTGCCGTGCCGCCGGGCATCGAGAAGATCGTCGTCACGGCGAGCCCGGACGCCGACGGCCAGTCGTTCCAGGGCATCGAGCCCACGGCCACGGTGCGCAACGCGGACGACGGCTCGGTCCTGGCCACGTTCACGCCGCCGCAGCTCGGCACGGAGACGGCGCTGGTCATCATCGAGGTCTACCTGCGCAACGGCGCGTGGAAGGCCCGCGCGGTCGGCCAGGGCTATGCGAACGGGCTGGCCGGTATCGCCACCGACTTCGGCGTCTCGGTCGAGGAACCGGCCGCGCCCGCCGCAGCCCCTGCCGCGCCGCCCGTCGCGGCCCCGGCGGCCACCCCGGCCGCCGCGATGCCCGCGCCCACCACCCCGCCGGTCGACCCGCGCCTCGCCCCGCCCCCGCCGCCGGTCGCGTCCCCGGCCGCCGCTCCGGCGGCGCCCGCGCCCGGCGCCGGAAAGATCAACCTCGACAAGGGCCGCGTCTCCCTCCAGAAGAACCAGACGGTGTCCCTGGTCAAGGGCGGCAAGCCGCTGCTGAGCCAGGTCAAGATGGGTCTCGGCTGGGAGCCCGCCTTCCGCGGCAAGGACATCGACCTGGACGCCTCGGTCATCGCGTACGGGCCGCAGCGCAATCACGTCGACAGCTGCTACTTCGGCAAGCTCTCGATCGTGAACGGCGCGATCAAGCACTCCGGTGACAACCTCACGGGCGAGGGCGCGGGCGACGACGAGGTGATCGTCGTCGACCTGGGCCGCCTGCCGCAGGACGTCACGGGCCTGGTCTTCACGGTGAACTCGTTCTCGGGCCAGAAGTTCACCGAGGTCGCCAAGGCGTACTGCCGCCTCATCGACGCGGCGTCCGGCGAGGAGCTGGTCCGCTTCGACCTGACGAGCGCGGAGCCGCAGACCGGCGTGATGATGGCGAAGCTCATCAAGCAGTTCTCGGGCGAGTGGGAGATGACGGCGCTGGGCGACTTCGTGAAGTCGCGCACGGTACGCGGCATGGTGAAGCCGGCGGCGCAGGCGCTCTGACCCTGCTGCGGCGCTTCGTCAGTGCTGGTTGCGCGGGTGGGCGCGGGCTCGGCGTTCGTTGCCCCGGCGGTAGTTGCCGGTCCAGCGGGCCATGACCAACTGGGCGTCCCCTGACGTCACTTCGGCCAGGAACCGCTCCGCCCGCGCACCCCGCAGCACCCCGGCGTCGCGTCCCGCGTGGCTGATCGTGACGCTGCCGTCGGCGCGCTGCGTGTAACTGAATCCCTGTGGTCTCGGCACGGTCGGGAGAATAGGCCCGACCGTGCCGGGGCCGACACCGAATTACGGCACGACGACGATCTTGCGGCCCACACCGGACGCGAACTGGTCGAGCGCCTCCGGGTACGCGTCCAGAGGCAGCCGGTCGCTGATGAAGACGTCCGGGTCGAGGACCCCGCCCGCGAACAGCTCCGCCGCCCGCTCGTAGCTGTGCAGGACCGCCATCGAACCGGTGATGGTGATCTCCTGGTTGTAGATGCGGTACGGGTCGATCGTCACGCGGGTCGCGTAGTCCGCGACGCCGAACTGCAGGAACGTGCCCGCCTTGGCGACCCGGCCGAGGCCGTCCTGGATCGCCGCCGCGTTGCCCGTCGCGTCGATCACCACGTCCCAGCCCTCGGGGCGGTCGAGCTCGTCCGGCCCGGCGGCGGACGCCGAGACACCCAGGCGCCGGGCCGTCGCGAGGCGCTCCGCGTTCAGGTCCACCACGTCGACGCTCGCCGCGCCGGTGCGCTTGGCCAGCTCCAGCATCATCAGGCCCATCGTCCCCGAGCCGTAGATCAGGACGTGCGAGCCGAGGCGCGACTGCAGCACGTCATAGCCCCGCACCGCGCAGGACAGCGGTTCGATGAGGGCCGCGTCCTGGGTGCGTACGTGGTCGGGGAGGCGGACGCAGTTGGCGACGGGGGCCAGCGCGTACTGGGCCGCGCCGCCCGCCGTGGTCACGCCGATCGCCGCCCAGCGCTCACAGAGGTTGCCGCGTCCGGCGCGGCAGAAGCGGCACTCGTGGCAGTGCAGTGAGGGGTCGACGGCGACACGGTCACCGACCCGCACCTCCGTGACGGCGCTGCCGACCTCGGCCACCGTGCCGGCGAACTCGTGGCCCGGCACCACCGGCAGCGTAGGGGCGAACTCGCCCTGCCGGATGTGCAGATCCGTGCCGCACAGGCCGCAGGCCGCCACCTCCACGACGACGTCCCGGGGGCCCGGCGTGGGGTCGGGCACCTCGCCGACGACGACCTTGCCCACTGACTCGACGATCGCGGCCTTCATTTCACAGCTCCCAACGACAGGCCCTGGACCAGCTTGTCCTGGGCGGCGAACCCTGCGGCGAGCACCGGCAGGGAGATCACGAGCGACGCGGCGCACACCTTCGCCAGGAACAGGCCCTGGCTGGTGATGAAGCCGGTCAGGAAGACGGGCGCGGTCTGGGCGACGACGCCCGTGAGCACCCGCGCGAAGAGGAGTTCGTTCCAGCTGAAGATGAAGCAGATGAGCGCGGTCGCCGCGATGCCGGGCAGCGCGATCGGGGCCACCACCCGGGTGAGGACCGTGGGCAGGCGCGCGCCGTCGATCTGGGCGGCCTCGATGACCGCGATCGGCACCTCCGCGAGGAACGAGTGCATCATCCACACCGCGATCGGCAGGTTCATCGAGGTGTAGAGGATGACGAGCAGCCAGATGTTGTCGAGGAAGTCCGTGTTCTTCGCGAAGAGGTAGATGGGGAGCAGGCCCGCCACCACGGGGAGCATCTTCGTGGAGAGGAAGAAGAACAGGACGTCCGTCCACTTCTTCACCGGGCGGATCGACAGGGCGTACGCCGCCGGGAGGGCGAGGACCAGGACGAAGAGCGTCGAGGCGAGCGAGGCCACCGTCGAGTTGATGAGCGCGGGCCAGGGGCTCGCGCCGCCGCCCGCGCCGAAGAAGTCGCGGTAGCCGTCGAGGGTGAGCGAGGCGGCGAAGGACGGCGGGTTGGTCGCCGCGTCCTCCTCCGAGTGGAAGGACGTCAGCACCATCCACGCGATGGGCAGGAAGAAGACGATGCCGGCCAGCCAGGCGACGAGGCCGAGTCCCTTGCTCTTGAAGAACGCCGAGAGAGTCATCAGCGCGACCCCTCCTCGCGGAACAGTGACGACACGACGCGCAGCGCGAAGGTCGCGATGATGATCGAACCGATGACGACCAGGACGCCGGCGGCCGAGGCGAGGCCGTTCTCGTGGGCCTGGTAGAAGCTCTGGTAGACGGTGTAGGGCAGGTTCGCGGTGCCCAGGCCGCCGGAGGTGAGCGTGAAGACCGCGTCGAAGTTCTGCACGATGTAGATCGAGCCGAGGAGCGCGCCGAGTTCGAGGTAGCGGCGCAGATGCGGCAGCGTGAGGTGGCGGAAGACCTGCCAGGGACCCGCGCCGTCCATCCGGGCCGCCTCGATGAGTTCGGGGGAGCGCGACTGCAGTCCGGCGAGCAGGATCAGCATCATGAACGGGGTCCACTGCCAGATCAGCGCCACCTCGACCGCGATCAGCGGGGTGTTGGAGATCCAGTCGGGCTGCGGACCGCCGACGTAGTGCAACAGGCCGTTGAGAAGGCCGTATTCGGGGTTGTAGAGGACGTGCTTCCAGAGCAGGGCCGCCGCCACCGGTACCACCAGGAACGGCGCGATCAGGAGCGTACGGACCAGGCCGCGCCCCTTGAACTTGCGGTCCAGGAGCAGTGCCAGACCGAGCCCGACGACCAGGCTCACCACGACGACCGTGACGGTCAGGACGATCGTGGTCAGGACGGACTTGCGCAGATCGGGGTCGGTGAGGACCTCCGAGTAGTTCCCGAACCAGGTGAAGTGCCGGGCGTCGGGGTACAGCGCGTTCCAGTCGAAGAGGGAGATCACCAGCGTGGCCACGAACGGCAGTTGGGTCACGATGATCATGAAGACGAGTGCGGGCAGGAGCGGCGCTCTGGTGGCCCAGGCGCGGAGCTTCTGGGGCGCGGGCCGCGAGGCGGGTGCGCGGGTGCGGGCCACGGGGGCCGGGGTGGCGGTCGGTGTGGTCATCGGCCCTCGTACTCCTTCGCGATCTCGGAGGCGAGTTTCTGGGACTTCTTCAGGGCCGAGTCGACGGACTGGCGCCCGGCGACGGCCGCGCTGATCTCCTGGGAGACCTTGGTGCCGAGGTCGGTGAACTCGGGGATGCCGACGAACTGGATGCCGGGCGCGGGCCGTTTCTGCACGCCCGGATCACGCGGCCTGGCACCCTCGATGGCGGTGCGCGTCACGTCCACGAAGGCGGCGGCCTCGGAGCGGTACGCGGGGATCTCGTACGTCGAGGCGCGCTTGCCGGCGGGGACGTCGGACCAGCCGACCTTCTCGCCGACGAGCTTCTCGTACTCCTTGCCCGACGCCCAGGAGATGAACTTCCAGGCGTTGTCGGGGTTGTGGGACGCCTTCTGCAGACCCCACGCCCAGGTGTAGAGCCAGCCGCTGTTCTCCGTCTTCTCGACGGGCGCGGACACATAGCCGATCTTGCCCTTGACCGGGGAGTTGGCGGATTCCAGCGAGCCCGCGGCGGAGGTCGCGTCGTACCACATGGCGGTCTTGCCCTGGGTGAGGTTGTTGAGGCACTCGGCGAAGCCGGACTGGGCGGCGCCCGCCTCGCCGTGCTTGCGGACGAGGTCGACGTAGAACTTCGTGGCGTCCTTGAAGCCCTTGTCGTCGAGGCGCGCGGTCCAGTCCTTGTCGAACCAGGTGCCGCCGAAGGTGTTCACGACGGTCGTCAGCGGCGCCATCAGCTCGCCCCAGCCGGGCAGGCCGCGCAGACAGATGCCCTTCATGCCCGACTGCGCGCCGTCGGCCTTCGCCGCGAGGTCCGCGACCTGCTGCCAGGTCGGGTGCGCGGGCATCTTCAGACCCTTCTTCGCGAACACGTCCTTGCGGTACATGAGGAAGGACGACTCGCCGTAGAAGGGCTCCCCGTAGAGCTTGCCGTCGTCGCCGGTGAGCGATTCCCGCATGGGCTGCAGGATGTCCTGCTGGTCGAAGCCGGTGTCCTTCTTCACGTACGGATCCAGGTCGTGCAGCCAGCCGTTGCGGGCGTAGATCGGTATCTCGTAGTTGCTGAGCGTCGCCACGTCGTACTGGCCCGCCTGGTTGGCGAAGTCCTGGCTGATCTTGTCGCGGACGTCGTTCTCCGGCAGGACGGTGAAGTTCACCTTGATGCCGGTCTCGCGGGTGAAGTAGCGGGCGGTGAGTTTCTGCAACTCGGTCATCTGCGGGTTGTTCACCATCAGTACGTTGATGGCGTCGCCGCCCGTACCGAGCCCGCCCGCGCCGGCCCAGCAGCCGGACAGGAGGGGGATGAGCAGCGTCCCTGCGGCGGCCGTCGCGAGCAGGGCGCCCGGTGGCCTCCGTCGGCTCTGGGTTCGCATGGATGCTCCTGGACTTCTATCGCGTATGGGGATGAAAAGGGCATGCTCGGGCAGGGGAGTGCCCGGCAGGTGGTGCGATGGCGGTGCGGGGTCGGGGGATCAGACGCGGATGACCTGTGGGCCCATCAGCGAGTACCGGTGTGCTTCGGAAGCGGGCAGCTGACTGCCCGTGACGATCGTCTCCAGCGCGCCCACCGGCGCGAACCGGCAGAAGCTGACCGCGCCGAACTTGGTGTGCACGCCCGCGAAGACCGTGCGCCGCGCGGCCCTGATGGCCTGTGCCTTCACCTCGCTGACCGCGGGATCGGGGGTGGTCAGGCCGTGGTCGCGGGAGATGCCGTTCGCGCCGATGTAGGCGAGGTCGAGGACGAAGCCCGCCAGCATCTTCGTCGTCCAGTGGTCGACGGTGGCGAGCGTGCCCGCGCGCACCCGGCCGCCGAGCAGCAGCACGGTGGTGTTGTCGGCCTCGGCGAGCGCGCCTGCCGTGGCCAGCGACGCGGTGACCACGGTCAGCGGCCGGTCACGGGGGAGCGCCTCGGCGATCAGCTGCGGCGTGAACCCCTCGTCGACGAAGACGGTCTCGGCGTCCCCGAGCAGATCCGCGGCGGCCGTGGCGATCCGCCGCTTCTCCGGCACGTGCATCGTCGTACGGAACGCGAGCGTCGTCTCGAACCCGGCGCTCTCCACCGGGTACGCCCCGCCGTGCGTGCGCCGGACCAGCCCGTGGTCCTCCAGGGCGCGCAGATCGCGGCGGACGGTCTCCTTGGCGACGCCCAGCTCGGTCGCTAGTTCCGTGACGTCGACGGATCCGGTGCGGCGTGCCGTGCGCACGATCTCCCGCTGCCGTTCCTCCGCGCTCATCCCGCCACCTCCGCGCCGTGCTGCCCGTTCGGGCCCGGAAGGGCCCGCACCGGAAGTTCTACCGGCGTCGTGCGGCGGTGACCAGGTCTGTTGCGGACTTGATGCTGCCCGTTCATGCCCGTTACGTGAGACGGCCGGCCGCCGTGGACCTGCGAAGGAGCCGGGGAGCATGTGGGTTCGGGCGGCACGGATGCCCGGACAAGAGGGCGGGCGGGCCCGTTCGGTGCCCGCCCGCCGTGTTGACCGTTCGATCAGGCCATGTTCAGTGGGGCCAGATCGGCGGGTCGTTGATGAAGCGGCCGCCCATGTACAGATGGGCGGGGTTCTCGTCGGAGAGGGGGCCGAACTCGGCGAGCAGGTTCGGCGCGTACTCCTCCGAGTTGTCCTGCGGCTCGTAGCCGAGGGCGCGGGCGCTCGACAGGTCCCACCACAGGCGGGTGTTGGCGGAGGATCCGTAGACGACGGTGTGGCCGACGTTCTCGGCGGTCAGCGCCGCGTGGAACAGGCGCGCCCCGTCCGCCGGGCTCATCCACACGGACATCATGCGGACGTCGGTCGGCTCCTTGAAGCAGGACCCGATGCGCACGGACACCGTCTCCTGGCCGTACTTGTCCCAGTAGAACTGCGCGAGGTCCTCGCCGAACGACTTCGACAGGCCGTAGTACGTGTCGGGGCGGCGCAGCGTCTCCACCGGGACCACGGGGGCGCCGTCCTCGGTGTGCGGGCGCGGCGTGAAGCCGATCGCGTGGTTGGACGACGCGAAGACGATGCGGGGGGCGACACCGTCCGGCCGGTTCTCGCCCTCCGCGCGCACCGCCTCATAGAGGTGGTAGGTGCCCTTGATGTTCGAGTCGAGGATCTTCTCGAAGGTCGACTCCAGGGAGATCCCGGCCAGGTGCAGCACTCCGTCGACACCGCGCACCGCTTCACGCAGCGCCTCCGTGTCGTTCAGGTCCGCGACGATCGCGTCCGGCGCGTCCGCGACCGGGCGCACGTCGAGCAGCCGGAGGTCGTAGCCGTGCTCGGGCAGCAGCTCCCGCATCAGGGTGCCGAGTCCGCCGGCGGCGCCGGTGAGCAGGATCGTGCGGGGCCCGGCGGGACCCGACGGTACTGACGGCGATGACGGCGATGACGGTACTGACGGCTCTGGCGGCACTGGCATGCGCGTGATCTCCGTATGTGTGAGCGGCATTCACATTCGTGGACACGCTAAGGAGGGGCGTCGTGCTCCGTCAAGGGTCGCACGGGCCCGTACGGGCGCGCTCGGTGTTATCCGTAAGGGGAAGTTCCGCTAGTTCCGGGCGAGTTCGAGTGCTTGACCGTCCCCTTTGGGGCGGCTTACGGTGAGCGCGTTCAGAAATGTAGACGCGGATCAGAGACATGCACATGTTCAGGGAGAGCCCGTGACGACGCCCGCTTTTGGCCCCCTCGCCGCTCGACTCGGCATCCCCAGTGGGCCGCTGTTCTTCCCCGTCACCGCGTACGGACCGGACGGCGCTGTCGATCTCGACACCTACCGCACCCATGTGCGGCGCGGCGTCGAGGCCGGGGCCGCCGCCGTGTTCGCCTGCTGTGGCACCGGAGAGTTCCATGCGCTCGCCCCCGAGGAGTTCGAGGCCTGCGTCGCGGCCGCGGTCGAGGCGACCGAGGGCCGGGTGCCCGTCATCGCCGGCGCGGGATACGGCACGGCGCTCGCCGTCCAGTACGCGCGCCTGGCCGAACGGGCGGGCGCCGACGGCCTGTTGGCGATGCCGCCCTATCTCGTGGTGGCCGGCCAGGAAGGCCTGCTGCGGCACTACACCGAGCTGGCCGAGGCGACCTCCCTCTCCCTCATCGTCTACCAGCGCGACAACGCCGTCTTCACCCCGGAGACCGTCGTCGCGTTCGCCCGCCACCCCAAGATCCTCGGTCTCAAGGACGGCCTCGGCGACCTCGACCTGATGCAGCGCATCGTCAGCGCCGTACGCGCGGAAGTCCCGCGGGAATTCCTCTACTTCAACGGTCTGCCGACCGCCGAACTCACCGGCCTCGCCTACCGCGGCATCGGGATCACCCTCTACTCCTCCGCCGTCTTCTGCTTCGCGCCCGACATCGCGCAGGCCTTCCACAAGGCGCTGAACACGGGCGACGACGCCACCGTGAACAAGCTGCTCGACGGCTTCTACCGGCCGCTCGTCGAACTGCGCAACCAGGGCCGGGGCTACGCCGTGTCCCTGGTGAAGGCCGGGGTACGGTTGCGCGGGCTCGACGTCGGTGGGGTGCGCCCGCCGCTGCAGGAGCCCACCGAGGAACACGTCAAGCAGCTGACCGAACTCATCGAGCGCGGCCAGGCGTTGCTGGAAGGAGCCGGCGAGTGAAGGTCTCCACGTTCGTCTACCCCTGGGACGTCGTCGGCGACCCGGACGCCGCCCGCCGCATCGCCGGCCTCGGCGTCCAGCAGGTCACCCTCGCCGCCGCCTACCACTCCACCCGCGCCCTCACCCCGCGCCACCCGCACCACCGCGTCGTCACCGCCGAACACGCCGCCGTGCTCTACCCGGCCGACGAACAGCGCTGGCAGGGAAGGGAGTTGAAGCCGTACGCGGCCGGGGACTGGGCTCCCGGTGACGCGTACGGGGAAGCGGCCGCCGCCCTCGCGGAGGCCGGCCTCTCCGTCCACACCTGGGTCGTCCTCGCCCACAACTCCCGCCTCGGCGCGGAACACCCCGACACCTCGGTCCGCAACGCCTACGGCGACCGCTACCCCTGGGCCCCCTGCATCGCACAGCCAGCCACCCGCGCCTACCTCGTCGACCTCGCCGCCGAGGCCGCCACCCGGCCCGGCGCCGACGGCACCGAACTGGAGTCGCTCGGCTGGTACGGCCTCGCCCATCTGCACGCCCACGACAAGACGGCCGGCGTCGGACTCGGCGAGGCCGGGCAGTACCTGATGTCGCTGTGCTTCTGCCCCGACTGCCGCGCGGGGTACGCACAACACGGCCTGGACGCCGATGAGTTGGCGCGCTCCGTACGGGCCGCCCTCGAACCCGTCTGGCGCGGAGCGGCGGACGACGACGGCTGGGCCACGGTGGAGAAGCTGCTCGGTGCCGACACGGCCACGGCCACCCGCGCCTACCGCGACGCGACCGCCCGCAGCCTCCAGGAAGCCGCGGTGGTGGCGGTCAGGGAAGCGGCCCCCGCCGGATTCCAGGTGCTGCTGCACGCCGACCCGGTCTCCTACCACTGCGGCGCCAACGTCGGCGTCGACCCGGCCCACATCCTGTCCGTCGCCGACGGTGTCGTCGTGCCGTGCACGGGCGGCGCGGGCCTGGTGCGGCCCTTCGCCGCACAGGGCAAGGGCGTCGTCGCCGCCAACCTGACCGTCGTGCGCGGCATGGGCGGCAGCCCCGACACCCTCGCCGAGGACGCCCGCGCCGCCCGTGACCTGGGCGCGGACCAGCTGCGGCTCTACCACGCGGGGCTCGCGTCGGACGCGGACCTGGAGACGGTCGCGGGGGCGCTCGCGGGGCTCTGACGCGCGGCACCGATGAGTTCCGGGCCGCGGGGCGGTCCCTCCACCATGAGTGACATCACAGTGGACATCGCCCCGCAGGCCCGCATCGTCGCGCGCCTCGCCCACAGCGTCCGCGAGGACCAGCTCGACCTGCCCACCCCGTGCCCCGACTACGCCGTGCGCGAGCTGCTCGGCCACCTCCTCGGCCTGTCCGTCGGGCTGCGCGCCGCCGGGCGCAAGGAAACCGGGGGCACCGACCCCGGCTCCGCGCTCCCCGCACTCGACCCCGGCTGGCGGGCCGCCCTGCCCAAGGCGCTGGACGACCTCGTCGAGACCTGGCGGGACCCCGCCGCCTGGCAGGGCATGACGCAGGCGGGCGGCCTCGACCTGCCCGGCGCCGTCGCCGGACTGGTCACCGTGGACGAACTGGTCGTGCACGGCTGGGACGTGGCCCGGGCCACGGTCAGGAGTACGTCCCCGACGAGGCGGCGCTGCGGGCCGCCCGGGACCTGCTCGCGCCGGACGAGGGCGGCCGCGACGGCCTGTTCGGCCCGGTCGTCCCCGTGCCCGACGACGCCCCGCTCCTGGACCGCGTCATCGGCCTGAGCGGCCGCGACCCGTCCTGGAAGCCGTGACGGCACCAGGCAAGTGCCGCGCGCCACTGGGTAGTTGAGGGTCGAAAAGTCAGCCGAACTTCTTTTGATAGAAGCGTTGACGAAACACCGCGCTGCTTCTAGCTTCAACGCGTCGTACTTCGTACGTCATATATGAGACGCGATACGAGATACGAGAACAGCCGGACATCAGACCCGAGAGGCGCGCATGACCTCAGTGCCCACTCCGATCCCCTCCCGCACGCAGTACGTTCAGGACGAGATCAAGAACCGCATCCTGACCGGGCAGTTGAGACCGGGTCAGGCCCTGGTGGAGACCGACCTCGCCGCGCAGTTCGGCGTCTCCAAGACTCCGGTGCGCGAGGCGCTCAAGACGCTGGCCGGGACCGGGCTCGTCGTGATGAACCAGTACAAGGGCGTCACGGTGCGCATGGTGGACGCGGACATGGCCCGCGAGGTCTACGACGTACGGCTGCTGCTCGAACCGGAGGCGCTGCGCCGCACCGTGCACCGCCGCGCCTCCCTCGACGCCGCCCGCGAGGCCTTGGAGCGCGCCGCCACCGCGGCCGACACGGCCCAACGCTCCCTCGCCAACCGGGAGTTCCACCGGGCTCTCTACGTCCCGTGCGGCAACCCGCTGCTCGGCAAGATGCTCGACGAGGTCCGCGACCAGGCCGCCCTGGTCTCCGCGGTGGCCTGGGCCGCCCACCCGTCCTGGGAACGCGAGGCCGCCGAGCACCGCGAGATCCTGGAGCTCGCCCTCGCCGGTGACGCCCAGGGTGCCTCGCGCGCGCTGCGGGACCACATCGCGTCGTTCGTACAGCGGGCCTTCCCCGAGGCCCGGGAAGCAGAGGGTGAGCAGCACTCATGACAGCGCCGTACTCGTTCCAGAGCCAGCGGGCCGCGCTGGCCGATGTCGTCGCGATCCCCGTGACCCCGTTCGCCGAGGACGGATCGGTCGACGAGGCCACGTACAAGAGCCTGCTGCGGCGGCTGCTCGACGCGGGGGTGCGCACGCTCACGCCGAACGGGAACACCGGCGAGTTCTACGCGCTGACCCTGCAAGAGCGCACCAGGGTCACCGAGTTGACCGTCGCGGAGGCGGGGGAGCGGTCCGCGGTCCTGGTCGGCGTCGGCCATGACGTGCCGACCGCCGTCGACGCGGCGCGCCACGCCCGCGACCTCGGCGCCCACATGGTGATGGTGCACCAGCCCGTGCACCCGTACGTCTCCGAAGGCGGCTGGGTCGACTACCACCGCGCCATCGCCGACGCCGTGCCCGAGATCGGCGTCGTCCCGTACCTCAAGAGCGCCGCGCTGCCCGGCTCCCGCCTCGCCGAACTCGGCGCGGCCTGCCCGAACGTGATCGGCGTGAAGTACGCCGTGCCGGACGCCGCGCGGTTCGCCGCGTTCGCCCGGGACGCGGGTCTGGACCGGTTCGTGTGGGTCGCGGGCCTCGCCGAGCCCTACGCGCCGTCCTACTTCTCGGCCGGCGCCACCGGCTTCACCTCGGGTCTGGTGAACGTCGCACCCGGCATCTCGCTGTCCATGATCGAAGCGCTTCGATCGGGTGACTATCCGGGCGCCATGAAGGTCTGGGAACAGATCCGCCGCTTCGAGGAGCTGCGCGGCGCCGACGCCTCCGCGAACAACGTCACCGTCGTCAAGGAGGCCCTCGCCTCGCTCGGCCTGTGCCGCCGTGAAGTGCGCCCGCCCAGCCAGGAGTTGCCCGAGTCGGAGCGCGCCGAGGTCGCCGGTATCGCGGCGGGGTGGTCCCTATGACCGCCGGCCGTCCAAGACTGACCCCGGAGGAGTTCCGCTCCCACCAGTGGTACGGCACCGAGGGCACCCTGCGCACCTGGTCGCACAACGCCCGGATGCGCCAACTCGGGTACGAGGCAGAGGAGTACAAGGGCCGCCCGGTGATCGCGGTCCTCAACACCTGGTCCGACATCAACCCCTGCCACGTCCATCTGCGCGAGCGCGCCGAGGCGGTCAAGCGGGGCGTGTGGCAGGCCGGCGGCTTCCCCCTGGAGTTCCCCGTCTCCACGCTCTCGGAGACGTACCAGAAGCCGACCCCGATGCTCTACCGCAACCTGCTCGCCATGGAGACCGAGGAGCTGCTGCGCTCCTACCCCGTCGACGCGGCCGTGCTGCTCGGCGGCTGCGACAAGTCGACCCCGGCGCTGCTCATGGGCGCCACCTCCGCCGACGTGCCGTCGCTCTTCGTGCCCGCCGGGCCGATGCTCCCCGGGCACTGGCGCGGCGAGACCCTCGGCTCCGGCACCGACATGTGGAAGTACTGGGACGAGCACCGCGCCGGCAACCTCACCGACTGCGAACTGCGGGAACTGCAGGGCGGGTTGGCCCGCTCCCCGGGCCACTGCATGACGATGGGGACCGCCTCCACGATGACTGCGGCGGCCGAGGCGCTCGGTATGACGCTGCCCGGCGCCTCGTCGATCCCCGCGGTCGACTCGGCGCACGAGCGGATGGCCGCCGCGTCCGGGCGGCGCGCCGTCGAACTCGCCCGGACCGCGCTGAGACCGTCCGAGATCCTCACCGAAGAGGCCTTCGAGGACGCCGTCACCACCGTGCTCGGACTCGGCGGCTCCACCAACGCCGTGATCCATCTGATCGCCATGGCGGGCCGGGCCGGGGTCCGCCTCACGCTCGACGACTTCGACCGCGTCGCGCGCACCGTGCCGGTGCTCGCGAACGTGCGGCCCGGCGGACAGACGTATCTGATGGAGGACTTCTACTTCGCCGGCGGCCTGCCCGCCTTCCTCTCCCGCATCACCGACCTGCTCCACCTGGACCGGCCGACCGTCAACGGCCGCTTCGGCGACCAGATCGAGGACGCCGTCGTGCACGCCGACGACGTCATCCGCACCCGCGAGAACCCGGTCGCGCCCGAGGGCGGTGTCGCCGTGCTGCGCGGCAACCTCTGTCCCGACGGCGCCGTCATCAAGCACATATCCGCCGAGCCGCATCTGCTCAAGCACACCGGCCCCGCCGTGGTCTTCGACGACTACAAAACCATGCAACGGACCATCAACGACCCGGAGTTGGGCATCACCGCCGACAGCGTGCTGGTACTGCGCAACTCCGGGCCCAAGGGCGGCCCCGGCATGCCCGAGTACGGGATGCTGCCCATCCCCGACCACCTGCTGAAGCAGGGCGTACGCGACATGGTGCGGATCTCCGACGCCCGGATGAGCGGCACGAGCTACGGGGCGTGCGTGCTGCACGTCGCCCCGGAGTCGTATATCGGCGGGCCCCTGGCGCTGGTGCGCACCGGCGACAGCATCACCCTCGACGTCGCTGCCCGGGCGCTGCAACTCAACGTAGAAGACGAAGAGCTGGAGCGGCGCCGCTGCGAGTGGACCGCGCCGCCCGAGCGCTACGAGCGCGGGTACGGGGCGCTCTACAACGAGCAGATCACGCAGGCCGACACCGGCTGCGACTTCGCCTTCCTGGCCAAGCCGGGCAAGGTCCCTGATCCGTACGCGGGCTGACCCGCCGCGCCGTCCGCCCCCCATTGGCCGAGATACCGAACAGCGCCGAGATACCGAACAACGTCTGCGAAGCGCTTCGAAGAACGGAGTCCAGTCATGGCCCAAGCCACTGCCGTGGCGAAAGCCCCGCCCACCCGGCGCCGCAAGTCGGCCACCCCGCGCAGGCTCCCCTACCTGCTGATCGCCCCCGCCGGGCTGCTGATGCTGGGCTTCATCGCGTACCCCGTGATCAGCGTCTTCTACTACAGCCTGCAGAACTACAACCCCACCAAACCGTGGCGCAACGGCTTCGCGGGCCTGGACAACTTCGTCACCGCGTTCACCGACGACCCCGACTTCTGGAGCACGCTCGGCTTCAGCCTCCAATGGGTCGTCGTGCAGGTGGTGCTCCAACTGCTGCTCGGCCTCGGCCTCGCGCTCGTCGTCAACCAGACGTTCGTGGGCCGCGCGATGGCCCGCGCGCTGGTCTTCTCGCCGTGGGCCGTCTCGGGCGTGCTCACCTCCGCCGTCTGGATGCTGCTCTACAACTCCCAGACCGGTATCACCCGTTACCTCGCCGACATGGGCGTGGGCACGTACGGCACCTCCTGGCTGTCGGACACCGCGACGGTCTTCCCGGCCGTCGTCACCGCCGAACTCTGGCGCGGCGTCCCCTTCTTCGCGATCCTCATCCTCGCCGACCTGCAGTCCGTCTCCAAGGACCTGTACGAGGCCGCCGAGGTCGACGGCGCCAGCCGCTTCCGGCAGTTCCTGCACATCACGCTGCCGCACCTGAAGGACGCGATCATCCTGTCCACACTGCTGCGCGCGGTGTGGGAGTTCAACAACGTCGACCTGCTCTACACCCTCACCGGCGGCGGGCCCGCGGGTGAGACGACCACCCTGCCGCTGCGCATCGCCTCCATCGCCGTCGACTCGCACGACTTCGGCTACGCGTCCGCGCTGACCTCCATCGCCTTCGTGATCCTCCTGTTCTGCTCGATGGTCTATCTGCGCCTGAGCAAGTTCGGGGGCGAGGAGAAGTGACCGTCAAGGAAGCCCAGTTGACCGCCACCACCGCACCCGCCGCCACCACGTCCGGCGGCCGGCACCGGCTCGACGCCGTCCCGCCCAAGAAGGGCCGCTCCTACGACGACGTGCCGCGCTGGCAGATCTACGTGCCGCTCGGCGTCTACCTCCTCTTCACGCTCATCCCGTTCTACTGGATGCTGCTGTTCGCGTTCCGGCCCACCGGCTCCACGTCCCTGGTGCCGTGGCCGCTGACCTTCGAGCACTTCGACAAGGTCTGGAACGAACGGTCCTTCGCCGTCTTCTTCCAGAACAGCCTGCTCGTCGGCGTCGCCTCCATGCTGATGACCACCGTCGTCGCGCTGGCCGGCGGTTACGCCCTCGCCCGCTTCAACTTCAAGATCAAGCAGGGCTTCATGCTGGCGCTGCTCTGTTCACAGTTCATCCCGGGCGCCCTGATGCTGGTGCCGCTGTTCCAGATCTTCGCCAACCTGCAGATGATCAACTCGCTCGGCAGCGTCATCATCGCCGAGACCGTCTTCCAGCTGCCGCTCACGATGATCCTCATCAGCGGCTTCATCAAGAACGTGCCGTACTCCCTGGAAGAGGCCGCCTGGGTCGACGGCTGCGGACGCTTCCGCGCCTTCTGCGCCGTCGTCCTGCCGCTGCTGCGGCCGGGCCTGATCGCGGTCGGCTCCTTCGCCTTCGTGCACAGCTGGAACCACTTCCTGTTCGCCCTGATGTTCCTCTCCGACCAGGACAAGCAGACGATCCCCGTCGGCCTCTCGACCCTCATGGGCGCCGACTCCGTCGACCTGGGCGCGCTCGCCGCCGGCGGTGTCGTCGCGGCCGTACCCGTCGTCATCGTCTTCGCCTTCATCCAGAAGTGGCTCGTCACGGGCTTCAGCGCCGGGGCGGTGAAGGGATGAGCGCCCCGCACGCGACGCGGCCGGTCCCCACGGAGCCCCTCCCCGTCGTCCTCGCCGGAGCGCGCGGTCACGGCCGCTGGCACCTGAACAACCTGCGGCGCCTCGCCGACGCGGGCCGCGTCACGCTCGCCGGCGTGTGCGAGCTGAAGCCGCTGGACGAGGAGGAGCTGGCGGGGTTCGCCGCCCAGCACCCCCCGGTCGCGCAGGGCGACGACTTCGGGGCGCTCCTCGACGCGACCGGCGCCCGGATCGCGATCATCTGCACCCCGATCCCCACCCACACCGACCTGGCCCTGACCGCGGCGCGGCGGGGCGTGCACCTCCTCCTGGAGAAGCCGCCCGCGCCGTCGTACACGGAGTACGAGCGGATGGCCCGGGGCGTGGCCGAGGCGGGCATCGCCTGCCAGGTCGGGTTCCAGTCGCTGGGCTCGCACGCCGTGGCCCATATACGGGATCTCGTCCGCGACGGCCTCATCGGCGAACCGCTCGGCATCGGCGCCGCCGGGGCCTGGGCGCGCGACGAGGCGTACTTCCGGCGCGCGCCGTGGGCCGGGCGCCGCCGCCTCGACGACGGCGCGGGCGGGCAGGCCGACGTCGTCGACGGCGTCCTCACCAACCCCCTCGCGCACGCCGTCTCCACCGCCCTCGCGCTCGACGGCGCGACCGGCGCCGACGATCTCACCGGCATCCGCACCGAACTCTTCCGCGCCAACGCCATCGAGGCCGACGACACCTCCTGCGTCGAACTCACCACACGCCACGGCTCCCGCGTCACCGTCGCCGCGACCCTCTGCGCCGAGCGGCCCGACGAGCCGTACGTCATCGTGCACGGCAGCCGCGGCCGCATCACCTTCTGGTACAAGCAGGACCGCGTCCTCGTGCAGCGCGCCGGACACGGCCCGCAGGAGACCGTGCACGGGCGCACGGACCTCCTGGAGAACCTCCTCGACCATCTGAGCGGCGGCGCGGAACTCCTCGTCCCGCCCGCCTCGACGGGGGCCTTCATGCGGGTCGTCGAAGCGATCCGCAGCGCCCCCGACCCGCGCGCCCTGCCCGCCGGGGCGTGGCGCACCGCGCCCGGCATCGGCGCCGGTGACGACGCCGTCCGCCGTGTCGTGCACGGCATCGACGCCCTCGTCGCCGCCAGTGCCGACTCCCTCACCGGATACGCCGGGCTCGGAGCGGACTGGGCCCGGCCAGGACTGGAGGCAGCATCGTGACCCACCTCGTGCGACAGGCCACCGCACCCCTGACGCTGAGCTGCGCGGGCCGCCCCGTCGCCCGCTACGAACTGCGTCCCGACGTCGGGCACCGTCTCGCGCCGCGCCCCTGCCTGCACCCGGTGAGCACGCTCGGCGGCACCCCGGTCACCGAGTTCGCCCCGGCCGACCACGTCCACCACCTCGGGGTGAGCGTCGCCGTGCCCGACGTCGCCGGGTACAACTTCTGGGGCGGGCGCACCTACGTCCGCGACCAGGGACCCACCGCCCTGGACAACCACGGCGAGCAGCGGCACCGCGAGTTCAAGCTGTGCGACCCGGACGGCTTCGTCGAGGACCTGGAATGGACCGCCGACGGCTGCCTCGTACTGCGCGAGCGGCGGACCGTCGCCGTCGCCCAACTGGCGCAGGACGCCTGGGCGTTGGACCTCACCTTCACGCTGACGAACCCGGCCGCCGAGGAGCTGACCATCGGCAGCCCCGCCACCAACGGCCGCCCCGGCGCCGCCTACGGAGGGTTCTTCTGGCGCGCGCCCAAGGAACCCGCCGCGCCCGCCGTGTTCACCGCCACCGACGAGGGCGAGTCCGCCGTGCACGGTCGCGCCGCCGCCTGGCTGGCCCTGGCCGGCGACGGCTGGACCCTGGTGTTCGCCGGAGCCACCGCCGAGACCCGCCGTGATCCCTGGTTCGTGCGCACGGGGGAGTACCCGGGCGTCGGCTCCTCGCTCGCCTCCGACGCGCGGCTGCGGATCGCCGCGGGGGACACCGCCGTGCGCCGCGTCGTCACGGTCGTCGCCGACGGCCGCCTCGACCGGGCCCGCGCCGCCGCACTGGTCCGCAAGGCGGTGGCCGCGTGAGGGGGGCGCTGCGCACGGGCGACCTGGGCGACGGGACCTACCGCAACCCGGTGCTGGCCGCCGACTGGTCCGACCCCGACGTGGTCCGTGTCGGCGACGACCACTACCTCACGGCGTCCAGCTTCGGCCGCGCCCCTGGCCTGCCGCTGCTGCACTCCCGCGACCTCGTCAACTGGACCCTTGTCGGGCACGCGCTCGACCGGCTCGAACCCGCCGAGGCGTTCGCTACACCCCGCCACGACTGCGGCGTCTGGGCACCGTCGCTGCGCCACCATGCGGGCCGCTTCTGGATCTTCTGGGGCGACCCCGACCACGGCGTGCTGCAGATCAACTCCCCTTCCATCAGGGGGCCGTGGACCACACCGCACCTCCTCAAGGCGGGCAAGGGCCTGATCGACGCCTGCCCGCTGTGGGACGAGGAGAGCGGCGAGGCGTTCCTCGTGCACGCCTGGGCCCGGTCCCGGTCCGGGGTCAAGAACCGGCTCACCGGGCACCGGATGAGCCCCGACGGCCGCGAACTCCTGGACGAGGGAAGGCTGTTGATCGACGGTGACCTGCTCCCGGGCTGGTTCACCATCGAGGGCCCGAAGGTGTACCGGCACGACGGCTGGTACTGGATCTTCGCCCCGGCCGGGAGTGTGGAGACGGGCTGGCAGGGCGCGTTCCGCTCCCGCTCCTTCTTCGGGCCCTACGAGGAGCGCGTCGTCCTCGAACAGGGTGACACCGGCGTCAACGGCCCCCACCAGGGCGGCTGGGTGCGCACCGGCGCCGGCGAGGACTGGTTCCTGCACTTCCAGCAGCGCGGCCCGTACGGACGGGTCGTGCACTTGCAGCCGATGCGCTGGGACGCGTCCGGCTGGCCGGTGCTCGGCGACGACGGCGCCCCCGTGCTCGTACACAAGAAGCCCGCGCTGCCCCCGCAGCCCGTGACCGCGCCCGCCACCGACGACGACTTCCCCGGCGGCCGCTTCGGACGGCAGTGGCAGTGGACCGCCAACCCCCGTGACGGCTGGTCCAGTTCGCACGCCGGGGACGGGCTGCGGCTCGCCTGTGTGCGGTCCGCGGACGGCGTGCGCGACCTGCGCCGCGTACCGCATCTGCTCACTCAGCGGCTGCCGTTGCTGCCGTCCCGCGTCGAGGTCGGCCTCCGGCTCACCAGCACAACACCCGGCGCCAGGGCGGGACTCGCCGTACTCGGCGACTCCTACTCCTGGATCGGTCTGGAGCGCGCCGAGGACGGCACCGCCCGCGTCGCGCACCGCTTCGCCGAGGCCGTCACCGACGCGGAGCGCGACGCCGCCGCCCCGCTCGCGGCGCCGGACGGGACGGCGCGGCTGCGCGTCGACATCGCCGACGGGGCACGCTGCCGCTTCTCCGTCGACACGGGCGACGGCGCCGGCTACCGGCCCTCGGGCCAGGTGTTCGCCGCCGCGCCGTGGCGCTGGGTCGGCGCACTGCTCGGCCTGTTCGCGGCGGCGCCGCCCGGACCGGGACCCGCCGGGACGGCCCTGTTCACGCACTTCCGCATCACCGGCCAGGCGTCACCCGCCGGCCACCACCCTCAGTTGGATCCAGAAGAAGAGAGCCGATCATGAACATCCGTACGCGCAGACGCGCCCTCCGCACCGGCACCGCCCTCGCCCTGACCACCGTCCTCGCGCTCACCGCCACCGCCTGCGGCGACGACGGCAGCGGCGCGGGCGGGGACAAGGGCGACGAGGGTTCCGGCAAGGGCGAGATCACCTTCTGGGACAACAACACGGCCGTGCGCCGCGACGTCTGGATGGAGATCATCAAGGACTTCGAGAAGGCGAACCCCGACATCAAGGTGAAGTACGTCGGCATCCCCGCGGAGAGCGTGCAGTCCAAGTACGACACCGCGATCCAGGGCGGCGGCCTGCCCGACGTCGGCGGCGTGGGCACCGCGATGCTGGCCGGGATCGCCGCGCAGAACGCCCTCGAACCGCTCGACGACCGCCTCGCCACCAGCTCCCTCAACGGCAAGCTCAACGACGCCTTCCTGGAGTCGGTGAAGGCCGCCGGCGGCTCGGGCTCGGACATGTTCACCGTCCCGACCTCGGCCAACAACGGCGTCCTGTACTACCGCACGGACATGTTCAAGACGGCCGGACTGGACGCCCCGACGACGTGGACGAAGTTCTTCGACGCCGCGGGCAAGCTCACCGACACCGGCAAGAACCGGTTCGGCTACACCATCCGCGGCGGCGAGGGCTCCATCGCCCAGGCCCTCGACGTGATGTACGGGCAGAGCGGCATCACCTCGTTCTGGGACGCCAACAACACCAGGACGACGGTCAACGACCCCAAGAACGTCGCCGCGTTGGAGAAGTACGTCGGGCTCTACAAGAAGGCCACCCCGTCCGCCGACGTCAACAACGACTTCACCAAGATGGTCGCGCAGTTCGACAGCGGCCAGATCGGCATGCTCAGCCACAACCTGGGCTCCTACGGCGACCACGTGAAGGCGTTCGGCGACAAGTTCCGCGGCCTGCCCAACCCGACCGGCGACGACGGCACCCGCGTCCAGGTCTCCAACCCCGTCGACGGGCTCGGCCTCTTCAAGTCCAGCAAGAACAAGCAGGCCGCCTGGAAGTTCATCGAGTTCGCCGCCTCCCACGCGCAGAACAGCAAGTGGAACGAGTCGGCCAAGCAGATCCCGGCCAACAGCGACGCAGCCAAGGACGCCTGGGTCCAGAAGTCGGAGCCGACCCGGCTCGCCGCCGACGCCCTGGCCTCCGGCTCGACCAAGATCGTGCAGCTGCCGTACTACCTGCCCGACTGGAACACCATCTCCAAGGCCGACAACGAGGACGACCTGCAGAAGGTCATGCTCGGCAAGGAGTCGGCGAAGAAGTTCCTCGACACGCTCGCCGAGCAGCTGAACAAGGCGCAGGACGAGTGGAAGGCGCAGGCCAAGTAAGGCCGCCACGCGCCCGAACGACCGGTCCGGCGGCGGGATGAACCAGGCCCCGCCGCTCCCGCCGCCGGATCCACCACCCTCCCGTACATCCAGGAAAGGACGGCACATCGTCGTGTCGACCACCCGAAGAGCGACCCTGGCCGCGCTCGCCGGACTGCCGCTGGCCGCGGCCGTCGCGCCCCCGGCGGCCGCCGCCCGCTCCCCGCACGGCAGCCGGACCCTGTTCATCGCGGGCGACTCCACCGCCGCCCAGAAGTACGCGGACGCCGCGCCGGAGACCGGCTGGGGCATGGCCCTGCCGTTCTTCCTCACTCCGTCGGTCGAGGTCGCCAACCACGCCGTCAACGGACGCAGTTCGAAGAGCTTCGTCGACGAGGGCCGTCTCTCCGCGCTCCTCGCCGAGCTCCGCCGTGGCGACCTCCTGCTGATCCAGTTCGCGCACAACGACGAGAAGACCGCCGACCCCACGCGCTACACCGAGCCCTGGTCGACGTACCAGGAGTACCTGAAGCTCTACGTCGACGGGGCGCGGGCCAGGGGCGCCCGGCCGGTGCTCGCCACCTCCGTCGAGCGCAGGAAGTTCGACGCCGACGGCAACGCGCTGCCCACCCACGGCGACTACCCGGCGGCGATGCGGGCCCTCGCCCGGCAGGAGGGCGTCGCGCTCCTCGACATCCAGGCGCTGTCGCTCGCGCTGTGGCAGCGGCTCGGCGTCGAGGAGACGAAGGTCTACTTCAACTGGACCGCCACGGAACAGGACAACACGCACGCCAACCCGCCCGGCGCGATCGCCGTGGCCCGGCTCGTCGCCACCGAACTGCTGCGCCGCCGGGTGCTGCCCGCGCACGGCGTGCGCCGCCTCGGCGACGAGATCGACGAGCTGTCCGAGCGCTGGCGGTCGCGCCTGACCTGGCTGCCCGGCACGACCCCGGCCTGAGCCCGGTGCCCGGTCCCCGCCCGATGCCCCGCCCGAAATCCCGCCTGAATTCCCGCAAGGAGCGCACAGTGATCACACAGAGATGTCATGGCCGCGTCATAGCTGGACTCGTGGGCTGCACCGCCCTCGTCCTCGCCGTCACCGGTACGGGTGCCGCCCAGGCGCACGGCCGCGACGCGGCCCGGCAGACGCTCGCCGCGCACGACGGCTGGGCCTCGGCGACGACCGGCACCACGGGCGGCGCCGCCGCCGACCGGGTCCGCACGGTCACCACCTGGGCCGAGTTCAAGGCGGCCCTCGCCGAGAGCGGCACCGCCCCGCGGATCATCAAGGTCAAGGGCACCCTCGACGCGGACGGCGCGGACTGCTCCGGGTTCGCCGTCGACGGATACGACTTCGACCGGTACCTCGCCGACTACGACCCCGCCGTGTGGGGCTACGACGAGGACCTGGAGCAGCAGAAGGCGACCACCGGCACCCAGGAGTACCTGCGCAACCAGTCGGCCCTCGCGCAGGCCAAGGCCATCAAGGCGGCCGTCCCCGCCAACACGACGATCATCGGCGTCGGCAAGGGCGCGGGCATCGTCGGCGGCAGCCTCCAGATCAACGGCGTCGACAACGTCATCGTGCGCGGCCTCACCATGGAGTCCCCGCTCGACTGCTTCCCGCAGTGGGACCCGACCGACGGCGACACCGGCAACTGGAACTCCGAGTACGACGCGGCCGTCGTCTACAACTCCACGCACGTCTGGCTCGACCACAACACGTTTACCGACGGCGACCACCCCGACTCGACCCTGCCCACCTACTACGGGCGGATCTTCCAGCAGCACGACGGCGAGCTCGACGTCGTCAAGGGCGCCGACTACGTGACCGCGTCCTGGAACGTCTTCGAGGACCACGACAAGACGTTCATGATCGGCAACAGTGACAGCGCGGCCGCCACCGACGAGGGCAAGCTGCGGGTCACCCTGCACCACAACCTGTTCAAGAACCTCGTCGAGCGCGCGCCGCGCGTCCGCTTCGGGCAGGTCGACGCCTACAACAACTCGTACGTCGCGAACGGCGACTACGGATACTCCTTCGGTATCGGCTACAAGTCCCAACTCGTCGCCGAGAAGAACGCGTTCACGCTCCCCGAGGGCATCACCGCCTCGTCGGTCCTCTACCGCTGGAACGACTCCCCGCTCACCGCCGAGGGCAACGTGGTGAACGGCGCGAGGACCGACCTCATCGCCGCCTACAACGCGGCGAACGCGGCCACCCCGCTGACCCCCGGAGCCGGGTGGAAGCCGACGCTGCGCACGCATGTGGACCCGGCGAAGGCCGTGTCCCGGATCGTCGGGCGGGGCGCCGGAGCGGACCGGCTCCGCTGACTCGATGTCGTCGTCCGGGTGCGGGGTCGCGCGCGGTAGCCCGCGCCCCGCGCCCGTGGCCGGGCGTAACCCGCCCTCCCTCTGAAGGAGCACCGGTATGTCGCCGCATCACCCTCGACCAGCTCTGCCCCGACGCGGGTTCCTCGCCGCCGGCGCCGGAGCCGCCCTCGCGCTCGGTCTCGCCGCCACCCCCGCCGAGGCCGGGGCCCGCCCCTTCGGGCCCTACGGTTCGCCCGCGCGCCGGCTGAACGAACGCACCCTGTACGTCGACCGGAACGGCGCGGGCGACCACACCACCGTGCAGGCCGCCGTGACCGCCGCGACCGGTGCCGGCCACACCCTCGTCATCGCACCCGGCGTCTACCGCGAGACGGTCTCCGCCGCCCTCGCCTCGACCGGGATGACCTGGATCGGAGCCGCCCGCGACCCGCGCCGCACGGTCATCGTGTACGACAACGCGGCGGGCACCGCCAAGCCCGACGGGTCGGGCACGTACGGCACCACGGGCTCGGCGACCGTGACCCTGCGCGCCGACGGATTCACGGCGCGGGGCATCACCTTCGCCAACGACTGGCTGCGCGCCGACCACCCGGACATCACCGGCACCCAGGCCGTCGCGCTCAAGGTCATGGGCGACCGCTCGGCCTTCTTCGGCTGCCGCTTCCTCGGCCACCAGGACACCCTGTACGCGGATTCGTCCGCGCTGACCACGTTCGCCCGCCAGTACTTCCGCGACTGCTACGTGGAAGGGGACGTGGACTTCGTCTTCGGGCGCGGCACGGCCGTCTTCGACCAGTGCCACTTCCGTACGCTCGACCGCACGGACCTCGCGGGGGCCCCGTACGGATTCGTCTTCGCGCCGTCCACGGCCGGCGCCAACCCGCGGGGCTACCTGGTCACACGCTCCCGGATCAGCTCCACGGCCCCGGACGGCTACTACAAGCTGGCCCGCCCGTGGGTGCCCAGCTCCGACACCACCGCCCGCCCGATGCTCACCGTCCGCGACACCCGCCTGGGCCCCGGCACCGACGCGGTCGCTCCCTACACGAACATGTCGGACGCCTACCCGTGGCAGAGCCAGCGGTTCGCCGAGTACCGCAACTCCGGTGCGGGCGCGGTCGTGTCAGTGCCCGCGAACCGGCCGCAGCTCACCCGCGAAGAGGCCGTGCGGCACACCCGCGAGAGCTACCTCGGCACGTGGCGGCCCTATGCGTGAGGTACCCCTCCGATGCCCGGCTGTCCGGCGAAAGGACCCGCACATCATGTTCCGTCGCAGTACGTGCGCCGCCCTGGTGGCGCTCGTCTCGGCCGCGCTCCTCGCGGCCGCCGTCCCCGCCCGGGCCTCCGCCGCCGCGCCGCCGGTCGAAGGCTGGGCGGGCGCCGACGGTGGCACCGTCACCGGTGGCGCGGGCGCCGACACCGCCTCCGTCTGGACGGTCCGCACCCGCGCCGAACTCAAAGAGGCCCTCGCCAACCACGGCGATCCGACCGCCCCCAAAGTCATCCGCGTGGCCGGGGCCGTCGCCGGCGCGGAAGCCGAGGACGGCAGCGGCCGGCTCCTCGGCGAGCAGGACTACGCGCCCGGCTACGACCTCGGCCGTTACATGTCCTGCTTCGGCCCCGACGGCACCACCTGGTCGGACACCCGCTACGACTACTGCAAGCAGCAGCGCACCCTGCGCCAGACCGGCTCGAACAACGAGAAGGCGCAGATCCAGCTGACCGTGCCGAGCAACACGACGGTCGAAGGCGTGCCCGGGACCGGCGCCCGCCTGCTCGGCGTCTTCGTCACCGTCAACACCGGCACCAACATCGTCGTCCGCGACCTCCGACTGGAGGCGCCCGTCGACCACTTCACCACCTGGTCCCCGGACGACGGCGACAGCGGCAACTGGAACGCCCGCTTCGACGCCATGACCGTCATCACCGGCAGCCGCGTCCTCGTGGCGCACTGCACGTTCACCGACGGCCGGTACCCGGACCGCGAAGCCCCCGTCGGCTTCCACGGAAAGCCCGTCCAGCGGCACGACGGACTGCTCGACATCGAGGACGGCTCCGACTACCTCACCGTCGCCGACAGCCGGTTCACCGACCACGACAAGGCGCTGCTGATCGGCTCGGGCGACGGTCGCGGCGACCGGGACCGGGGCCACCTGAAGGTGACCTTCGCCCGGAACTGGTTCCAGGACATCGTGCAGCGCTCCCCGCGGGTCCGCTTCGGCCAGGTCCACTCGTACAACAACTACTTCACGGGTGCCGCCCCCGAATACGCCCTCGGCATCGGCCTGGAGTCCGCCATCGTCTCCGAGCGCAACGTCTTCGCGTACGACCGCGGCGCCGACCCGGCGGTGGCCGTGGCGAACTACGGCGGCACCCGGTTCCGCGACACCGGCTCCTGGTTCGCGGGCCGCCGCGTCGACCTGAACGCCGTCGCCGCGGCCGAGGCACCCGGCGAATTCAGCACCGACACCGGCTGGGACCCGGCGACCGTCCCCGGATACCACCACCGGACGCTTCCCACGGCACGTTCGATCGAGCAGTACGTACGTCACCAGGCGGGGCCGCGTCCCCCAGGGAGGCAGTGACGCCCGCGGGCACGCGGGGTCGTCACCCCAGATGCCACAGGGCGTACACGATGACCAGCAGGACGATTCCGGTGAAGGCCAGCATCACGCCGAGGAAGCGCAGATAACCCACGCTCCCGAACATGTTCGCCGGAGGGGCGCCGAGCCGCTCCGGGCCGCCCCAGCGGTCCGCGGTGCGCTGCCGGATCCGCTGGGAGCGCCGGACGGTGATCCCGCGTATGTCGAGCGCCCAGCTCAGACCCGCCCAGAGGGCGACGACGCCGCCGAATGCGAACACGACGAGGAGCACGGGGGACGGCCCGTGCGTCGAGGCGGCGGCGGTGAACTGCTCAGGCACTGGGTGTCCTTTGCGCGGGCCGGACGCCCGGCTCCGCGGTCTTGTCGTTGGCATGTGCGACCAACGAGCCTATGGCGGGCCGCTCCAAGGCGAGGTCAAGCCGCCGCCATAGCTGAGCAATGGATCAACGGCCCCCGGCCCGGCGCCCCGATTCCGATTCTTGTGAATCGTGTATCGATCGGATAAAGCCCCTCGCGGGATCCGTGTGATGCGCGTAGACAAGCGGTGACCTGGCGCGGACGATCACCCCCACGAAGCGCCCGCGGACCAGGGACCTCCTGAACCGACGGCCGTTGCGGGCCAGATCCGGAGTCACCACACATGCGGAAGTCCATCAGAGTCGCGGGTATCGCCGCCGCCTGCGCCCTCGCCGGCGGAGCCCTCTACGGCACCGGCACGGCGGGCGCCGGCGCCCCCACCGCGAAGACCACGGCCGAGCCCTACAACATCGGCAAGCTGGTCGGCGACATCAAGACGTACTACGGCGCCACCCAGGACGCCGACGGCACCTGGCAGGCCGCGCCCGACAGCGCCTACGCCGACGACCTGGCCCGCGTCGAGGCGGGCGCCAAGAAGGACATCGCCAAGGCGGTGCAGAAGGCGAAGCACCACCACGCCAGGCCGGCGATCGTCTTCGACATCGACGACACCCTGCTGCTCAGCCTCGACTACGAGGTCTCCACCAACTACGTCTACAACAGCGCCACCTGGGCCGCCTACGTGGCCGAGGCCGACCGCCCGGCGGTCTTCGGCACCCCCGCCCTCATCAAGTACGCCAAGAGCAAGGGCGTCGAGGTCTTCTACAACTCGGGGCTGAGCGAGTCACAGCGCGCCGGTGCCGTCGAGAACCTGAAGAAGGTCGGCATCGACACGAACCTCGACGCCGGCCACGTCTTCCTGAAGAACGCCGACAACCCGCCCGCCTACCTCAGCGGCTGCGCCACCGCCGGTGCCTGGAAGTGCACGACCGTGCAGTACAAGTCCGGCACCCGCAAGCACATCGAGTCGCTCGGCTACGACATCGTCGGCAACTTCGGCGACCAGCAGTCCGACCTCGACGGCGGCTACGCGAACAAGACGTACAAGTTCCCGAACCCGACGTACTTCGTCGGCTAGCCGGGGCCCGCCCGGGAACGCCCCGCCGGTCCCGCCGGCGGGGCGTCCCGTTCCCGCTTCCCGCGCGACGGCTCAGTCGTAGGTCAGGTCGGAGGCGGTGTACTGGCAGTACGTGCCGTCGGGGCCGCTGCCGACCTCGGTGGGCTCGGCGCCGGTGCTGTTGCCGTTGTAGCGGACGCACGGCTTGATCTTCTTGCTGCTGTCGCCGTGGATCCGCACGTTGCGCAGGGCGGCCGTGTCGCCGTAGTTGGAGTTGATACCGACGATCGACTTGCCCGGCGAGGTCACGTCGACGTCGTTGATGATGATGTTCCGGTTCTTGTACTGCGTCGAGCAGTTGCCGCAGGAGCGGACCAGCTTGCCGAAGTCCGACACCTGGAACTTGGTGACGACGAGCTTGCCCGCGCCGTTGAACTGGAACACCTTGTCGTCGGCCTTCTTCGCGCCGCCGCCGTACACGGTGTACACCGACGAGGTGGACTTGCCCTTGAAGGTCGCGGCGTCCTCGCCGACATCCTCCCACCAGACGTTCTGCAGCGTGCAGCTGCCCGCACAGTGCACGCCGTCGGCGGCGGGGGAGCCGATGATGACGTTCTTCAGCGTGGCGCCGTCCTTCAGGTTGAAGATCGGGTCCTGTCCCTCGTCCTGGCCGTCGCCGCCGAGGTCACCGGAGCCGTAGAACCGCTTGTAGCTGCCGTCGTAGGTGCCCGAGACCGAGATGCTGCTGCTCACGGCCTGGGTGCCGGTGGCCGTCGGCCAGGCGGTCGCGGCCCCGGCCGGGGTGAGCATGCCGGTCGTGGCGAGGGCGGCGCCCGTGAGGGTCAGGGCGGCGAGCCCGCCGAGGGTGGCCCTGCGGCGGGTGACGCGACGCCGGTGGTTGCGGGGGGATCGATTGGCTTTCTTCGTCATGCCCAGTAGTCGCCGGGCCCGGTGCGAAGGTTGCCGCCCTGTTTCCGGCGGCCGGTTACGCGAAGTCGCCGCCCACGGCCGCCTGTTCGCCGTCCGCCGTCCGCCCCGACACGGAGTACCTGTCACGGCCCGCGTCCCGCCCGCCCCGCGCGTGGTCGAACTGCCCGGCGAACACATACTCCCCGGCCGGCACCGTACGGCCGTCCTTGAGGACCCACCGGTACACCAGGAACCCGCCCCGCTCGGCGACGGACACCGTGAAGTCGTCGGCGGGCAGGGTCCGCCAGTTGCCGGTGTCGGCGACGTTCCCGGTCTGCGCTACACGCAACTCCACCGTGAGCGCCGTCAGTTGTCGTTTCGTCTTGAACTTGACGTCGCTCTGCGCCCAGTAGTCGTTCGAGCCGGGGTCGACGGACCCGTCCGACCACAGTGGCCCGTCGACCGTGGCGGTGGCTGTGGAGTCCGCCGTCGGCGTCCGCGCCGCGGTGGGCGTCGGTGTCACGGCGACGTTCTGCCGCGGGCCGTCGTCCTGCTGCAGCGCGGCGCCGACCGTGAACCCGCCCACGGCGAGCGCCCCGGCGACCCCGGCGGTGGCCCCGGCGATCCGCACCCAGCCGACGGCGGGCCCCTGCCGCTGCGGTACCGCCGCGCGCGGACCGGACATGCCCCGCTCGATCCGGGCGAGCATCCGCTCCCGGTCGGGACGGTGCGCGTCGGCGGACTCGCGCAGCCGCCGCCGCAGTTCGTCGTTCACCGCCGGCCTCCCTCCGCCGTCGCCCCGATCGCCCGGACGCGTCGTGGCGCCGGCCCGTCCCGCTCGCCCGACCCGAGCCGTCGCTCCAGCTCGGCCATGCCCTTGGACGTCTGGCTCTTCACCGTACCCACCGAGATCCCGAGGGTGAGCGCGGTGTCCTTCTCCGACAGGTCGAACGCGTGCCGCAGCACCACGCACGCCCGCTTGCGGAACGGGAGTTCGCGCAGCGCACCCTGGACGTCGACCACGGCCGGCACGTCCGGATCCTCGGCGCGCTCCTGCCGGCCCGACCAGAACAGGGCCACGCGCCGCCGCTCGCGGACCGCGCTGCGGATCCGGGTGCGGGCGAGATTGGCGACGACGCCGCGGGCGTATGCGGCCGGGTGATCGGCGTTCCTGACCCGGTCCCAGCGGTGCCAGAGCGCGAGCAGGGCGTCCGCCGCGAGGTCGTCGGCGGCGTCCGGTTCGCCCGTCAACAGGTGGGCCAGTCGGGCGAGTTCGGCGTGGTGCCGTTCGAAGAAGGCCTGGAATTCGGCGGAGTCGTCGTCGTCCACGACGGTGCTCACGCGCATCCCTCCCTCACTGTGCGGCCGGTCGGGATGCGAGAGCGTACCAGCGTTGCGTACGGCGATTCGAAGGACGTGCGAGATTTCGGACATGCCTGGCTGATCTACGCTTGCCGCACGCGCTGTGCCGGTGTCGGCGAAAGGAGGAGCCCGATGACGGACGCCCCGCCCGGCTCCTCGGACTACTTCGACGAACTGGGCCGCCTCCTGCTCGCCCACGGGCTGCCGCCGGACCATGTCACGGCCACGGTCGCCGACCTCGCGGCGCACCTGGCCGGGTCCGGGCCGGCCGACCCCGTCGAGGAGTTCGGCCCGGTGGAGGACTTCGCGCGGCAACTGGCCCCGGGGGGCAAGGACGGGGCCGCCGCCCCCGACGAACACGTGGAGACCTGGCGCTGGGCGGCCGACACCTACGCGGACGAGGCACTCCTCGACCGCTTCGGCGACGAGGGCTGGGAGGTCGAACGCGTCGACGCCCTCGGCCGCTTCGTCAGCCACCGGGATCCCGAGCGGCCCCAACGCTGGGAGTATCGGAGGGAGTTGGTGACCCGGGGCCGTGCGGCCCTGGACGGGAAGCCGGCTCCCGAGGGCTGGGAGCCGTGCGGCACCTGGGCCGTCTACGGCTGGTACAAGCGCCCGAAGGCGGCGACGCCGGGCCCGGCGTCGCAGTTCACCGTCCCGCCGCCCGTGGCCCCCGCTCGCCCCGCGTTCTTCAGCCGCCGCTTCTACGTGACGCCGGCGGTGGCGGCCCTCGCGCTGACCGTGGCGGCGATCGCCGTGGCCGTCCCGGACGGCGAAGCGAGTACGGGAGCGGGCTTTGTCACCGGAGCCCTGGTGGGAGCGGCGGTGCCCCTCCTGGTGATCTGGGCGCTGGTGGCCCGGAGGGGGCGCCGCCGCTAGGACCTGTCTTCACACTCCCCTCGTCGCCCGGAGGGCGGCCCGGGTGCGGGGCCTCGTACGGGGCGTACTGGGCGTACTCGGCTTTGCGCCCGGTGCGGCGAGGGTGCGTGCCGGGCGCCGCCGGGCAGAGGGGAGTGTGAAAACAGACCCTAGCCGCAATGCCGTTGCGTTAGCCGCGATCTTGGTGCGTGCACCCCCGAGTGCAGGCGCGGCGCGCATCCTGGTGACATTCTCAAGAACCGCAGGAGTCCACCGTGTCACGGCGGTTCATGAGCCTGGGGCGACGAAGGGCAAGATCGCCCGTAACGCAACGGCATTGGCCCTAGCCGCGGCTAATCCTTCAGCGCCGCCGTCATCATCGCCTTCGCGATCGGCGCCGCCAGACCGTTGCCGCTGACCTCGGATCGGGCCGCGTTCGACTGCTCCACGACCACCGCCACCGCGACCTTCTTGCCGGTCGAGTCGTCCTTCGCGTACGAGGTGAACCAGGCGTACGGCGTCTGGCTGTTGTTCTCGCCGTGCTGCGCCGTACCCGTCTTGCCGCCCACGGTCGCCCCGGAGATCTGTGCGTTCGTGCCGGTGCCCTTCGTCACGACGGTCTCCATCGCCGACTGCAGCTGCGACGCGGTCGACGCGCTGACGACGCGCTCGGTGTCGGAGTCCGGGTAGCTCTTGATCGTGTCGCCGTCTGCGTTCGTCACCTCGGAGACCATGTGCGGCGAGGCCTGCTCGCCGCCGTTGGCGATCGTCGCGGACACCATCGCCATCTGCAGCGGGGTGGCCGTCACGTCGAACTGGCCGATGGCGGAGAGCGCGGTCTGCGCCTTGTCCATGCCGGACGGGTAGACGCTCTTGGCGGCCCGCACGGGCACGTCCTGCTTCTCGTCGTTGAAGCCGAACTTCTCGGCCATTGCCCTGACCTTGTCCTGCCCGAGCTCGACGGCCAGCTTGCCGAAGACGTTGTTGCAGGAGTACTGGAGAGCGGTGCGGATGGAGGCGTCCTCGCACGGCGCGCTCGCGCTCTCGTTCTTCAGATACGTGCTGGTCCCGGGCAGCAGATAGGGGTTCGGGGAGTCGGTCTTGTCGTCGACCGACGCGTACAGCCCGTCCTCCAGGGCGGCCGCGGCGACCACCAGCTTGAACGTCGAGCCCGGCGGCAGCGCCTGCTTCAGCGCCCGGTTCATGGTGGGCACGTCCTCGTCGGCGGACAGCTTCTTCCACGCCTTGGCGTCCGACGAGCCCGAGCCGCTGATCTCCGACGGGTCGTACGAGGGCGACGACACCATGCCGAGGACCTTCCCGGTATCCGGGTCGATCGCGACGGCGGCGCCCTTCGTGTCGCCGAGCGCCTTGGCCGCGGCCTTCTGCACGGCCGGGTCGATCGTCGTGACCACGTCACCGGGGTCGGCGTGCTTGCCGGTGACCGTGTCGACCGGGTTCTTCAACTGGTTGTCGCTGCCGTCCAGGACGTCCTGGTACAGGGACTCCAGCTGTGTCGAGCCGTACACCTGTGAGGTGAAGCCGGTCACCGCCGAGTACAGGGAGCCGTCCTTGTAGGTCCGCTTGTACTTCAGGTCGCTTCCGCCACCTGTCTTCTGTGAGCCCGTCACCGCCTCTCCGCCCACGATGATGTCGCCGAGCGGATACGCGTACTGCGCGATCGTCTTCCGCCGGTTCTTGTCGTTGTCCGCGAGGGCCTGACCGTCGTAGAACTGCACCCATGTCGCCCTGACCAGCAGAGCGAACACGAGCAGCAGACTGAAGACGGAGGCGCGCCTGATCGTCTTGTTCATCCCGCAGGTAAGACGAGCGGCCCGGAGCGAATCGTTCCAATAGGCCCGCTTTTCTCAGAAACCTCTCACGAGCCCAGAGGTCAGAGCCGGCGCGTGGCGAGCGTCAGCCGGTCCCTGGCGTCGAACAGCGCGTCCTTCACCGTCTGCTCGTGCGCGGGCGTGAGCCGCGCCACCGGCACCGAGCAGGAGATCGCGTCCCTGGCCGGTGTCCGGTACGGGACGGCGACACCGAAGCAGCGCAGGCCCAGGGTGTTCTCCTCGCGGTCCACCGCGAACCCCTGCTCCCGCACCACGTGCAGCTCCTCGATGAGCTTCTCGCGGTCGGTGATCGTGTGCTCGGTCAGCGCGGGCAGTGTCTCGGGGAGCATCTTGCGGACCTGCTCGTCGGTGTGCGTGGCGAGCAGCGCCTTGCCCAGCGACGTGGAGTGCGCGGGAAGCCGCCGTCCCACGCGCGTGAAGGGCCGCAGGTAGTGCTGCGACTGGCGGGTGGCCAGGTAGACCACGTTCGTGCCGTCGAGCCGCGCCAGGTGGATGGTCTCCGTGGTGTCGTCGGAGAGCCGGTCGAGCGTGGGCCGCGCCGCGGCCACCACCTCGTCGCCGTCGATGTACGACGTCCCGACGAGCAGCGCCCGCACCCCGATCCCGTACCGCGTCCCGGTCGCGTCCGTCTCCACCCAGCCGAGCTCGACGAGCGTGCGCAGCAGCATGTACAGGCTCGACTTCGGGTACCCGACCGCTTCCTGGACCGCGGCCAGGGAGTGCATGCCGGGGCGTCCGGCGAAGTATTCGAGCAGTTCGACCGTGCGCACCGCCGACTTGACCTGTGCGCCACCCTGCGCGCCCCCCGTTGCAGTGCCCGCAACAGCCCCCGTCTCGCCAGCCGACATCGCCCTTGACCCCTTCGTTCGACGAGAAATAGTCTCGATACAGTTCATCATCAGAGACAGCGTTCAGTATATCGAACGACCCTCGCGGCTCGTCCGGCGAGCCGCGAGAAAAGCTGGAGGAATTCGCCGTGGCAGCAGCACCAGTCTGGAGTGTCGACCCCCGAACCGGGAAGCAGCGGGAGCAGGTCGCGGTCGAGGCCACGGCCGACGAGGTGGACCAGGCGGTCCGCGCGGCCCACGCGGCCCGCCCCGCGCTCGCCGACCGCGCCGTACGCGCCGCCTTCCTGCGCACCGCGGCCGACCTCCTCGACGAGGCCAAGGACCACCTGGTCGAGGCCGCCGACGCGGAGTCCGCGCTCGGCCCGGTCCGTCTCACCGGTGAACTCGCCCGTACCGGCTTCCAGTTGAGGGCGTTCGCGAAGGTCGTCGACGAGGGCGCCTTCCTCGGCGTCGTCATCGACCACCCCGACGACACCGCGACCCCGCCCATCCCGGACCTGCGCCGCTACAAGATCCCGCTGGGCGTCGTCGCCGTCTACTCGGCGTCGAACTTCCCCTTCGCCTTCTCCGTGCCCGGCGGCGACACCGCGAGCGCGCTCGCCGCGGGCTGCCCCGTCGTCGTCAAGGCGCACCCCGACCACCCCGCCACCTCCGAGCTGGTCGCGTCCGTCATCCGCCGGGCCGCCGTTCAGCACGGTGTCCCCGAGGGCGTGCTCGGTCTCGTGCACGGCTTCGAGGCGGGCGTCGAGCTGGTCAGGCACCCGCTCGTCGCGGCGGCCGGCTTCACCGGTTCCGTACGCGGCGGACGCGCGCTCTTCGACGCGGCCGCGGCCCGTCCGGTGCCGATCCCGTTCCACGGCGAGCTGGGCTCCCTCAACCCGGTCGTGATCACCGAGGCGGCCGCCGCCGAGCGTCCCGAGCAGATCGGTACGGGCCTGGCGGGCTCCATGACCCTGGGCGTCGGCCAGTTCTGCGTGAAGCCGGGCCTGGTCTTCGCGCCGAGCGGCGAGGCGGGCGACGCGCTCGTCAAGACCCTCACGGCCGCCGTCAGCGACACCGCGGCCGGCGTCCTGCTCGACCACCGCATGCGGGACAACTTCGTCGCGGGCGTCGCCGAGCGGGCGCAGCTCCCGGACGTGGACGCCCCGGTGACCCCCGGCGCGGGCGGCGAGCACACCGTCAGCCCCGGCTTCCTCACGGTCCCGGCCACGAAGCTCGCCGTCGAGGGCGGGGCGCACGACCTGCTCCTGGAGGAGTGCTTCGGCCCGGTCACCGTGGTCGCCCGCTACGAGTCGGCGGACGAGATCACGTCCGTCCTCTCGCGGCTGCCCGGCAACCTCACGGCCACCGTCCAGCTCTCCGCCGAGGAGGCCGCAGGCGAGGGCCGCGGCACCGAGATCCTCGCCGAGCTGACCCCGATCGCCGGCCGCGTCCTGGTCAACGGCTGGCCGACCGGCGTCGCCGTCGCCCCCGCCCAGCACCACGGCGGCCCGTACCCGGCGACGACGTCCACCTCGACCTCGGTCGGCGGCACGGCGATCGAACGCTGGCTGCGCCCGGTCTCGTACCAGACGACCCCCGAGGCACTGCTGCCCCCGGAGCTGCGCGACGGCAACCCGCTGGGTCTGCCGCGCCGCTACAACGGCCGCCTGGAGAACTGACCCCATGGAGAACATGGAGAACGGCGAACTCCACCTGCCCGAACTGCCCTTCCCGCTGCGCGCCCACGGCCCCGACGGGCACTGGTCGTACGAGGACGGGGTGCTCACCGGCCGGGCGGACGCCCGCCAGGACCGCTTCGTGGCGCCGACCGGCGATGCGCTGGAACCCGCCTCCGACGCGCCCCGCCTGATCGGGGCGCCGGACGGCGACTTCCAGCTGATCGCCCGGGTCACGGTCGGCTTCGCGGCGGCGTTCGACGCGGGTGTCCTCTACCTCCACGTAGGGGAGCGGGAGTGGGCGAAGCTCTGCTACGAGCGCTCCCCGGACGAGCCGACGATCTGCACGGTCGTCACCCGCGGGCACTCCGACGACGCGAACGCCTTCGTGGTACCCGGGTCCACGGTGTGGCTGCGGGTCAGCCGCACCGGTTCCGCCTTCGCGTTCCATGCCTCGACGGACGGCGAGAAGTGGACGTTCGTCCGGATCTTCTCCCTCGGTGACGAGAAGTCAGCGGCGGCTGCCCAGGTCGGCTTCCTCGCACAGTCACCGACGGGCGAGGGCTGCGAGGTCCGCTACGACCACATCGAGTTCCGCCCGGCGTGGCCGAAGGACATGCGCGACGGTTCCTGACGGCTGCCGCCGTCTCCGGCCGCCGGGAATGAGCGGAGGCGGCATCCGGTTGACGTACGGCGCAGGGGCACCCCCTGTGCCGTACGAAACTGGAGCGAGAGACCCCATGCGCGTCGAGATCTGGACCGACATCAACTGCCCGTTCTGCTACATCGGCAAGTCCCGGTTCGAGCAGGCCCTCGACGCGTTCCCGCACAAGGACGCGGTCGAGGTCGTGCACCGCTCCTTCGAACTCGACCCGGCCGCCGCCAAGGGCGACACCGGCCTCGTCGTCCCGCACATCGCCCAGAAGTACGGCATCAGCGAGGCCCAGGCCGCCGCCAACGAGCGGGGCCTCGGCCAGCAGGCCGAGGCGCTCGGCCTGCCCTACCTCACCGAGGGCCGCGACTACGGCAACAGCTTCGACCTGCACCGCCTGCTCCACCTCGCCACGGCCAAGGGCGTCCAGGACGCCATGATCGACGCCCTGTACCGCGGGAACTTCGCCGAGGCGGACTCCGTCTTCGCCGACGAGGAGAACGTGGTGCGGCTCGCCGTCGAGGCCGGACTCGACGAGACCGAGGTCCGCGAGGTGCTCGCCGACCCGGACCGGTACGCCGACGAGGTGCGCGCCGACGAGCGCGAGGCCGCCGAGCTGGGCGCGACCGGCGTGCCCTTCTTCGTGCTCGACCGCCAGTACGGCGTCTCCGGCGCCCAGCCCGCCGAGGTCTTCACCCAGGCGCTGACCCAGGCCTGGGGCAGCCGCTCGCCGCTCACCGTGATCGACGGCGCCGGGGGCGGCGACGCCTGCGGCCCCGACGGCTGCGCGGTCCCCCAGGCCTGACCCCTCCCGCGGCGGGGCAGAGTGGAGCCATGCAGACCACCGGTGAGCACCCGCCCGTCGCCCCCGCCCTGGACCTCGCTCTCGTCCGCGCGCAGTACACCCCGGCCACCGCCTACCTGAACACCGCCAGCTCGGGGCTGCTGCCCGTCCGGGCGGCGGAGGCGATGCGCGAGGCGATCGACGCCATGGCGCGGGGCCGTTCCCTCGACTCCCTGTTCAACGACGTCGAGGAGGCCCGCGCCGCGTTCGCCCGGATCGTAGGGGTTCCGGCGGCCCGGGTGGCGACGGGCGCGTCCGTCGCCGTGTACACCGGGCTGATCGCCGCGTCGCTGCCCGAAGGCGCCGAAGTCGTGGTGGCCGAGGGCGAGTTCAGCTCCACGATCAACCCCTTCCACGTACGCGGGGACCTCAAGGTCCGCACCGTCCCGCTGGAGGCGCTCGCCGATTCCGTCCGGCCCGGCACCGCGCTGGTCGCCGTGAGCGCGGCCCAGTCCGCGGACGGCCGGGTCGCCGATCTGGCGGCACTGCGCGCCGCCACCCGCGCCCACGACGCCCGCCTCTACGTCGACGCCTCGCAGGCCGCGGGCTGGTTCCCGCTCGCCGAACACGCCGCGGCGGCCGACTACGTGGCCGCCGTCGCCTTCAAGTGGCTCACCTGCCCGCGCGGCGCGGTCTTCTTCGTCGGCCCCGAGGACCCGGAGCAGCTGACGCCCGTCTTCGGCGGCTGGGTCGCGGGGGAGAAACCATGGGACAGCTGCTACGGCCCCGTCACCGAACTGGCCCGGTCCGCCCGCCGGTTCGACGAGTCGCCGGGCCTCATCGCGTACGCGGGCGCACGCCACTCCCTCGCCCTGATCGAGGAGTTGGGGCCCGACGCCGTCCGCGCCCACGACCTGGCGCTCGCCGGCCGCTTCCGCGCGGGCCTGGCGTCCCTCGGCCGGGAACCGCTCCCGGCGCCCGGCTCCCCGATCGTCTCCGTACCAGAACTCGGCGTACTACAGCCCGAGTTGCATGCAGCGGGTCTCGAACTCTCCAACCGGGCAGGCAACTTGCGTGCCTCCTTCCACCTCTACAACACACCCGAGGATGTCGACCGCCTGCTGGACGCCCTCTCCCGCTGATCCACCCGGCCGGACCCTGGCGCCGAGGCCCGCCGGACGCTAGGAAGGCACTACGAGGTGGTGGTGCCGGTGGCCCGTACGGACGGGACAGGACCGACGGCCGACGCCGAGCTGCACCGGCGGCTGGTCTACGGCGACGAGAGCGCGCTCTCCGAGGCGTACGACACCTATGGCGGGCTCGTCCGCGGCGTCGCCGCCCGGGTGACCCGCCAGGCCGGCGCCGCCGACGACGTCGCGCAGGAGGTCTTCGCCCACCTCTGGGCGCGGCCGTACGCGTACGACGAGCGGCGCGGCACGCTCCGCACCTGGCTCACCATGCTGGCGCACCGCCGGGCCGTCGACTGGGTGCGCGGCGAGGCCCGGCACCGCAAGGCGGGCGGCGCGGACGACGAGGCCCTGCACGCGATCCCGGCCCCGGACCCCGGCCCCGACGAACGCGTCGTGGACCGGGAGCGCGCCCTCCTGCTCCACTCGGCCCTCGCCGAACTCCCCCTGCCGCAACGGCAGGTGGTGCACTTGGCGTACTTCGCGGGGCGGACGTACCGTCAAGCGGCGGCGGAACTCGGGATCCCCGAGGGCACGGCGAAGAGCCGGCTGCGCACGGCCCTGCACCGGCTGGCCGAAACGCTGGCGGAGCCGCCCGACCCGGCCAGGGAGAGGAGCGCGTGATGACGACCGACGAGTACGACCACGCGGCGATCCGTGACCTCCTCGGTGCCTGGGCCGTGCACGCCCTGACCCCGGCCGAACAGCGCTGTCTGCCCGCGCACTTGGCGGAGTGCGAACCGTGTGCGGCGGAGGCGGCGCGGCTGCGGGAGACGGTGCGGCTCCTCGACGGCCCGGCCGGCGACCCGGCCCCGCCCGCGCCCGGCGCCCGGGACGGCATCCTGGCCCGCGCCCTCGCCGCCCGCCCGCCCGCGCCCCGCACCGCGCCGCACGCGGAGCCCTACGCCGCCGCGGTGGCCGCGCTCCGGGCCCTCCTCACCGAACTCGACCCGGAACCGGACGCCGCCCCGGACGTCGCCGCCTGGCGCACCCCGGTGATCCACGACTGGACCGTGCAGGACACCGTCGCCCATCTCGTCGCCGCCGACGAGCACCTCGCCACCCACCTGGGCCTCCCGGCCCAGGCCCCGGCCACCCCGAGCGGCGTACCGGCCGGGCGGGACACCGGCTGGCGCACGGCCTGGGAGGCCCGCACCCACCGCGTCATCGCCCACGAGCGCGCCCGCGCCCCGCAGGCCACCGCCGCCACCTGGCGCGCCCAGGCGGCCGCGCTGCTCAACAGCCCGGCCGCCCGCGACCCCGAAATCGCCGCGCGCGCCACCACGTTGGTGGGCGTGCGGCTCCCTGTCGCCGAGCACTTCCTGATCCGGGCCTTCGAGACCTGGATCCACGCCGACGACATCGGCCGTGCCGTGGGACGTCCGGTGCCCCCGCCGCCCGCCGCGCATCTGTGGCGCCTGGTCCGCCTCGCCGTCCGTATCCTCGGTCAGGCGCTGGGTCCCGAGGCCGAGCCGGTCGCCCTCACCGTCACCGACGACACCCGCAGCACGGAGTGGATCCTCGGCGCTGAGGGCGCACCGGTACGCGCCGAACTCGCCCTGGAACCGGTCGACTTCTGTCTGCTGATCGGTGGCCGGGCCACTCCGCGGACGGTCCCCATGGGCGCCCTCGGCGACGAGGACGCGGTGCGTGCCGTCCTCGACCGGGCGGCGGAGCTGGCCTGGCTGTGATCCGCGTCCGCCGGACGCGGCGCCGCGCGCCGACTACTCGGAGCTCTTGGGGCACGCCTCCGGCTCCGTGCAGAGATTCCTCTCCACCAGGGCGAGCAGCCGCGTGAACTCGTCCCTGTCACGCGCCGAGAGGCCGGACAGGGTCTGCTCCTCCAGGGCGCCCCACGCCCCGGCCACGTCATACCAGAGCCCGCTGCTCTCCTCCGTGGCCTCGACGAGCACCGCGCGCCGGTCGCACGGGTCGGGGGAGCGGCGCACATGCCCGGCCTGTTCCAGGCGCTGCAGCGTCTTGGTGACCGTCGAGGGGTCGAGCTCGACGGCCTTGATCAGCTCCGACTGCCGCACCGGCCCCTTGTCCCACAGCTGCATCATCACGAATTCCTGGCCCGGGTAGAGGCCGAGCGCGCGCAGGTGCCGGCCCGCCGCGGTGCGGTGCAGCCGTGCGACGCGTGACAGGGCCAGACTGACGGGCCCGGTGAGGTCGGCGGGGCCGCCACAGGCGGCGTGGTCCGCGGACCCGGCGGTCCGGGCCGGCAGCGCGTTCGCCGAGTTGGCTGAGTTCGCAGGGGTCGAGGACATGGGGCACTCCTGATTCCGGGCTTCTCCACGAGATTACCTTGGTCGGCCAAGCAATGCGTTACAGTGGCTGCAGGCCGATTGCTTGGCCGACCAATTATTTTGGCCGGCGGCTGCCGTTCCGTCGCCGGTGCCTTGTTGAACGGAGTAGCCATGACCACCGCCTTCGACCCGCTCGACCTTTCCGGCACCCGTCTCGCCAACCGCATAGCCATGGCGCCCATGACCCGCAGCCGGGCCGGCGACGGCGCCACCGCCACCGCCCTGACCGCCGAGTACTACGCGCAGCGCGCCTCCGCGGGCCTGATCATCACCGAGGGCATCCAGCCCTCGGCCGTGGGTCAGGGCTACGCCTGGACCCCGGGGCTGCACACCCCCGAGCAGATCACCTCCTGGCGCCAGGTCACCGACGCGGTGCACGCCAAGGGCGGCGTGATCTTCGCCCAGCTCATGCACGCGGGCCGGATCAGCCACCCGTCGCTGCAGCCCGGGGGAGCGGCGCCCGTCGCCCCGTCCGCCGTGGCGCCCGAGGGGAAGGCCTTCACGAACGAGGGCTTGCAGGACTTCACCACCCCGCGCGAGCTGACCGCGGACGAGATCCGCGCGACCATCGCCGACTACGCCACGGCTGCCCGCGGCGCGATCGAGGCGGGCTTCGACGGGGTCGAACTGCACGGCGCCAACGGCTACTTGATCCACCAGTTCCTCGGCTCGGGTGCCAACCTCCGCGCCGACGAGTGGGGCGGCAGCGTGCAGAACCGCATCCGGTTCGCGGTCGAGGCGGTCAAGGCCGTCGCCGAGGCGATCGGCCCGGAGCGTACCGCGCTGCGCATCTCGCCCGCCAACCCGTACAACTCGATGCAGGAGAGCGACTCGGCCCAGACGCACGCCGCGCTGGTCGACGCGATCGATCCGCTCGGACTCGCGTACCTCCACGTCCTGGAGGCCGCCGACATCCGCGACGTGACCGCGGATCTGCGCAAGCGGTTCAGCGGCACCTTCGTCCTCAACGCGCTCACCGAGGGTCCCACCGACCACGCGGCCCTGAAGCTGATCGAGGACGGCCTCGCCGACGTCGTCTCCTTCGGCGCGCTGTTCCTCGCCAACCCGGACCTGCCGGCCCGACTGAAGGGCGAGGGGCCGTACAACACCCCCGACCCCGCCTCCTTCTTCGGCGGCGACGCGAAGGGCTACACGGACTACCCGGCGCTGTAGGCGCACGCACGCATGAGCGGGGGCGGGGCCGTTTCCGGTCCCGCCCCCGCTCATGCGCGTACGTACGACGTCACTTCACCGGGGTGAAGTCCCGCGCCCCGATGAACTCGGGGCGGCGGATGGGCGCCGCGAACGGCTCCACCGCCGTGTTCTCCACGCTGTTGAACACGATGAACACGTTCGAGCGCGGGTACGGGGTGATGTTGTCGCCCGAGCCGTGCATGGCGTTGCAGTCGAACCAGGTCGCCGAACCGGCCTTGCCGGTGAACAGCCTGATGCCGTGGCTGTCGGCGAACTTGGTGAGGGCCTCGTCCGAGGGGATGCCCGCGTCCTGCATCTGCAGCGACTTCTTGTAGTTGTCCTCCGGCGTCTCACCGGCGCAGCCCAGGAACGTCTTGTGCGAACCCGGCATGATCATGAGGCCGCCGTTGGTGTCGTAGTTCTCCGTCAGCGCGATGGAGACGGACACCGTCCGCATGTTCGCCAGGCCGTCCTCGGCGTGCCAGGTCTCGAAGTCCGAGTGCCAGTAGAAGCCACTCGCCCCGAAGCCGGGCTTGACGTTGATCCGCGACTGGTGGACGTAGACGTCCGAGCCGAGGATCTGGCGGGCCCGGCCCACGATGCGCTCGTCACGCACCAGGTTCGCGAACACCTCGCTGATCCGGTGAATCTCGAAGACGGACCGTACGTCCTGTGTCTTCTTCTCGACGATCGAGCGCTCGTCGGCCTTGATCGCCGGGTCGGTGATGAGACGGTTCAACTCGGCCTGATAGATACCGATCTCGTCCGGGCCGATCAGCTCCTCGATCGCGAGGAAACCGTCCCGTTCGAAGCCCGCGAGGTCCGATTCACGGATCGGGCCCCGCGCCCCCGGCGGCGACCAGACGACCGGGTCGACGCGCGGAGTGGCCACTTCGGCGGCCCCGCGGGTCGGATACAGATCGGCGATGTCGTGGTCCGCAGACAGGGTGGTCATGGGGATCAGGCCTCCTCGGGCTCGGTCAGCAGCGGGTAGACGCCGTTCTCGTCGTGGTCCTCCCGCCCGGTCACGGGCGGGTTGAACACGCACACACAGCGGAAGTCCGTCTTGGGCCGCAGCGTGTGGTGCTCATGGCCGTTCAGGAGGTACATGGTGCCCGGCTCGATCCAGTGCTTCTCGCCGGTCTCCTCGTTGGTGAGCTCGGCCTCGCCCTCGACACAGAGCACGGCTTCGATGTGGTTTGCATACCACATCTTCGTCTCCGTACCCGCGTAGAGGATCGTCTCGTGAAGAGAGAATCCGACCCTCTCCTTGGCGAGAACGATGCGCTTGCTCTCCCACGTGCCGGACGCCGATTTCACGTGCCGGTCGGTGTTCTCGATCTCCTTGAACGAACGGACAATCACGGTGAGTTGCTGCCTCTCTCTTCTGCGTTCCTGAGGGGTGTCAGGCGGTCTCGCGCACGGCCCTGGTGAGCGTGCGCAGCCCCTCTTCCAGCTCCTCGGGCGAGATCGTCAGCGCCGGAAGCAGCTTGACGACCTCGCTCTGGGGGCCGGAGGTCTCGATGAGCAGGCCGAGTTCGAAAGCTCGCCTGGCGACCTTTCCGGCCCGCTCCTTGTCGCGGAATTCAAGTCCCCACACCAGCCCGCGTCCGCGGTACTGGACGGTGTCGTCGCGGAACTCGTCGCGCAGCGCGCCGAGTGCCTCGTTGATCTGCTGGCCGCGGGCGAGTGTCTGCTTCTCCATGGCCGGTCCGTCGGTCCAGTACGTCTCCAGGGCGGCGGCGGCCGTCACGAACGCGGGGTTGTTGCCGCGGAACGTGCCGTTGTGCTCGCCCGGCTCCCAGACATCGAGCTCCGGCTTGAACAGGCAGAGGGACATGGGGAGTCCGTACCCGCTGATGGACTTCGAAACAGTCACGATGTCCGGTGTGATGCCCGCCTCCTCGAAGGAGAAGAAGGCACCGGTACGGCCGCAGCCCATCTGGATGTCGTCGACGATGAGCAGCATGTCCCAGCGCTTGCACACGTCGGCGAGCTTGCGCAGCCACTCGGCGCGGGCCACGTTGATGCCGCCCTCGCCCTGCACCGTCTCGACGATCACGGCGGCGGGCTGGTTGAGGCCGGAGCCCTGGTCCTCGAGCAGCCGCTCGAACCAGATGAAGTCCGGCGTCCGGCCGTCGAGGTAGTTGTCGAACGGCATCGGGGTGCCGTGCACCAGCGGGATGCCGGCGCCGGCCCGCTTGAAGGCGTTGCCGGTGACGGCGAGCGAGCCGAGCGACATGCCGTGGAAGGCGTTCGTGAACGACACGATCGACTCGCGGCCCTTGACCTTACGGGCCAGCTTCAGCGCGGACTCGACGGCGTTGGTGCCCGTCGGGCCCGGGAACATGACCTTGTACGGCAGGTCGCGCGGGCGCAGGATGATGTTCTGGAAGGATTCCAGGAAGTTGCGCTTCGCCGACGTCGACATGTCGAGGCCGTGCGTGACGCCGTCCCGCTCCAGGTAGTCGATGAGGGCGCGTTTCAGCACCGGGTTGTTGTGGCCGTAGTTGAGTGAGCCGGCGCCCGAGAAGAAGTCCAGGTACTCGTGGCCGTCCTCGTCGTACATGCGGCTGCCCTGGGCCCGGTCGAAGACGGTGGGCCACGCGCGGCAGTAGCTGCGCACCTCCGACTCAAGGGTCTCGAAGACGCTCAGGTCCGGCTGGGTGATGGTCACAGCAAATGCTCCTCTTGAAAGGGGAGTTGAGGGGGGTTCACGGTGGGCTTGGGGGCCGGCTAGACGGCCGGTGCGAGCGGTCCGATGCGGTACAGCTCCTCGGGCAGGTGCCCGTCGTCGGGGAACAGCCCGGCGTCGAACAGCACCTGGCGCTCCACCCCGGCCCCGTGCCTGCGGGCGTAGGAGAGGAACAGCGCCTGGGACGCCGCGTTGTCCGGCGTGATCGTCGTCTCGACGGTGGTGACCTGCCGCGTGGCGGCGACCTTGGCGGTCAGACCGTCCAGGAGCTCTCCGGCCAGACCGTGCCCGCGGTGGGTGTCGTCCACGGCGATCTGCCACACGACCAGGGTGTCCGGCCGCTCCGGCCGGACGTAGCCGGTGACGAATCCGGCCACCTCGCCGACCTCGTCGCGGGCCACCGCCGAGGTGGCGGCGAAGTCGCGGCACCACAGCAGATAGCTGTACGAGGAGTTGAGGTCGAGCACCTTGGAGTCACGTGCGATACGCCAGATCGCGGCGCCGTCGGCCACGCTTGGCTGGTCGAGCTGGAATTGCGCTTGTGCGGCGGTCATGCGAATTGAATTTACCGAGCAATTTCTGGAATTGCATCTGGGGCAGGGGTTACGTGATCGCGGGATCTGTGTTAACGCGCGCGGGTGGGTACGCGCACGAGCCGTCGGCGTAATATGGCGATTTGAGGTGAATAAAACGGGCAAAATTTGAAGCGTGTGGAGTACGTCACAACGATGTAACCGGTCGGACACGCGTCCGGATTACGTCGGTTCCCGTTGTTGAAACCTTAGTGTTTACGTCACGGAAAAGCGGGCAGAAGCACTACTGGAAGCTGTTCCAATAATTACCTGAAGAATGCCTGAAAGAAGAATTAGAAAAGCGCCGCCCTAAAACGGAAAAGGGCGGCGCCACTGTGTGAAGGACGGGAAGGGTTATGCCCAGGCGGCCGCGACAGCCCTGCGCGCGCCCTCCAGGTCCACCTCGAATCCGGCCTCCGCGAGCGCCCCGCCCAGGGCCGCCAGCGAGGACTGCACGACACCACGGGTGGCCTGCGGGCCGTAGTGGTTGACCCGGATCATCTCCGCGGCCAGCGCGCCGCCGCCCGCGACCAGCGGCAGCACCGGGTCACCGGCGAGGGCCTTCGCCACCAGCTCACGGGCGTCGGTCCCGGCGGGCGCGCGCAGCGTCGTGGCGACCGGAGCGGCGTCCCGCGCCTCATGGACGTACGGCTGGAGCCCCCCGCCCAGAGCGAGCGTCCCGGCGCGGGTCGCCGCGGCGGCACTCGCGTGCCGGGCCATCAGGGCGTCGAGCCCCTCGCTCTCGATCCGCTCCACGCACGCCTCCAGGGCGAGCATCTCCAACTGCGCCGGAGCGTGCAGCAGCGCCTTGCGGCCGCCGTCGATCCAGCGCTGCTTCCAGTCGAGGAGCGACAGGTACGAGTGGCGCGGCGCCTGCGGGTTGGCGGCCATCCGCTCCCAGGCCCGCGCGCTCACCGACACGGCGGAGACCCCGGCAGGACCGCCCATCGCCTTCTGGGCGCCGATCACGCACAGGTCCACGCCCCACGCGTCCGGGAGCACCGGCTCGGCGGCGATGGACGCCACCGCGTCGAGGTAGAACAGCGCACCGTGCTCCCGCACCACGGCGCCGATCTCGGCGACGGGGTTGGTGTTGCCGGTCGCTGCCTCCGCGTGCACCAGCGAGACGAAGTCGATGTCCGGGTGCTCGGCGAACGCCGCCCGCACCTGATCGGCGGTGACGGCCGCGTGGAAGGGGACCGCCAGATCGTGCACGGCGGCCCCGCAGTCGCGCAGCCAGTCGCCGAAGGTCTGCCCGTACGGGCCGGTGATCACGTTGAGGGCGACGGTGCCGGGCCCCGCCGCCGCGCGGATCGCGCCCTCCAGCGGCAGCAGCGCCTCACCTTGCATGATCACGACGTCCTGGGTGGCCGAGGTGTTCATGAGACGGGCCACGCGGTCCTCGATGGAGGCGAAGTGCTCCGCGCTCAGGGGGGTCAGATCGAGAAACGGATGCGTCACGGTGCTGCTCTCTTCGCTCACGGGTTCGGACGGGATGCCGTTGTCGAGCGTACCCACCCCCCTCATAGGCTTCGCGCATGAGTGAGCCGAGCCCATCGGGGGCGCTGCACGTGACGGGACGGGTCCTGGCCGGACCCGAGGACGTACGCGACGAACTGTGGGTGATCGGCGGCCGGATCACCTACGACCGCCCGGTCACCGCGGGCCTGGACGTGACGACGGTGCGGGGCTGGGCGCTGCCGGGACTCGTCGACGCGCACTGCCACGTCGGCCTCGACGCCCACGGCCCGGTCCCCGCCGAGACCGCCGAGAAGCAGGCCCTGACCGACCGCGACCACGGCACCCTGCTGCTGCGCGACGCGGGCTCGCCCTCCGACACCCGCTGGATCGACGACCGCGAGGACCTCCCGAAGATCATCCGCGCGGGCCGGCACATCGCCCGCACCCGCCGCTACATCCGCAACTACGCCCACGAGATCGAGCCCGAGGACCTCGTCGCGTACGTCGCCCGGGAAGCCCGGCGCGGCGACGGCTGGGTCAAGCTGGTCGGCGACTGGATCGACCGCGGCCTCGGCGACCTCAGCGCCTGCTGGCCGCGCGAGGCCGTCGAGGCGGCGATCGCCGAGGCCCACCGGCTCGGCGCCCGCGTCACCGCCCACTGCTTCGCCGAGGACTCGCTGCGCGACCTCGTCGAGGCGGGCATCGACTGCGTCGAGCACGCCACCGGACTCACCGACGACACCATCCCGCTCTTCGCGGAGCGGGGCGTCGCGATCGTCCCCACCCTCGTCAACATCGCCACGTTCCCGCAGCTCGCGAAGGGCGGCGAGGAGAAGTTCCCGCGCTGGTCGTCGCACCTGCGCCGGCTCCACGACCGCCGCTACGACACGGTCCGCGCCGCCTACGACGCCGGAATCCCGGTCTACGTAGGCACCGACGCGGGCGGCTCCCTCGCCCACGGTCTGGTCGCGGGCGAGGTCGCCGAACTCGTGAAGGCGGGCATCCCCCCGGTCGAGGCGCTCTCGGCCACCACCTGGGGAGCCCGCGCATGGCTCGGCCGCCCGGCACTCGACGAGGGCGCCCCCGCCGACCTCGTCGTCTACGAGACGGACCCGCGCGCCGAGGTGGGCGTGCTGGCGGCACCGCGCCGCATCGTGCTGCGGGGGAACGTGGTCGGCTAGCCGGCCGGCCCGCTGCGTTCAGGCCGCCGCCAGCACCACCGGCACCGCAGCCCCCGCCACCATGTACGTCATCGCCCGCCCGAAGGCCGCCAGCGAGCGCAGGAACCGGCCGAACCCGGACAGCGGCCGCACCCCGAGCGCGTCGAGGGCGAGGCGTGAGCAGCGGACCGCGGACGTGCCGGAAGCCCGTCGGCGCACCTGGGCCGCCACCGCCCGCTTCACGTGCCGCATGGCGTCGTCCTCCGCGTAGAAGCCGATCCGGGTGCCCGCCGAGTCGGTGACCACCAGGCACGTGTCGAAGAGGCCCGAGCGCCGGGTCTCGCGCCACGCCGTCACGCGCCGCACCTCCGCGACGGTCAGCGTGCGGAGCCCTGTCACCGTGCGGCAGCGCAGCGTGTTCCCGTCCGCCTGCGCAGGCGCGCTGATCTTCACGCAGAGGTTCCGCGTCAGCCACAGGAGAATGCCCCCGAAGAGCCCGGCGACGGCGCCGGCCACGAACGCCTCGTCGCCGGAGCCCAGCACCGGCACCGGCAGCAGAACGAGCCCGGCCGCCACCGCGACCAGCACCGCCGTCGCCCGACGCGCCCGCGCCGGCCCCTGAGCGACCTCCACCGCCGTCGTCACACCCGTACCGCCTTCGTCATCCTCGTGCCGCGTCCGCCCAGCCGCCCGGCAACTGCTCCAACGGCATTCTGCCCGCGACCAGTTCACCGTCCGCCACATACCCCTCGGGCCGCCCCGCCAGCTCGGCGACGAGCCGCGCCCGCCACCCGGCGACCTCCTGCGGCGCCCCCGGCGCCAGATCGTGCAGCTCCCGCGGATCGGCGTCCAGGTCGAAGAGCTGCTCGCGCCCGCCGCCCGAGAACCACACGTACTTCGCCCGGCCGTCCGTCAGCCAGTGCATCGACTCCCCGAACAGGGCGTGCTCGCCGTGCAGGTACGGGCGCGGCGAGGCGAGCCGTCCGCCCCGGGCCACCGGCAGCAGACTGTGCCCGTCGAGTCCGTCCGGCACCGGCAGGCCCGCGCACTCCAGCAACGTAGGCATGACATCGCGGAGTTCGGCCACCGTGTCGGAGCCGACGACGGTCCCGCCGGGCAGCGTCCCGCGCGGCCCCGAAAGGATCAGCGGCACCCGCGCCGACCCCTCGTACGGATACGCCTTGCGCCACAGCCGGTGCTCGCCGAGCATCTCGCCGTGGTCCGAGGTGAAGCAGATCCAGGTGTCGTCGGCGAGCCGGAACTCGTCGAGCGCCTGCACGAACCGGTTGATCTGCTGGTCGATATGGGACATGTGGCCGTAGTAACCGGCCCGCGCGCGATGGACCGTACGGCCGTCGTACGAGGCGTAGTTGGCATCGGCGCGGGTGTCGTCCCGCCACCCCTCCAGACCCTCGGCCCAGTCACCCACCACCGGCTCGTAATCGGGCGCCTCCAGGTACTGCTCGAACGCCCAGCGCGGCGGATCGTACGGCGGATGCGGCCGGTGGAAGGAGAGATGGAGCAGGAAGGGGGCGGTCGGGTCCCGCCGGTAAAGGAAGTCGACCGCCTCCGTGACCACCCAGTTCGTCGGATGCAGCCGCTCCGGGCGGTCCCACGGCCGTGCCACCACACTGTTGCAGTCGAGGCCGTGGTCCGTGTACTCACCGCCGCCGGGCTGCCGCTCGAACCACGCCTGATAGTCGTCATGGAAGCGCGGATCGGTCCGCCGGTCCCGGGCGAAGTGCAAGTACCCGTCGTGCAACGTCACTTCGTCGAACCCGATGCGATTCCGCTCCGGGTACGCGTGCAGCTTCCCGACCGCCCGCGTCTGGTACCCGTGCCGCCCGAACTCGCCCGCCAGCGTCACCGGGTACTCCCACGGCACCCCGTCCCGGTACCCGGTGCGGCCGTGCGAGGTCTGCGCGAGCCCGGTGTGCAGCGCGGCCCGCGCCGGGATGCAGGACGGCACCGCCGTGTACGCGCGGTCGAACCGGGCTCCGCGCCCCGCGAGTTGATCCAGATAGGGCGTACGCACCACCGGGTGCCCCGCGCCCGAGAGACAGTCGCCGCGCCACTGGTCGGCGGTGATCAGTACGACGTTGCGCGGCATCGAACTCCCCTGCCGGTACGTGGGTTGACACAGCGTGACCTGCGCGGGCAGCTGCTCGTTGCACACAACTTGTCCGCGCCCCTGCTGTCAACCGGCGTATGCCGGCGGACGGCCGGCCCGGGGGACATCAGGGTGACTTCAGGGAACAGACGAGCCCAAAGATTCGAAGGCATGCGCGGAAACCCCCCTTTGGGGTGAACTCACGTCAGGTTGCCGCCCGTTCACTCTCAGTGCGTAAAGATTCCCTCATCGATGACCGGTACACCCTGTCGGCGGTGCCGCGCCATGTCCCTGTGCGCGAGCCCCGGCGGCCCTGAACCGGGCATCGCCTGTCCTCTTCTGTCCTCTCCTGGGGGTCCCACCAGCATGCCCAGCTCCACTGTCACCACCGCCCTGCGCACGCCCGCCCGCCGCTTCGCCGCGACGGCCGTCGCGACCGTGCTCGCCGCCGGACCCGCCGTGCTCGCGACCGCGGGCCCGGCCGCGGCGACGGGCGACCACGGAGGCAAGGCCGGCGCGGTCGTGCTCCGCACGGGCCTGGACGTCTCGCTCCTGAACAAGACCGTGAACGTCCCGCTCACGGTCGCCCTGAACGAGGTGCAGGCCCCCGCCAGCGCCGAGAAGACCGCGCTGAGCGTGCAGCTGGACGGCGTCGACGGCAACCGCCCGTTCAGTGTGCTCCGCGCGGACGTGGCGAAGGCGAAGGCGACCGTCGACGCCAAGAAGGCGGAGGGCTTCACCCAGCTCGTCCACGCCAAGGTCCACATCCCCGGCCTGCCGCTGCTCTCCCTGATCGAGGTCGACCAGGTCACCTCGAAGGCGCTGTGCGAAACCGGCAAGAAGCCGGTCGCCGAATCGAACCTGCTGGGCTCCGTCACGGTCCTCGGCAAAAAGGTGACGCTGACCGCGGGCGGCACCACCGAGGTCAAGGTCCCGGGCGTCGGCGAGGTGTCGCTCGGCCTGTCCAACACGTCGACGACCTCGACGACCGCGGCCGCCTCCGCGCTCCAGCTCAAGGTCTCCGTCAACCCGCTCAAGCTGAACGTCGCCGAGGTCAACGGCGAGGTCACCCTGGCCGGCGCCACCTGCGAATCCCCGAAGGCGCCCACCACCCCCGCCTCCCCGAAGCCGGCGGACGACACCGACGAGGTCGAGCCCCAGGGAGCCAAGGCGAACCACCCGGTCACCACAAAGCCCGACCTGGCGGAAACCGGCGGCAACTCGACGACCCCCTACATCGCAGGAGGCGCGATCGCCCTCCTGGTGGCAGGAGCCGGAGCGGTAGCCCTGACCCGCCGCGGCCGCACGCGCGCGTAGCGGCGATTTGAGGGAGGGGCGCCGCTGGGGGGCGGCGCCCCAAGGGGGGTGGGGGAGCGGGTGTACGGCGGGGACCGTTGGGGGGAGCGGGCGTACGGCCGGGGGCGTTGAGGGGGCGTGCGCATGGCGGGGCCTGTCGGGGGAGCGGCGTAGGGGGACGTACGCACGGCGGGGGCCCGTTGGGGGTGCGGGCGTCGGCGTGAGTAGCGACGGCGTAGGGGAACGGGCGTGCGGCGGGGGGTCGTTGGAGGGCGTGTCGTACGGGAACGGGCGCGTGGCGGTGCGGGGATTGGCGTGAGTAGCGACGGCGTGCGGGAACGGGCGTGCGGCGGGGGTCGTTGGAGGGCGTGTCGTACGGGAACGTACGCACGGCGGGGGC